>CAYWZS010000011.1:0-64321 GCA_964462905.1 uncultured Anaerolineaceae bacterium
AAGTCTCTCAAGAGATAAGGTTGTACGCGCATGGTCCTGTGCTGGTCAAATTCGCACGGTTTGAGGATAGCCCGCGCTGGGTGATCAAAATAACCCCGGTACAACAGGCCAGTGCGAACCGAACCTTCGCCCAGATGACACGCGAGATTCAGGCGTGGATCGTCCAAACTCGTGCGCTGTGTGACAAAGACACAAGCCTGGACATGAATTATATATTGGGCACATTGATGCAGCAGCTAGATGACCTAGAAAAACAGGTCGATCTTTACCAGATGCTCGTACAAGACCCCAACCCCCAGCAGCGACTACACTCCCTGCCGGCGCTGCTCAAAGCCGTATTTTCCGACGAGACAAACGACCTCAAAAAATCTCTCTGGGACTTCCCTAACCTGAATAATGATATTCCCACCGTGTTAGACGAGACGATCACGCGGGCTGCGCTTGGGGTGCTGTTAAACCTTGTCCAGACGATGACACGGCACGTCAAACCTGAACTTAAACTTGCGACGACTGGCGATGTGGTTGAGCTTATTATTTCGCTCGACCAACCGTACTACACGGTACGCTCTTATATACTGGACGAAGCACTGGACGGTAAGCTGACCCACCTACGACATACACAAATCGTTCAGATTGCCGGGACTGTACAAAGCTTAAAACGCCAGGGCACCCGGATAGAAACACACATCAACGACAACAAGTTTCAGGTTACATTGCATTTCACCCGTGTGCGCTCAGAACGTCCCGCCATCGCCACCACCCCAACCGCGCCCACCCCAAAACCCCTGGAACGTGTGGCGCTGCTGTTGAGCGAGGACTACACGGAAGAAAATGTATTGCGCCCAGTACTGCGCCAGTTCGGATACGACTTATGGCTGTACAATCGTCCGCACATGGCGTTCAAAGCGATAGATGAACACGCCATAGACATTGTTCTGCTGAGTACGAGCATAGGCAGTGTGGAGGATGTGCTGCAACTGTGTGCAGAGGTTGTGGTAGACACGGATTTGTCGGTCATCCTGGTGGAACACCCCAACACCGAATTAGCGGGTGCCGACTGGCAGGCAGCCGGGGCGACAGAGGTGTTGACGGCGCTACACGGGCAAGGGATTCAGGTACGATTACGTCATGCGCTGAAACTCATCACCCAGCCCTACGCCCATTACCCGCCCCTGCGCGTGGGGGATGCTTACATCAACCCACGCGAACGGGCTGTCTACTTTAGAGGGGTAGAGATGGAACTGTCCGCCATCCAGTTCGATATTCTGTACACGCTGGCGCAAAACCAGGGGCGCACTGTGCTATATGAATCTCTGGGTGAACTGTGGCAGGACGACGACGACACCCGCCACCGCATCCACATGCAGATGACAAGAATCCGCGCCGTGATTAAGAAGGCCAACCCCGGCTTCAAAATCCAGACGATACGCGACAAGGGTTATAGCCTGCGTACACTCTAAATATGCACGGTTGCATGGGGTCAATCATCTACCCTGGTGGCCTAAAAGATTGCGCGGCCAACTTGTTTGAGATACGTGAAACCTGCCCCACAGCCTGCTATCCGCCGAACTTGTTTAAAGCAAAATAGCCGGCGGGGTACGCCGACTACGTGAGTGTACACGACGGGTGGGCCTTGTGGGAGACCCACCCCTCTACGTATGAGGCAGCTTACCGCTGCTTGGGTGCCTGCCACGTGGTGGGCAATGCTGCTACCCGCAGCGCCACCAGACCACTCAGGCCCGTGAACACTGCAATCAGCACATTACGCCACCAGGGGGTTTCCCCGGTACGTGGCAGGGACGTTACTGCAACACCCTCGACACATTGTTCTGCTGCACCGTCCGTGGTATAGCAGGCGGTGGCAGTCATCTGCCCACCCATCACCGTCGTCGTGACCGTGAAGGTGAGACGCTGCCCTGGTTGTAAGACTGGAATCGTCAATGTTGCAAGCGGTCCGTTGACCTGTACCTGCCCGGTATCGCTCACACCGTTGATGATCGACACCCCATTCGGCAAGGTCTGCGTCAAGACAAAGTTGGTAACAGGTGTTGGGTTGTTGTTGGTAATCGCCAAGACCCAGTCCAGATTACCATTCGGGTTCTGGAGGCCAAGCTGCTGAACCGTTACCGGGGTTGCAGCGCCCGCCGAGGCCGACACCGCACCATCGGCGTTGTTGTTGTCGTTGTTAGCATCATCGCTATCGTCGTCGTTGCTATCGTTCGTCGGCACATTGCTCACCGTGATGGCAACATCTGCGCTAGCACATTGGGCACTCTGGTCACAAACCTCGTAGCTGAGTGCGTCGTTCCCTGTGAAACCGCCGTTGGAGGTGTAGTTCACAACGCCGTTGTTGATCGCGACCGCACCATTGGCTGGTGCTGTTGTAATCCGCACCGAGTTGGTATCCAGACGGTTCTCCGGGTCGATATCGTTGTTCAACACGTTGATGTCCGCTGGTTGGCCCGTTGTGACGGTGGCTGCGTCATTTGCCGCTGTCGGCGGTTGGTTCGCAACCACATTCACGACCAGGTTCACCACCACGTTCAACGCCTGGTAGCTGGGCGCACCCCGCTGGCTGATGGTACGGAACTCCGCATTGGGGGCCTGTGTGACTGCCGTGTCGTTGGCAACGCCCGTCAGGGTGATGTTGATCGCACCTGTACCAGTCACCTCGTCTGGGCCGACGACACCAAGCATCTGGCAGGTTATCGTCCGGCTTTCACCCGGCAACAGCGAGATCACACCCGTCATATCATCTACACTGCATACGTCGAAGTAATCCTCGAAGTTGATATCGATGTCCGTCAGTTCAATATTCCCGTTGTTGATGACCGTGATGTCGAAGGTTGCATCCAGGTCACGCGGTATCGTCTGCGTCATCGGGTTGGCGATGAGGTCGAAGGACGGCCCATTCTGATTGAACACAATCGTTACCGTCGCCACGTTAGACGTTTGCCCAGTGGCGTCGACAATCTCGTAGGTGAACGTTGTGTTGTTCTGGCTGATGGTGTCTGGCGCGGTGTAGGTCACCATATTGCCTTCAACCGTTACGATACCTATATTCGTGTTGCTGACGATGTTGATGTTGGCAGCACCCTGGAAGGTGTCGTTGGCGAGCACGTCAATGCTAACCTGCTGTTGCGCCAGCACGCCGGGCTGCGAATCATCCACAGTCGTTGGCACCAACACGGACTCCCCGCGCACGGTGATGCGTACTGTCGCCGTGATGTTGCCCGTCACCGTGTAGGTGAACTCGTCCTCGACAAACGCGCCGTCCTGCAAGTTCTGGAGCGTGTCGGAACCTGTCGGGTCATAGGTGTAGGCACCATTGTTATCGACAGTTACAGTTGCGCCCAGGTTACTCGTAGCCTGGAAGTTGATGACCGTGAAGCTGTCGCCCTCGGCATCCTCGTCATTGGACAGCAAACCATTGGCCGCGTCGATGTTGAGCACCGTCTGGCTGTCCGTGCTGTTGGCGTCTTCCACAAGCTGCGGTGCATCGTCAATGCCCGTCACGTTGACACTGACAGTCGCAGGTGTGGATGCCGCGTCGCCGTCCGTGATGGTGTACTCGAACGTGTCCGTCACATTGGCCCCTACCGGGAAGGCCTGAATACTGCTCGCGCTGGTCGGGTCATAGGTGACGGTGCCGTCCCCGTTGTTGGTGATGGTGGCCCCGTTGGTGCTGGTGGCGTCCACACTGGCAATCGCAAGGTTCGCCACATCAGCCGGGTTCGGGTCGGTATCGTTAGCCAACAGGTTGATGATAACCAAGTTGTCCTCATCGATACTAGCGTTGTCGGCGTTGGCGACCGGGATCTGGTTCGCACCGTTGACCGTGATGACGATCTCGACCGGGGCAGAGTCGGCTTCGCCGTCACCGACGAGGTAGGTGAAGGTTTCGCTCGCGGTTTCGTTCGCACCCAAAACCAGGAATGCTGCTGGTGGTGTGTAGGTGAACGTGCCGTCCGCGTTCAGCACGATGCTGCCGCCCTGCGTACCAGCGGTTTGCAGGCGCGGTTCTGGTGTGTCGTTGGTGTCGGGGTCGCTGTCGTTGGCAAGCACACCATCAGCCGGGTTGCTAACGGTGATCGTCGCCCCAGTTGCGAAGGTGTAGCTGTCCGCCACGGCGACTGGCGCGTCGTTCACGCCATTGATCGTCACGACGAGGTTTGCCGTCTGCTGGACGTTGGTGCCGTCCTGGACGGTGTAGGTGAAGGTTGCCGTTGCCGACTCGCCACTGTCCAGGTTGTTGAACTGGCCGTTCGGGTCGTAGGTGACGGTGCCGTCGCCGTTGTCGTTCAGCGTGCCGACTGCCCCGGTCGTGTCGATACCGACAAACGTGAGCGTGTCGCCTGTGTCCGGGTCGCCGTCATTTGCCAGCAAGTTCAGCATAGCGGAGACCGTGTTCTGGTCCGTCGTGATGCTGTCATCCGCCAGCACTGGCGCGTCGTTCACGCCGTTCACTGTGATCGTTACTGTAGCGGCGGCGGCGCTTTGGGCGTTGTTGCTGTCCTGCACGAAGTACGTGAAGGTTACAGTGGCAGTGGCACCACCCGCCAGGCTGTCGAAGTTGCCGTCCGGGTTATAGGTGATGGTACCGTCGCCGTTATCCGTGACGGCCCCCTGGATACCCGCAAGGTCTAGCGTGCCAATGCTCAGGGCATCGTTGTTGAGGTCGGTGTCGTTATCGACCAGATTCAGCGTGACCGTGGCGTCGGCGTTCACACTCCCTGTGTCATCCACAGCCACCGGGAGGTCGTTCGCCCCGGTGACGTTGATGTTCACCGTACCTTCGACCTGAACGGTTCCATCGGTGACGATGTAGGTGAAGCTGGTTGTCTGTGACTCGTTGCCCAGGCCGTCATAGGCCGGGGACGGGTTGTAGGTGTAGCTGCCGTCGCCGTTGTCCGTCAGGGTGCCTGTCAGGTTATCGGTGTTGACAGACAAGATACTCAGGACGTTAGCGGTGTCTGGGTCGGTGACATTGCTCAACGGTGTGATGGTGAGCGTACTGTCCTTCACCACGCCGACATCCGCGACGGTCGTCACGGGCGCATCATTCACGCCATTGATCGTGACTTCCACGGTGGCTGGGGTGCTGGTCGCACCGAGGTTATCCGCTGTGATGTAGGTGAAGGTATCGGTTGCTGTCTCACCTGCCGCCAGCGATTCAAACTGGCCGTTCGGGTTATACGTGACATCCGTACCGTTGTTGGTAACGGTGCCGCTTGTCCCGGTCGTGTCCACGCTCTCGACACTCAGGGTGTTGTTGGTGTTCGGGTCCGTGTCATTGGCGAGGACATTGATGTTTGTCGCGGTGTCCTCATCGGTCGCGCCGGTGTCCACCAGGGAAGTTGGCGCGTCGTTGTTGCCCGTGATAGTCACAGTGATCGTTGCCGTTGCGGTGCCGCCGTTACCATCCGCGATGGTGTAGTCGAAGATGACTTGCTGCGTTTCGCCCTCGCCGAGATCATCGAACGCGCCGCTGGGGTCGTAGCTGAGGTCCGTGCCACCACTGATAAGGCTCGCGGTGCCGTCGGTCAGGGCCGTGAAGCTGTCGACCGTTAGGCTATCGCTGGTGTCCACGTCGCTCACATTCGACGGTATATCAATCGTTACAGCCGCGCTCTTGGTCGTCGTGACCGCGATGTCGGCTGCTGTCGGATTATCATTGACACCGTTGATGGTGACCGTGACCGTGCTTGTAGCTGCTGAACCCGGATACCCGTCCGTCAAGACGTAGCTAAAGGTATCTGTAGCGGATTCACCCACTGCCAGATACTCGAACTGGGCGTTGGGGTCGTAGGTGACGGTGGTGCCGTCCGTTGTGGCGGTACCCAGCGTACCCGTCACATCGACACTGCTCACGGTGAGCGTGTCATTCAGGTTGTTGTCGGTGTCGTTATCCAGGACAACCACGCCAGCAACGGTGTTGTCTTCGTCCGTCGTCGCGGTGTCCGCATTGGCAACAGGCAGATCGTTGGCCCCGGTGACGGTGATATTCACTGTCCCCGCAACCGTAGCCGTCCCATCTGTCAGTTGATAGGTGAAGCTATCGGAGGCCGTTTCGCCCACGCCAAGCGCAGCGAAAATGGCTGTCGGGGTGTAGCTGTAGTCGCCGCTCTCCGTCATTGTCACGCTGACGCCCTGGCTAGACGTAATCGTCTCGGCCACAGCCGTAAGCGCGTCGGTGTCGGCGTCGGTGTCGTCACTAATGGCGTTACCATTGAGCGTGACGGTCTTTTCGGTCG
The DNA here is from genome assembly GCA_964462905.1 of uncultured Anaerolineaceae bacterium. GTDB lineage: Bacteria > Chloroflexota > Anaerolineae > Aggregatilineales > Phototrophicaceae > DAOTTY01. Next base: position 6,255 of record CAYWZS010000011.1, read on the forward strand.
TCTCATTGTTTACATTTGCCACAGGCGGCGTGTTAAACACAGCCTCGATAGTGGCATCCGCTGCGATATTTGTGAACTCGTAGGTCGTCACTGCGCCAACCGATGCGCCATCGACCAGCACATCCACGATAGACGCGCCGCCGTTTGGTGTAATGGTATAGGTGGCACTCTCGCCGTTGGTGTAGGTCGTCGCGTTGTCCGGCGTGACCGTCCCCGGCCCGGTGGCGGAAGCGGTAATCGTGTACGTCGCCGTCGAGGTGAACGTGGCGGAGATCGTCAGATCACCGCTGACCGCGCTCACGGTATAGGCACCGCCGCCGTTGTCGGTAAAGGCAACCGGGTTATTCGCCCCGTCCACCACAGTGACCGTCGTCGTCTCGAAGCCTGTATCCGGCGTGACAACGAATGTCAGGTCTTGCCCGTCCACGACCGTGGGCGCACCCGGCAACACCGCTCCACTGGTAATGGCGGGGTCTACGGATACGCTGTAGATCGTCGGGGGTGTCTCCGGCTCGATGCAGAACTGCTCGAAGGCGGTTGTGAACGATTCAGCCTCGGCTGCGTTGCGGTGCGTGTTGAACACACCACCGAAGCTCATTGTGTTGGCGGTGGCGTCTACGCTAACGCCGCTGAAGAAGGAAGCCGGTACGGGCTGCGTACCCAGCAATACTGGGGCCGCGCCGTCGATGCTGTAGGAGCCAGTTGCCTCTTGTGTCGTCGGGTTTACCACAAGGATAAGCTCGAACGTACCGCCAGACATATTGCCGAGGTTGGCGGTGACGTTGTCTGCGCTGTTGGAGTTCTCCTCCACGCGTAACTCAACCTGGGTGTTGGTGCCGCCGCCACCGCCGCGCTTGACCAATACCAGCTTGACGAAGTTGTCCTCATCCAGGCCGAACCACAGCCCGGCCTGCTGCGAGCTACTGCCAGCGGAGCCGGAGAAGTCCGGGTTGACGAGGGTTGTGCGGAGCACATACGGTGCGTTGGCGTCGAAGCCAAGGCCCAAGGTGTTGATTTGGGTGTTGGTGTTGGCGCTGCTGTCACCGTTGTTCTGTGACGGCGGGTTACGGAAGGCGATGCCCTTGGTGCTCGTCATGGCGAGTTGGCCGCCCGCCACGTTGATGAGGGCCGGGTTCCAGCCGGGGACATCAGCGTCCGGCAGCGGGGCCGCGTTGTAGGTGGTAAAGCTCGGATTCTGGACCATTGTGAAGCCCGTATTGGAAACACTGCCCGCACTGCCGTCGAACGGCAGGCAGACGCCTGTGCTCACGTTGACCTCGATCTGGTCACAGGCGAGCGGGGAGATGGGCGAGCAGGCCGTGTCTGGGGCCGGGTTCACCGTCACCTCAACTGCCGCCGTGCCGCTGCGTGCCCCCAGGGTGTCCGCAATCGTGTAGTTGATTGTCGCCACGCCCGTGAAAGCGTTGGCCGGGGTAAACGTCAGGGTTCCCGTGTTGGTGTCAAAGCTCCACTCGCCGCTGGCGTCCGTCACAGTGGCCTGGTCGCCACTGGTGCTGTCGTCCAGGTCCAGGCTGTTCAGGTCGAACCCATCATCATCAGTATCGTTGCTGAGGATTTGCACCCCAACAGGTACATTCTCATCGGTGGTGGCTGTGTCCGCCGTTACCACTGGTGGGGTCATGGTGGTCGGCTGGACCTCGATAATCTCCAGGCCCTTCAGCGCCGCGTTTTCGACGGAAGCGCCCAAGATGATGTTCATCTCGGTGTCGGTCATGGTGACCTCCATGCTACGCATGAAGCCACCTTTTGGCCCAGCCTGAGCAACCGGGTCAATGTCGGTGAAGGCGGTGGAGGTCTGCCCCTCGGCGGAAGCCTGCATCACACGCTGGCCGCCAGCGGTCACGCCACTGAACAACTCCGCGAAGTAGAGGCGCACCTCATATGTCTTGCCGACCTCGAAGCCGGGGATGTCGAAGTTGATGGTGCCGCCGTTATCCCAGCGCTCGGTGTTGAACAGCGCCTGGGGTGCCGCTGGTGGGATAGAGGCGTCCGTCATGATGATGGGGCCGGGATGCGCGATACCCAGATCACCGTTGAAGGTGTTGGGGCCGCCGCTGCGATATGGATACGGGCTACCGTTGGTATCTGCCTGCCAAACAGGTTGGGAACCGTCTGCTGCGGGGAGTTCCGGCCCGCCGACGTTCACGCGGATGTGGAACGGCGCGGCATCCGCCGGGGTAACGCTAACTGTCAGCGTGGCCTGCTCGCTGCGTGCGCCGAGGGTGTCCGCAATCGTGTAGGCAGCCGTGGCGCTACCTGTGAAACCCGTAGCAGGGGTGAAGGTGACTTCACCTGTGGCGGGGTTGTACAGCCAGTCGCCGCTGGTGTTGGTGATGCTGATCTGGTTGTCTGGTGCGGTGTCATCCAGATCGACACTCGCCAGATCCAGCCCGTCGTCGTCGCTGTCGTTGCCGGTGATATTGAAGGTGACTGGCGCGTCCTCCGTGGTGGCGGTAACGTCGTCAACCGTTACCGGGCCGCCGTTGACGCGCACCGTCGCGGTGGTTTGAGAGACCGTGTTGTCGTCGTCATCGACACCATAGATGATGGTCGCGGTGCCGACGAAGCCCGGTGCCGGGGTAAACGTCAGCAATCCGTCGGCTGGGGTGTAAACCCAGGTGTTGTTGTCCGGGTCGGTCACGGTCTGCGTGATCGTCACACTGGTATCCGGGTCGAGGTCCACGTCCGCCTGGATGAGTGTGCCGTCCGGGTCAAAGTCGTTGGCGAGGATGTCTAGGACAGCCTGCGCCTCACCGAGATTCATTGTCGTGCTGTCTGCCGTCAGGACTGGCGCGATGTTGTTCTCTGGGAACACGCAGAACTCATCGAAGGCGGTTGTGAAGGCTGTGTCGGAGCGGCGCGAGGTGTTGAACACACCGGCGAAGCTCATATTGGTGCCGTCAACATTTACCCCGTCGATGATAGCGCCGCTGAAGGGCAGCGTGCCGACAGGCTGCGGGCTACCGCCGTCCACAATGAACGAGGCTGTGACTTCATCCGCGATCGGGTCCACAACAAGTATCAGTTCAATACGCGCAGAGCCAAGGCCGGAGAGATTGTTCACAAGGATTTGGTTGGCATTCTCGCTGATTGCCCCTGCTTCCGTCCGCAGTTCGATACGGCTCGGCGTACCACCTGCATTGACGACAACCAATTTCACGAAGTTGTCCTCATCAGTACCGAACCACAAGCCCGCCTGCTGTGAGCTGTTGTCGCTACCAAAGTTGGGGCTATCGATGATCGTGGTGATCTCGATGGCCTGGTTCACATCCAACCCGACACCCAAGGTATTGACCTGGTTGTTGGTGTCAGAACTGGTGCTGTTGTTACGGAAGGCAATGCCGCGTGTGCTCGTCAGGTTGAGTTGCCCGCCCGTCACATTGACCAGGTTCGGGTTAAAGGCCGGCATGTCTGCGAGTTCGGGGCCGGTGTAGGTGTTGTAGTCGGTGCTGTTGGTTGATGTCTGTACCATCGTGAACCCGGTGTTGGCGATATTGCCCCCGGTTCCGTCGAAGGCCGCACAGTAACCACTGGTGGCGTAGTCCACGACAAGCTGGGTACACGGTAGTGTCGAAAGCGGGCTACAAGCGGTGGACGGGTTGACCGTCGTGCTGATGTCCGCGTTGTTGGAGCGTTCGCCCGTGTCATCTTCCACTAAGTAACTGATGGTGGACGTACCGACAAAGCCGATTTCCGGCGTGAACGTCATCGTGTCGGTGGAGGGGTCGTAGCTGAACGTCCCTTCCCCAGGGATGACGCGGCTGGTGTCGATGGTGATGGTTGTCTGGTCCAGATCGACCGTTAGATTGTCGATGGTCCGCCCGGTGGATGGCGTGTCGTTTGCCGTGATGTTGAACGTTGCGGCCACACCTGCCGTCGTCGAGGCGGTATCCGGGTTGGCAATTGGTGCGGTGACACTGCCCGTCTGCGAGTTGGCAAACGTACAGGTGACATCGTCGCCAGCTACCACGCTTACGCGGACGCCGCTGGTAATACTGCCGGAACTGCCGCCATCACAGGTGACACTGTCTAGCGACCAGCCCGCCAAGAGTTGCTCGGTAAAGTCGTACTGCCCGGCCAACACGTTGAACGTCTGGCGGTTGTTGAGCGTAGACACGCCTGTTACGGTGATGTACTTGATCTTCGTGTTGAAGCCGTTGGTTGCCTGGTCGATTGTCAGCGCACCGTCGGTGACGGTTACGCGGGCCGCCGGGTAGAGCGCGGTGTGCGCTGCCACGGAGCCACCACTCGGGGCTGGGGACAGGCTACCGTCGGCAATCGTGATGCCCTCGGCGGTTGCGGCGTGGACAGTTGCAGTCGTGTTATCGTTGTTGGAGTCCCCCAGCGCCACGACGACATCATACTCACCGTTGGGCACCGCAATTTCCCAGTAGATGGGGGTTTGCGTGCCGCTGTTGCCGGTGGCGCAGCACTCGTTATAGCGCATGTGCATGATTGTGTTTTCCGGCGTGATGCCACTGCCACGGTTACGAGCGTTAACCGACCCGTCGAACGCCTGCCCATTGCTGACACTGCGCCAGCCGTAGGTCAACCCGTTGCCCCGGTCGCCGTAGGCATCACCGTTATCGGAGAAGTCAAAGCCGGTGGGTGTTGCACCGCTTGCCTGGAAGTTGATCGCGACATCGAAGTTGTTGTTGTTACCCGTGCCGTCGTCCGTGATCTGGAAGGTGCCGATGCCACCTGTTCCGTTAAACGTGAATGACTGGCTGTTCTGTGGGTCCGCTTCCTTCACAATGGTCAGCGTCGCCATATTGCCGGACTCGATCATCGTTTGCAGGTTACTGGTGTTCTGCGTCGTATCGAACTCGTCGGCGGCGCTCACTGTTGCGTCCGCGCCGACCATACCAAGCTGCGACGCGCTGAAGGTCGCCGTGACGGTCACGCGGCCTTCGGCGATCATGTCGCCGATGTTACAGCTAGTGCCAGCGCAGGTGCCCTGGGTGCTGGTCAGGTTGGTGAGGGTCAACCCGTTGATGTTGGACAGCTCGAAGCTGACACCCGGCGCACCCGCAAAGGCATTGTTGAAGACCTCGTAGGTGTATACCACATCGTTGCTAATATCTACCGGGTCACTCGCACCGTTACCCGTCAGTTCCAGGTCAAAGGCGAACTCTTCTTCGTTCTCGCCGTTCCCGAATGGCTTGACATTGCTTATCAGGTAGACATTGTCGTTGAAGTCGTAGTTGATGCCACTGTAGTCCATCACCATTAGGAAGGTGTCTGGCATCAAGGTGCGGTCCACACCGCGCACCGGCCAGAAGCGGACATGGTGCCCACAGGTGTCGCGCCCGCCGGAACAGTCATCCGGCCCTACATTGTTGCGAAGCGGATCGCTCCACTCCGGGTCGATCCTAAAGCCGAAAGCGTCGTTGGGTGGGATGATTGTCGCCTGGCCCAAGTCACTGCCGACACGCGGCAGCAGGGTTTGGCCGTCAGCCCCATTATGACGCAGGATTCGGGTGGTATTGCCACCGTTGATGTTCGGCTGTAGGAAGACGGACGCGCTGTTGGTACAGCAGGAGTGATAGGCGGCAAGCTGCCGGACATACAGCGGACGGGTTTCATCTACACGCTGCCAGAACGGGGAGATGACTTCCTCACCGATGATCTCGATACGGCCCCGGTTGTTGAGCTGTTGGCCGGGACCAACGACGACGGTGGTAAAGCCGAAGTACTGTGCAATTTCCTGCACGTCTGGCTCATTGCCCTGTTCGGCGCGTTCCTGCCAGGCCCCGCTGAGTGTGATCTGCTTCGAGATCTGGCTCGGGTCACTGGAGAGAATATCCATAAAGGCAGTGCGTTGTTCGTTGTTGGCGCTACGGTTACGCGAGTACACGAACCGGATCAGCAAGTCGTAACTGTCGCCGGGGTCTAGCGCGATGGGGCTACCTGAAGACACAGATGTATCCTCGCCGTTCGGCAGGATGAACTCTGTTGGTGTGTTAGCCCCTGGCCCGTCGTTGACGTTGTCGCGGAAGTTAAACCCGTTGATGTAGAGCACATCGCCCGGCAAGGTGGAGTCGTTGTGAATCCGCAGCGTCACCTCATCGTGAACGTAGGGGTTCTGGTCGTTTGTCTGGTGACGCTGGAACGTGAGGTACTGGTCCCAGTGGAAACGGCCTACTTCGACAACATTGTTCGGGAAAACCCAGTCGAGGTTCTCTGTGCGGAGAACACCGCCCAGGATGTTCGCTGGTTCGACATTGTCTACACGTAGTACGATGTCGTTGTAGTCCCAGCCGTTCAGGTGTTCCTCTGTGGCGACGATGAAGCTGTTCGGCACGATGGTCCCGTTGGCGAGCTTCGTCGGGTAGACGCGCACATGGTGGAGGTCATCGTCCCAGGTATTCAGCCGATCCTCACTGTAGACAACCCGGTCACTGAAGAACGGCCACAGGGAGTAAAACCCGAATGACTGCCCCAGCGGTGGGGTAAACACGTCTGCCCCGGTATAAGCGGGGGAAAGTGTTTGGCTGTCGGTGCCGGGCACGGTAAACAGCGGGTTGAGTGCGGCGACGTTGGTCGGGTCGTACCAACCGACGACGGTTGTCACGCCGTTCTGGTTCGGGCCATAGGCGGAAAGCGGTGTCACTGTCACCGGGCCAGCGCCTGCTCGCTGGAACAACGGCTGTACGATTTCGTCCGGCCCAAGCACGTTGCGCTGTAGCGTGTTGTCGGTGTGAATGAGGTTGGTGCTGAGGTCATCGTCACCAACAGTAATACCGTAGCCGAAGGTATCTAACACATATTGGAGCGACGGCTCGTTGTTACCGCCGTTGCCGTCCGTACCCAAGCCATTGAGCGACACGGTGTAAACGGGGGTGGCCGGGTCGTTGGAGATAATCCGCAACCCCGCGTTATATGTGCCCTCGCCACGGGTGGGGGTAAAGGTGATCGGAATCGAAATCCCCTCGCCGGGGTTAATCACAGGCGTGCCGGGGTTGCCGCCGTCGAAATCGAAGCTGCCACCGTCTACACCTGTAATGGAGAGACTGGACACCTGCAACGGGGCCGTCCCCACATTACGCAGTACCACATCCTTCGGCGGTGTCTGGTTAGGGCCGCTGAAGATCAACTGCTCAGTAGCATCCACCAACGCCTCACCGATGTCGTTGGGGCGCAGCAGCGTAATCTTACCATCTGGCATGTTGCCATTACGGTCGCCAAATTCGGACACATAGATGTTGCCGTTGCGGGTGTCTTCGATGAGGTCTAGCGGGTTATCGAAGCCCGTAAAACCAGGGATACTGGTTGTGGCGTTGCTTTCGGGGATGTCGAGCGTTGTTTCGTCTGGGCGGAGGGCGATAATGTCGTTGCCCCCGCTGAAACGCACGACGAGCAACTGCCCCTGAAGCTGACCGTCGAATACCGGGCTACGATACTCGATAACACCGTTTGGTGATTTGTTGTTGAAGAAGTTGTAGGAAATCCCACCCCAGTTGCGGTCTGGATTGGTCCCAACCGGGTATAAGCCAACCTCTACTAGGTCTGTGCCGCTGGTGGGGTTACCGCCATTGAGGACCCACTCGCAGCGGGTCGGGTTTGGGTGGCCGTAGTAGCCATTCTCAATAGCACGGAACAACAGGTCATTCTGCGTCGGGATATTCGTGATCGCAGGCACGCTGTCAGTGAATTCACCTCTGAAGGCGTCATCAAGGCGGTTGGCACAAGCCGCCGGCAACGTGGCCGGGGTTTCTGGGGCGTTCCCCCCGCTTGCGGAGCCGTTTGTCGGCACGTAAAGCTCTTGGTTGGTGTGCCATGTAAGGTCATAGGCGTTACGGATACCCGATGCAAACACCGTGACAGGTGAGGCATCACCAAGTTGCGGGTTATAGAATTTGGTCGGGTCGCTGAGGTCGGTATTGGTGGTGGAAAGCTCGGGGTCCCCAAAACCATAGTTCTGGGCATCGCTGAGATTATTATTGGTTGTCTCACCCGTTGTTACGTCGAGCGGCGCATTGTTGGCGGCGCGATATGCTTCCAACCGATTCAGGTCGATGCGGAGTACCGCAGCGGAGAGCAAGGTCTCCGGCTGTTGGCCCCAGGCGTTGTCGCGGTCACCCATTGCACTGATCGACCCTTGCGTCACGTACAGGGCACCATCCGGCCCAAACTCCAAGCTGTTCGTCAGGTGATCTTTACGAGAACGTGGCAGGCCGACGATGTAGGGCGTTTCGACAAAGCTATTGCCGCTGCGTGTGAACTTACTCAGCCCGCCGGTGAAGTGGGTTGCGCCGTTGAACCCTAGTTCGTTATGCGTTACCCAAATGCTGGGGTTGGCGCTGGTGTAATCTGAGGCGAAAACCAGGCCAATCATCAGCCGAGGGGCACCAAGCGCGAAGCTCTCGTAGTTTGTCAGTGTTCCATCGGCGTTGATGTCCCAGATGTGAAGCGTCCCGGTCAGGCCGAGCGCAAATAGGCGGTTGTCCGGGCTGATGTCCAGCGAAGCGAACTTATCGAAGCCGGCTGTGTTGGGTAGGTCTTGCCGGATAAACTGAATGTCCGATGGTTGCGGTAGTCCATCTGTCCCTGTTGTGAACGAGAACTGCTCTGGGGCGAAGGCCTCACCGCTCTGGTCGGTGACACCGCTGGTAACTACAACCGTGTAGGTTGTGTTCACCTCCAATAAATCCACCGGGGTCATGACAATAATATCGAATCCCCCGCTCGTGTTGTTGCCCGTTGGCACCAAGTCAGCGGGGTTGCTCCCCTTGTATATGTAGACATTATCGCTGGTGAGTGTGGTGTCATCTACACCCGCACCCACATTCGGGAGGTTAATGGTTAGCGCAATGCTCGTGTCCACACGGACGTCCGTTGCACCGTCCCCTGGCGTAATGCCCGAGATTGTCGGCGTTGCCGCGAAAATCGGCACAACCGTCAAAAGCAGTAAAATCGAAACCGTTGCAGTGAGCAACAGTCCGCGAATCTGATTCTTACTCTTGCCCATACGTATCACACCCTTAACATAAATAAATCCTGAAGACCTTTTTCCCACAAAAGGTCTTATAGTAAGGATAATCCATGTTTCTTTCGTGTTACTTTCACTACAACGTGTTCTATGGGTGAGATTGCGTCTTATTTCTTTCACATACGCGCTTTTCTTTCATAGTTTTTGGCCTACCACATATCAATTTCACGCTAATGACCTGATTTCGGTAGCTTTATGAAGTTGTAAAGAAAGAAAATGAAGGCAATGTAAACAGTGACGGGAGGGTGGGGTTACGCCATGTGATCTATTTGCGGCTACGGGGTCAGCTCGAATCATTCTAACTATATACTGACTTTGACTAACGATATACATACCAACATGCCCGACTAGAAGCATAGTTAAACATGTGAGTTTTCTTGTCGTTAACTGGGTTTTACGTGTTAGAGGGTGTCTATGATGTGGTCATGGATCCTATGCCCAACGGCATCCCAGGTATATTCCCTGGCGAGGTTGTGGCCGTATTCCCCAAATGTGCGGCACAGCACCGGGTCCGCCAGTAGTGTACTCACCGCCTCGGCCAGCGCGTTTACATCGCCAGTTGGCACAGTGAAGCCACTCTTGCCGTCGTGGACGAGGTCGGGAACTGCCCCGATATTGGTTGCCACAATTGGCAGAAAGTTGTGCATCGCCTCTACGAACACAATGCCGAATGGTTCACGTTTGGTCGGCATGGCGAAGATGGACGCACGATGATAGTACGCTCCGACCTGTTCCGACGGCACCCGCCCGACGACATTCACACCTGGATGATCAATATCTGGGGCGCTGCCGACAATCGTCAGCGTGGCGTCGGGATGTTGTTCGTAGACGATTTTAAATGCCTCAAGCAGATCAGGGCCGCCCTTGCGTTCCCAGTCGACCCCGACGAACACGATATTTTTGTTGGCATAGTCTTTGTCAGCCGGGGAAATATCTGTCACTTTGACGTTGGCACCACCGCCCACGCGCTGCACTTTGTTTGGGTGGCAATGGTATAGCTCAATGAGTGACTTCTTCACGTGGTTGCTGAAGGTAAAGACAAGGGTGGCGTTACGATAGATGCTGGCCTCGCGCTGCAAAAATGTTTTGGGGCGCAGGTCCAGCTTGTTGAACGCCGGGTAGTACAGGTTTGTCAGGGCGGTGTGGTCTGTGTAGACGTAATGGGGGACGCCAGGGGTGCTGGCATCGTACAGCGATTGGGTTTGGATGGTGAAGCGGTAGTCGTTGTCGCGCACATGTTGATTGACCCACTCACGGATTTTGCGGCTGCCGTATGCGGTGCTGGAGAACTTCGCCCAACCCCGCCCGAAGTTCCCATACTCGCGGAAGACGAGCGGCACATTCAGGGCGAACGCCAGCCGATGCTGCCGGAACAACGGCACAACATCCAGGGTATCAACATCATAATCAGCGAACTTGTCTTGAAGCTGCTCTATGACACGGACGTTCGTGTAGGAGACGTTACCCATGTGAATAAATAGGAGTTTTTGCATGGCGACCGTTACCTTGACATATATGTCCAATATTGGCTGACATCCGTTCCGATCAGGTCGGAGATGCCAGCGTTCTCACGCGCATACAACTTCTGCAAAAAGGCCTGGGTTTCGGGTGTCATAGGCGGGCGCTTGCCTGCGTTTAATTCGACAATCAGCCGATCCACCTTTGCTAGCTGTGTGAGGAGGCTGGTTGATTGCGATGACATCTCACCTGACCCCGCCGACCGATGCTGCCCCGGCAAATCTTTGCGGATGAAGAAGCGCTTGTTGCTGATCGGACGCAGGATTCGATTATACAACAGTTGTAGCGATAACACTTTAGGGACGGTGGTTTTATTGGACCAGGTGGGGACGGTGGTGGTGTCTAGGCGCTCGTCCACTCCCAAAAAGTCGCACACCTCGTCGGTGACGGACTGGATATTCTGGATGAAGTGCTCGAACAGGATCACTTTGATCTGGGTGGTGGGGATGTGTGCCATAAAGTGTTCGATTTGCCGCTTGTAGCGCCCGCGCTGGAGGATGTTCTCAGGCTGGTACTGTAGCGTTTCCTCGAAGGTGTAGACCGCCCGGCGCGACTCGACCAAATGCCAGTAGTGGGAGTAGGCCCGTGCCACGGGATCGCGCAACATCATCAGGATTTTGGCGCTGGGTAGTAGCTTGGCGATACGTTCTGGCGCGACGGGGGAGGCTAGATAGGTTGTGGAGTCTTCGCCGATGAGCTGCCCGGCCTGTGCCGCTGCGAAGTGCGCGGTGTACCACTCAAAGTAGTGGTCAAACTCCTGTTCGTAGTCAAAATAGGTCCAGCGCTGTTGGTTCTTCAAGTAAATGAAGAAGTCATAGTGTTGTTGGATGTCGTCGATGTCGAAGAAGTAGATTTCGTCTTTGGGAATAAAGATGCGCGGGTGGTGATCCAGAATGTGATGCAGGGAGGTGGTACCGCTCTTTTGCGCCCCTACAATGATAAAGTCCGGCACAGTCGCTGATGTCATCGAAGCTCCTTACGTGGTGGATGCGGGCGGACGGATTCGGCGTATGGGTGACGCTAACGGTTGACAAACGCTGGCGGACGCAGGATCTTTTGCCAGGTTTTCGCCACGACCGCCCTCTCGGTATTGAAGCGCGAGTTCATTTGCCGTTCCATCTGTTGCCAGCTTGCATCAAAGGCAGCGGCATGATCTGGGAACGTCAGCGCGAGGGCACGAAATTGCGCGATGTGCAGCTTCTGGTAGAAGGGGCTGGCGATGGTACGGTTGGTATCATAATAGGACCAATAGCCCGCGTCGATGTGCGGCAGGTAGGCCACCAACGCAGTTAGCGTTTGCGCCAAGGCTTGCGCGAACTGGTCATCGTGCTGCACCAGTAGAAAATCATACAACCCGTATAGGCTAAATATCCACCCGTTAAATACGGTATTGGGTAAATGCTTGGGAAATTCTTCTAAAATTAGCAAATTCCCTTCCATGCGGGCTGTGCCGCCCTGTTCCACCGGGCACAGCATCAGGCCCAGGGCGCGGCGTGCTGCTGTAAGGTAGGTGTCATTATTGGTAATGTGGTAGGCTCGCACGAGTGTTGACGCCGCCTCCCCCTGCGTCATGGAGGAATAGACAGAGTTATGGGCGGGCGTCTTCAAGAAGTAGACTTCCCAGCCGCCGCGTTCATCCTGTGTTTGTAGCGCCCAATCCATGATTTTGAGGAATTCGCGGCGGTGGTTGTCGTCTTGTTTGCCGCTGGCAAGCCACATCTCCCAGTGCCCAATGCTTTTTTGAAAGACGGTGGTCGGGATAATCACCGGGTTGCCGTCGGGGTCACGGTTGAGCGGGATGCCATCGTCGCGTAGGTCGCCAAGCCAGTCTGCCTTGCCAGATAGATCGTTGTAGTAGCCTGCTAACTGACCGGGGACGAACTGCGGTCCCAGTTTTTGATCGAGGTGATAGTAACTTTTGCCCCGTAGCATGTCTAGCGCACGCAGGGCGAGCTTCCCATATACGACAAGACGCTTGCGAACTTTTTGCATGGTAGCTTGTGACCCCGTTTCGACGTTTGTGCATTTCCAAACATTCGCAGTATTATAGGTGATGATGGGCACTATGACATATGCAAATAGGCAAAAGCACTTCACACATTACGCAACAGATTATCCATTATATGAAGATCAGCAAGGACTTATGACCCAACGAGTCGGTAAAATTTTGTACGTGGTATCTCGCTTTCCCAGCATCAGTGCGACGTTCACCGCCTATGAGATGGCGGCGGTGCAGGCGTTGGGGGTGGATGTAGATGTTGCGGCGGTGTGGACATCGGAAGCACCCGACCAGCCTCACGCGGTAGAGCAACCGTTTTTGGAGCGACTGCTCACGTTGCGCCTGACTGCCCCGCAGGTGTGGCTGCGGGCGTTGCAGATGCTCATCCAGCAACCCGCGCTGTTTGGCATTCTTTACCAGTTACTGATGGGGCATCGGGTATCGATTTATGCGCTGCTCAAGTTCTTGGCGGCGGTCCCGAAGGGGCTTTACCTGGGCTACCGCATCCAGGAGTGGGGGTATGACCTGCTGCACGCCCATTTTCTGACGTCACCGACAACGGTGGCGCTGATCGCCTCTAAGGTCAGCGGTGTACCCTATACCGTGACGATTCACGCGATCGACATCTTTGGCACGGACCCCAAGGTGATTAACGGTGCTGTGGACATCAAGTGCCGCCACGCGGCGGCAAACGTCGTGATTTCCGACTTCAACCGACGCTATATCCTGGACAAGTGGCCCGGCCTGGAGGCACGCTTTGACATCATCTACAATGGGGTAAACTTGGCGCTATTTGACCCGACTGTGCCAAAGACTACCTTTGACGACGGCGTCTACCGTATTTTGTCTAATGGGCGCTTGATTGAGAAGAAGGGCCACACCTACCTGATTGATGCCGTTGCGAAACTACGTGCTGATGGTGTGGATGCGCAGTTGAGCATCATTGGTGATGGACCGCTGATGGATGATCTAAAGGCGCAGGCGGCACGCTTGCAGGTGGCGGAGGCGGTGCATTTCCTCGGGCGCATGTCGCAGACGGATGTCGTCCAGCGTTACCGCGAGTGTGACCTGTTCGCGCTGGCGTGTGCGATTGCTGCTAACGGGGATATGGATGGGCTGCCGACGGTATTGATTGAATCGTTGGCGTTAGAAGTGCCGTCGGTGTCTACCCAGGTGACCGGGGTGCCGGAGATCATCATCGATCAGCAGACGGGCTTGTGTGTGGTACCGCACGATGCCGAGGTGTTGTACCAGGCACTTAAGTATATGTATGACCACCCGGACGACGCGCAACGTATGGCACAACGCGGGCGGCAGTTGGTCGAAACTCAGTTCGACCGGGATAAAAACGCAGCCGCACTACTGGCATTGTGGGGTAGCTTGCTCGCGGACTAACGGGCTGTGGTTGGCACGGCACCATAATATTCACAAATTGCCGACGCGTGACATGAATATCGTCAAAGTTTACCTCGATGATGACGATTTGTGCTATCAATAGAGGTCTATTCTGTTGTTTGGGCAAGAAAGGAGCGCGGTGGCCCCCACGGTGCCGCAGGTCACTATTATGATGAATATCGAACAGTACGTTCGCTTGTTTCGCAAGTGGTTGTGGCTGGTTATCGTGGTCGCGGTGTTGTTTGCTGCGGTGGGGTACCTGTACAGTAGCACCCGCCCGAATGAGTATCGCACCACTGCCCTGATTAACGTTGGGGTGAGTGCTATCCTTGACCCTAACCCCACCAACAACAACGTGTCTGCTGTGCAGTCGCTCACACAGACCTACGCTCAACTGATCAACACGTTTAATGTGCGCGAGGCGGCGGCGATCTCGTTAGACCACCTCGATATTTCAGCCTCGCGTGTGGCGCGTATCGTGCGCGTGCGACCGGTGCCAGATACCTCCTTACTGCGCTTGGAGGCAGTGGATACCGATCCCATTTTAGCGGCTGATGTGGCGAATGCCGTCGCCGAACAGTTCGTTCTGCAAGACGCGATTATTTCCGGTATCAACGTTGCCCAAAGTACACAGTTTAATGAGGTTAATGCGGAGATCGACCGGCTCAATGTGCAGTTGGATGAGGCGCGGATTGATGCCCGTGAGATGGGGGAGGCACTCGCTAATTTCTCTGGTAGTCGGGAGGAAATGCAGGCATTGGCAGCGGAATACAACGTGGTGCTACAAGGCGTTGATAGCATCCAGAGCAGCATTCATCGTCAAGTCAATGTGGTTGCAGCCCTCAAGGAGGACCGCAACACGCTGCAAATTGCCGAAACGGCTCGTGTGCCGCGCTCCCCCAGAGACCATGACATCTTCGAAACCACGGCTATTGCGGCGGTGCTAGGAGCGCTTGTTGCGGCGGGGCTGGTCATCGTCTACGATTTCTTCCGTAACACGCTGGAAACATCGAGTGATGTCAACAGGCTGGTTCCGATACCCGTTATAGGCGTGATTTCCCGCTTTGGTAACCGCCTGCGTTATGTGCCGCTGGTGGGACGGGTAGTGCGGATGGTTTCCAGCCGTGTCCCCAAGGACAACCTGCTACACCAGAAGATGGCACGCCCCCGCACGGTTGAAGAGTACCGCACGCTGCGCGCCAACCTGCTCACACGCAGCTTCCAGCGGGGCGAGAAGGTGTTCCTGGTGACCAGCCCTTCACAGTTTGACGGATGCAGCACGACGGTAGCGAACCAGGCCATTTCGATTGCTGATGCGAATCTTAAAGTGTTGTTGGTGGATGCTGATATGCGCCAACCCAGGCAGCATGTCTTTTTCGATGTGCCTAAGAGTCCGGGCCTGATGTCGTTGCTAGAGCACGACGACACTGAACCGTTGACCGCCGAGATTATGCAATCGTATATTCACAAGACGGACGTGAAGGGACTTTATGTGCTACCCGCTGGGGAAGGTATCCGTAGCCCCAGCGAGATGTTGAACTCGCACAATGCACACCGCTTCATTGAGCTACTCAAAACCGCCACCGACTTTGACATCGTGTTGCTAGATACGCCGCCTTGCCTCACCGTCAGTGACAGCATCACCTTCACGACCTTCTTTGATCTAGAGGTGTTGTTGGTGTTAAGGGCGGGAAAGACCCGTAACCAAGAAGTTATGCGTGCCAAAGAGCGGTTTAGCCACCTGCCAGAGAAGAAAATAAGCGTGATCATGAACGGTGTGGACCTCAGCTTTGAGGACTATTACAGCCGGACATCCAACAGATACGAGATTACCCGTAGCCCACAACCAGATGTGTAGCGTGTGTGTGGGGCGCTTTACCCTACGTGCCCAAGTTGACAATAGGTTGATAACGAGCGATGGTGTGAACTTGTGAGGTGTGATTTCGGCTGTGGGTGACTATTTTGTATATGTAAGAGGAATATCATGATTAACACCCAAACCCTTTACTACCAGCAGAGTGAACTGGCTAAGCAGCGTTTTGGGATAGTCATTGAAGGGCTTTACATCCTATACCTGCTATACACGAACATGTTTATCATCTACGCTTTCCAGATTAACAACCTGGGTGTGCTTATGCTGGGCTTTACGGCGGTGCTGGTATTGTTCTCAACGCACCCTGTTCGCATTTTCGAGTCCACTACCATCACGCTTTCGACGTTGATGACTGTGTTTTTGTTCTTTGTGGTGGGGCTGGCACACGGCGAGTTCATCACGAAGTTCTTTGATAGCTTTGTCACGTTGATCCTGAGTAGCATTATCTTCGTGTTTCTTATCCACCGGCCCGGCTTTTTGAAGCGTATAATTTTCCTGATATATGTTTTGGGGGTGGTATCATACGCTAATTCGGAGGTCAACGCTTTTGGGCGGTTGGAAGGCGGGGGCAACCTCCGAAACCCGAACAGCATTGCCGCGTGGATGGGCTTTGCCTGTGTGGGGCTGGCTATGTGGGGCTTCCACGCACGTAACTTGCTGGAAAAGATAGGGACCTGGGGCATGATGGCTCACGGGCTGTTCATCATCGGTCTAACGTTGAGCCGAGGGGCACTGTTGGCAATGGGGATCTCGCTGATTGCTTTCATGATTTTCTATGTGCCGCGCTCCACTAGCCTAGTCAATATTGTGCTCACATTGTTTATCATCGGGATCGGGGCGGGTATTTTTACCCAGACGCCCACCTACAAATCCATCGCTGCTGGTTATGAGGAACGGTGGGAGCAAGAAACGGGCCGTGAAGAACTCTGGCCCACGGCTCTTGCCCAAATCAGGGAGTCTCCGTTGTTAGGGTATGGTAGCGACGGCTTAGTTATTGCGACCCCTTCGCGTGTTCAAAGTTCGCATAACCCATATCTCACAATAGCGTTAGTGAGTGGTTTGTTCCCGGCGATGCTGCTCGCCTTTCAATATGTGTTGGGCTTCTTCACGATGGAAAAGCGATATGCGGTAGACAATGCCTTTTGGTTGCCGGCACTGTTTATCTATGCGGTCATCGCGATGAATTTCGCCAACTGGGACTTTGTGCGTCCCTGGGCGGTGCTGATGATGGTCATGGCGATAGAATACCGGCACAACTACACAGCAGAAGCGGCTGAGTCATCTTCGTGACAGGCTAGGATGGGGTGGCCGGGCTGCACTAGAAAGCATGATGGCTTAGTTTGGTGCCGTAGTGAGGTTAGCCAGTACGGCAGCGGCTAGGCACAGCGCGTATACTTTTTGCTGAACGCGGCGGTTGGTGGGGTCTTGCAGGTAATGCGCCGTGACTTCCTCAACCACCTGCGGATGGATATTGCCCAATAAATCCAACTGCCCTGCACGGCGCAACTGTTGCAGCCACTCCAAGTTTTTGCCGACCACATAAGACACGTCGAAACCCAGTGGCTGTTTGGGCTTGTGGGTGATCTCTGTCGGTAGGTATTTGTCCAAGTAGGCACGCAGCAAAACCTTGGACGTTTTATCGCTGTGTTTAAGTTCTGTCGGCAGGTTGTGGACAAAATTGGCTAAATCGAGGTCCATGTAGGGATAACGATAGTCAAAGCCAATCGCATTCGCAAAATCGATCCCTTTGCGGAAGGATGACGCTGGTGCCCACACCCCATTCACGTATTCCGTGAAGAACATGACCATATTCTCAGTGGAGGTATGGCGCATGGTTTGCCAGAGATAGGTGTCTTCAAAAGACACTTTGTGGGAAAACAATCGCTCAAGTTCGTTGTTCGTCCAACCAAACCAGCTAATAAACATTTCTTCTATCGGTTGCTTCCAGTAGCTCGCGAGGTTGCGGTAGCGGGACGGTCCGTATGTCATGGCATGTACGAGTAGATGCCACAAGGGTTCTGGTATCCGCTGCTGTAGTTGCCGCCGCTTGGTGTAGCGTAGTATGACTTTTGAGTAGCTAAGGCCACCAAAGTAGTGACCGTTACCGCTGCCGTCCAGGATGACGGCGGTATCGTGGGACATGCTGCGTAGCAGGATAAAGAAACTCAGTGCGGCAATATCCCCCATCGGCTGCCCCTGTACTTCGGTGAACAGTGGCAGATGTTCTTCAATTAACGCATCGCTCACCTGCACAGCCATATAACGCAGCCCCAGATGGTTTGCAATCCGGGCTGCATCTTCGGATTCATCTGGGACTTCACTTATGTTGGCAAAGCCGACAGTGTAGGCGGTCACGCGCTCTGGGCACAGTTTGCTCAGTGCGATGGCAATAGCGGAAGAATCCTTGCCCCGGCTCAGGGTAAGGGCGATTTCGCCGTCCGCAGGCAGGCAGCGGCGCACGGCCTCCGTGAAATGTTCCTCAAATGCGTCCAGATGTTCCTCAATCGCCTGCTCGACGGGCTTACCCGCTGGGAGGTGGGCAGATGGGCGGTAGTATGAGGGTGTGTAGCGCTGTTGCGGCTGCACATCCCCATTGTTGATCTGGAGGTAGTGCCCCGACAACAGAGATAGAATACCTGCGTGCAGGCTACGGGGGGGCGGTACATACAGATAGTGGAGGAACTCGACTATTGCCTGATGATCGATACCCCCTGCAAGACCTGCGAGTTGAAAAAGCCGTACATCGGTGGCGAAGTAAATGAGGTTATCCTGCTGGCACAGGTAAAGCACGCCAACCCCAACAAGACCCCGCGCAAACGTGATGTGGGTACGGGACTGGTTCCAGAAGCACCCTACCCACGCACCGTTTATAGTGGTGAAGCTGTCGGTATTGTGCTGGTTGAACTGTTCGGTCGCCTGCGTGCAGTGCTGCTGCGCTGTGTTCAAATCGAAGAACTGCCCAAAGACCAACCCGCTGTTATCGCCGCTGTGCGGTACGGTGGAGGTGTGGCTGCCTGGCGCAAGATTGGCTGCTGTGGACGACTGTGCCGTCCACGCGTGGAAACCTTCTGCCTGCCAGCTTATCGTTACGGTCTTTTCTGGGTCTTCCTCGAACATATCACGAGGGTTGAACTGCGGTACCGTTGTGTCACCTTGTGCGATTACGCCAATCATTCCGAAATATGGTTTACGCATGGTGGATTTCCACTCTCAAGATGGCTACTTTTGTTGAGCCTGATTAGGCTGGCATAGTACCAATAATTGATCTATAAAAATAGGCCAAGACAAGAGATTGACTTTTGTACGCTGCGTTTCAGCGGCGACATTCGCCATTCTTGTGTGGTGCAACTATCGTTGGCCTTTAGGGGGTACCGACCCCATATTTGGTACTGTAGAATGTTAGGCCAATCGCAAGTTTTGTATAAGATAAACACAACCGATAAGGAACTACCATAGCTGTGGAGAAAATAGTTCCATGGAGTGATCTATGACAGAATCTTCCCCGCTGAAGAAAGCACTTAATGCTTCGACATATGACTGGCTGAGGTCAAAGTATAAACAGTGGGTTAATTCCAAACAACCTGAGCTAGTTTATGATCTCAGACTGGCGTATGCGAGACTTACGAACACACACATCGGGGGTGGCCCTACGTTTTTAGGGATTGGTGTTCAGCGCTGTGGTACTTCGACACTGAATAACCTGCTGAACGAAAATCCTCAGGTGCTGATGGCCCGTTTTAAGGAACTGCATTATTTCGATAAATTCATTCATCAAGGCCGCACTGATAAGTGGTATGCGTTGCGCTTTAATGTATGGGGGGACAAGAAGCTAGAAGATATTCGTAGTGTTGGCGAAATTACGCCCTGCTACATCTACTATCCTGGCTCGATTCGCCGTATTCACGAGTACAATCCGGATTTAAAGCTGCTTGTTATGTTGCGTAATCCTGTTGATCGTGCTTTCTCGAACTACAAGTTGGGTTTGGCAATTGGCAGTTTCGAGACTTTGCCGTTCAAAGAGGCGCTGGATGCTGAGGAAGAACGCCTCAAGATAGGGACGCGCAGCATGATTGTCGATTCTGGTTACAAAGCCCGTGGGCGCTATGTTGAGCAGTTAGACGAAGTGTTTTCATACTTCCCTCGTGAACAGGTACATATTGAGCGATTGGAAGACCTCAACAGCGACACGCAGCAGACGATGAATCGAATTTTCGACTTTTTGGGCGTGGATAGTATCGAGATTAAGCAAGACACACATGTGAACAAACTTCACAAAAAGGCGCTAAACGACGATTTCGCGCAGGTACGTGCAGAACTGGTAGAATATTTTGCGCCATACAACCGTTTGCTCACTGAAAAGTATGGCATTAAGACGGACGATTGGGTTTGACCTGATCTATTCGTCGGCGTCAATTACATCTAGTGTTGCAATGTCGGTGTTGTTGGGCACCAAAAAGGACGCCACCCACCCTTCGAACGCGCCAGTGCGTACAAACAGCCACTCTTGCGTGGGATCTGTGCCGATGATTGCCACCTGCACGCCTGGGCTGATGATCGCGGCAACGTCAAACGAGGTATCGGGACCGGTGCGTAGATTCACCAGCTCGGTCGAGGTGATGGTACCAAACGGCATCTCGTTGATGCGTAGCGGTACCGGGTCGATGGTGGTTAGCTGCGTAGGGCGAATGGTTTGTTGCTGGCAGCGGGTTTCGTTCGCATATTCCAGGCAAACATCCAAGAGTTGCGGCTCATCGCCAAAGATACGCAGCGGCAGGCGCATTTCGACAACGGCATTTGCTGCAAAGGCAGCGTCAGGGAGGGGGACGCCATTCACCTGTACGCCTGCGGGGGAAGCTGCCCCATTCAGCATCGCGTTGGGGGTGGGGATGGAAAACGTGATACGCTGCGGGGGGCTGTCTGCTTCGACACGGGCATACAGATAATGGTCATTAAAGACGGCAGCGACAGCAATATCATTGTTGCTGGTGGGCGTGGGGAACGTGGTCAGGTCGGTGGCGGGGTTGGCAACGCCATCCACGGCCACCCAGGTGAAGCCCGCTGGCAGGCCGGGGTAATTTGCCGGGGGAATGTTCAGCAACCACGCGGCAAGCCGTTCAGCAAATAGGAAGTTACCGGGGTACAGGGGTTGGATGGAATCTTGGACGAATTCCAAGCCAAAGCCATTTTGCAAGGATTCACCGTCGCCTAACAACACAATGGTCGCATTATTGGTGGTGTTGATGCCAATACCACCAATGGGCAACCGTCCAATGAGGTCTTCGTCGGGGTTATAGAGGAGCGGATCTGCATTTTCATTGCGAAACAGGCGGTTGGCGGTTTCGCCATATACTGTGTCATCGTAAAGGAGTGCGCTGCCGAAACTGTCTACGCCAAACGGCTCCACGATTAAGCTGCGCCCCCCCCAAAGCTGCAACGGTAGGTCGTATTGCAGCAAGGGTTGGGTGATGGGGTGTGGGATGACATCCTCGGGGGTGGCGCGGAAGTGTGCCCCGGCGAGATTGCTGCTTGACAGGCTTTCCAGTGTAAACCAGGGTTCCACCAGCAAATCCGTCTGAAATGTGACCCCATAGTCATTAAGGAACAATTGGTCGATACCAATATTGTCTGTGTTGAGGTTGGTAGCGGCGTAGCCGTCCGGGTCTAGCGCCAGCAGCAGCCGCCCGCCGCGCTGCAAAAATTCATACAGGTTCACAGTATCGCGCAGGGCCAACGGGCGGCGCGGGCCAACAAGCACGAGCACATCGATGTCACCGGGCACCGGGTTTCCCATTTCAAGGGAAAGGATATCTGCACCTAGCTGGCTAAAGATACTGGCAAACCGGGAAACCCCCTCCGAACCGGACTCGCTTGGCGAAGCAAGTTGTAGCTCGGCACTCACAGCAAAAGCCACTTGTGGGCGGCCTTGCTCTTGTTGCGTGAAGCCACGGCTCACCACTAGTAGCGTTAGAACAGTCACCAGCACGAAACGACGAAGCACGTTCATGTTCAGGCCCTTTCCGATAGGCGGTTGCGTTAGTCGCTGGTACTTTCTTCAGTTGCTTCCGGTGCAGCGGTTTCGGTCGGTGTGGGTTCTGCCTCTGGGAAGTTGAGTGCGGGTGCTTCTGCCTCCAAAAGCCAGGTCGTTATTTGTGTGGCAAGCTGAACGTTGGAAGGGTAGACGAAAGCCGAGCTGTAGCTGGGCGAGGATTGGAAGCCACCGCCATTGGTGATGAGATCAACGTCACCCAGTAGCACGATGCGGGCGTTGGTGGCGCTATCCACCATGGCGGCACCGAGCGGCAAATTTGCCCCATCAACATCGTTTTCCTGGGGGTTGAACGAAGCGACACCTTCGTTCAGGTAGGTATTGAAGTCTGCTTCGCCATAAACGCCGCTTTCTGCAAAGAACAGGGGAACAGTAAGCAGGCTGGGGGTGGTGGCATCCAGCGACACGCTGCGAGCGCCAGCTAGATATAGCGGTCCTTCGATGCCTGCCATCAGTTCTGCATCGGGGTTGATGCTATTTGTCGTGAATTCGATATTGAGCAACGCGGGGTTTTCCGGTGGTTCTTCGGCAGTCAGCGGAACGGCCAGCGCAGGGTCATCGGTTTCGCTAACGATCACATTTTCGTCTGGGCGAATGCCAAAATCGGGCCAGAAAAGTTCAAATAATCCTTGATCGGAGCGAAGGCTGCGGGTGGCACGGAAGATGTCACCGCGCCGAAATTCAATTGCATCAGCGGCAATAAGCACACGCCCACCGTTGTTAATGTACATCCACAACCGGGCGACTTGGTCGGACGAGAGATCATTGGCCGGGCCGGGGATAATTAGCAGGTCGGCTTCGGCAGGGATGCCGCTGTTCCACTCCAGGGTTTGCATCGTGGCCCCCAACTGGCTAACGATGCCAGCATAGCGCGAGATGCCCTGTTCGGAACGGTCAAAGCGTGTGGCCTCCCCGTTCTCCTCAGCAAAATAGATGACGCTGCCTGCGAGTGGGGCGTCGCCTTGCTGTGCTTGGGTGGGGGGCGTTAGCCCAACGATAACGATAGCAATGAAGATGGTGAGTAAGACCTTTGCCTGCATGTGTATTTCTCCTCATTTGCCTGCCTGATAGATAAACATAATCAGTATATCATGCTGTGCGAGGTTGTCTAACAAATTGGGGCACTTATTCAACAAAACCTTTTTGACGTATGCGGCTAGATTCATGTACAATCCCGGACAATTAGCGCAAAATTTAACTGTATTGCAACTTGATGCCCTGGGGTAAAAATACAGACCATGTCCACACAACGCATCAAAATAACTACGGACCTTAACTACCGAATCTCCCACCCAGACAAATATATCGCTTTAGCGTTGATGCTAATTCCGTTTGTCGATATGGATGGCCTGCATGACAAACCATGGTGGAAGCAGTATGACATTTACTCCGCCTACCTACAAAATGCAGCCCAGTACTTCGAGTATGTTGACAGCCTAGAGGAGGCTGATTTCGCGGTGCTGCCAAACCGATATATCGATTACCTGCGCTATGATCAGGAGGCCACCGCCCACGCTTTCGCGGAAAAAGCGGCCCAGTCACAGAAGTATGTGCTCGTGTTCAACGACCACGACTATGATGTAAAGCTACCAGCCAAGAACACCATTCAGTTTAATCCTGCGATTGAGCGTCGCGATCCAGCTTACATCCAATTTGGGCAACCCCCCTGGGTACCAGACCACCTCACCGGGCACGACATAGAGATCCGCCCGAAGCAGGACAATCCACATGTGGGGTTCTGTGGGCGGGTGATCAAACCAACGGTTCGCAACCGCATGGTGCGGTTTGCCCGCCTGTACGTTCCTGGCTTGCGGGCGGTGCCGATTGGTCACATCTCATCACAGCGGATGGTTGTTAAAGAGCTTTACCAGCACCGATTTATCCGCTACGAAATTCTGAGACATCTAGAGCAAGATGCTCGTGTACAAACCAACTTCATCACGTCTTCGTTCTTTCTTGAGGTTCAGCAGGGCAAAGAGTGGAAACAGGAGGCGGTGGAGAAGGCCACCAACCGATATGTTGATAACATGGTAAACAACGATTACAACATTGCGGCGCGTGGCACGGGTAATTACTCCTTTCGTTTCTACGAGACGTTACTGTGCGCCCGCCTGCCAATTTTTGTAAACACCAACTGCGTGTTACCCTTCGACTTCGAGATCAACTGGCGTGATGAACTCCTATGGATGGAGGCAGAAGATGTCAAGCAGGTCGCGCAGCGGCTCGTTGAGTACCATGAGGCCATGACGCCTGATGAATTCGAGGAACGCCAGCGCCGCAACCGCTGGCTGTGGGAGGAGTGGTTGTCGCCAAACGGGTTTTTCAAGAACTTCTACCGCCACATGGACCACATCAAATTCTAGTGGTGGGAATATCGTGGCGTTTCTCAAGCATGTTTTCACGGGTTTACCGGATTAACGCATCATGCTCTTGTGAGATCATGCGCCACGGCCCAGTCCGTATGTTCTTGTCAGCTTCGAGGGTATAGCGACAGCCTCATTTTGGCACTTAGAGTTGGACGTGATCCATGTGGCGGTAGAAATTTTTGAAGAAGCCGACTGGGGAAAACCACTCCTCCCACAGCTTACGCATCTGTACCTGTTTCTCTACGAATTGCTCTGGACTAAGCCGGGCATGATACGCCGCGAGCGCCTGACCAACGGTTGTCACATCATCGGCTTCAACCCAGCACATTTCAGATGACCAGTCGATTTCAAATTCATAGGGCAGCACACAGTCCGTGTTGATAAAAAGCGGCAAACGTCCGGATCCCATCGTCTCATAGAACCGGAATGAGAAGTTCCCCAGCCCCCGTGCACAGAGGATGTAGTCGGATGAGAAGAGATTATCAATGTACTGTTGGGTGAATTGGTCGCGCATGTTGGCATCCAACTCCTGACCACCTTCTTTTTTGTAGGCGTGTACACCACCGAAGAATTTATCCCTGATGATGAAATTTGTTTCGACTTCTGAGGACTGTTGTAAGTACTCCAAGGTTCGTTGGCGCAGAAAACGGTGGCGACGCTCGAAATATAAGGGGGCGGTATTGTCACCCAGATGCTTCTGGTTGAGGTGCGGCACATACATGCGCCCTAATTGGCCTATGCGTTCTTTGAGGTCGGGCTGCTTGACCCAACCACAAAACCCAACCACAGGCTTGTCTTGTTTCTCACGCAGTGGGATTTCGCTGGCATCATTGACATAAGCGGGTGCCCACCCTGGTACCGCAAATTGATTGGGACGCGGGTTGGCTGGTTCCAGCGTTGGGCTGAACAAAATTGCGTTGTCGCGTGGAAATTTAAAGTCCCAATCGCGCTCATTGAACACGACAATCGGCTTCTGAGCTGCTGCCGCTCGATCAGCGAGTTCATAGGCTTGCGCCTGTGTGCCTTTACTTAAGTAGCGATAGTAGGTACTGGGCAAGACGACGAGGTCCGCTTCCTCAATTGTATCCACCATGTCAAAGAAGTCTTTGCCATGTTCCATGTAAGACGCGAAAACGCCATACCCTTTATAAAAAATACGGGACTCGCTACCGCCCCAAAATGGAACCAACATGGGGCAGGGGTCGGGATTCGCGGTTAGGTAGGACTTATCTGAGAAGAGCTTCAGCTTGTACATGGGCAGACGTAGATCCTGTATATTGATTTGTAGGTAGATACAATAAGCATCTGTGTGACCTTATCACATTCCGGCGGATGATGAATACAATGAGCCTTTCGCTCAAGCGATAGGCGATGGCCGCATGATATGAGAGGGATTAAGCTAAACACCTAAGCAGCATACCAACAAATTATGACCTGATTCCGATCATTGTACCAGTTTGAATGGGACCGGGTTCAACCTTTTCGTATCGCCGCTTGCCATACGACGCCTCTAGTCTGAAATGCCATCTGCACACTGCTTGAGAGACAAGCAAACGCCTGGGCAGTTCCCTCATTAGCACATTTTTGATCCTGACAAGGAGCCCATTCTTGTGTGTATCTTGAACTGGTGCCTATTTGCGGTTAAAACTAGCACTGTTTCACAGTAGAATTACTTTGCGGAAACTGACTATATTTCAACGTGTATTTTCTGGTAAGTATTTTTATAGCATCCATCTGGCCTAATAACACAGGAAACCACACTAACCCATGAAAGTTGCCCAGATCGTTGACAGGATAAGCCTCGGAGGGGCTGAGCGTTTGGTGGCGACTTTCACCACCGAGGCTCAGAAACAGGGAATTCACGTCACTGTAATTGGTTTGAAGCTCGTGAGCGAAGAATTTGCCGACGAACTCCGGAACTCAGGTGCCGACGTCGTGGTGTTTGAGGGACGTGGGCTTTCCGACTTGGGCCGTTTCAAAAAGCTGTACGATTACCTCTCTCGAGAACACTTCGACATCATCCACACCCACCTCACCTACTCTAATATTCTCGGCACCTCAATGGGCAGGTTGGCGGGGATTCCGGTCGTCAGTTCGTTCCATAGCACCCCGGTATCAAAAAAACTACGCTCGCGCATTGAGCGGGCGGTGGTACGCAATGGGTCTAACGGCGTGGTGGCGGTCGGGTATGCTGTGGCGGATGCACATCGTTTCTGGGTCGGTGATGAGAAGCTGAAAGTGATCCAGAACGGCATCTCGCCGCTTCCGTCCCTTTCACCGCAACAACGCTTGCAGGTACGTCGTGACATTGCTGGTGACCCCAACCGCCCTATCCTGATAGCCGTGGGGCGCTATGCCACGCTAAAGGCTTTCCCGGTGCTGATTGATGTCTTCCGGCAAGTACACGACAAACATCCTGATGCCTTTCTGACCATTGTCGGTGACGGTGGCGAGTTCGCTAAGGTGCAAGCGCGGGTTGAGCAGCATGGCCTGCAAGATGATGTCAACCTGACGGGCTGGCGTCACGATGTCCCTGAATTGCTGGCAGCAAGTGATATGTATGTCAGTTCGTCGCTGGTTGAGGGCTTATCTGTGGCGCTGTTGGAGGCTATGTCGGTGGGGTTGCCCCCGGTGATTACCAATGTCGGGGACGCCGAACATGTGGTTAAGGAGGGCACCGGTATATTCGTACCACCCAACGATAACGACGCGCTTGCTGATGCGATTTGCCACTTGCTGGATGACCGCGACAACATGCGAGCCATGGGTGCCGCCGCGCAACAACACGTCATTGAGCAGTTTAGCGTGGAAAACTGGTTCCAGAAGCTCAAGGCGTTCTACGACCAGATTATCGAGCGAACAGGGTAAAGGAGCACGATATGCGCGTCGTATTTATCAACCGGATTGTGCCACCCGATTACAATGGCGCGGGGCGCGGGGCGCTTTACCAGGCGCAGGCGTTGCAAAAAATCGGTGTTGAGGCGTGCCTGGTCGCCAGCCGTGTGACACCGGAAACCGCAGCCCATGACATACATGAGGGGATACCTGTTTACCGTCTGCCTGATTGGAAAGTGAAAAGCCAATTTCTGCGTAATCAGTTTTTTTACTTGCACTGTGGGCTGTGGCTGCTTAAAAACCGAAACAAGTACGATGTGGTGCAGTGTGCCGGTAATCCGCGTCACTGGTATTTGCCTTTTCTGGTGACCCGCCTGCTACACAAACCCACCTACGTGACGATGAGCCTGCTGGGTTCCGACGACCTGCAAACCGTGAGCAAGCGGCGCAGCGGCAACATTGAATTGGCGATGCTGCGCCAAATCCAGGGGATTATGTCCGTTGGAGATAAGATGATTGAGGTTTCTAGGCCATATATACCTGATGACAGGTTGCTGCTCGTACGCCGCCCAATTGACATGGATGTGTTCCGCCCAGTGGAGAGCGCTGATGAGAAGGCGGCATTACGCCACAAGCATAACGTGCCACAAGATGCCTTTGTGATTATCTTCTCCGGCTCGGTCATAAAGCGCAAGGGGGTTGACCTGCTGATAGATGCCATGCCGAAAATCCGGGAGCAGGTGCCCCGTGCAATGCTCTATCTCGCCGGACCGCGTGAGGATTACGCGAACTTCATCAACGGGGGTAACAGTTTTCTGGAGGCGTTAGATAAACGCATAGCAGCGCTTCACTTGCAAAAGTCGGTAGTTTTCCTGGGGGATGTGGGGGCGCAGGTGCCGGAGTGGCTGCGGCTGGCAGATGTATTTACGCTTCCCTCCCGTAGTGAGGGGCTAGGCAAGGCGATTGTAGAGGCGATGGCAACCGGGCTGCCAACGGTCATTGCCAAGGCCGATTGGGTGACAGATGACCATGTGCAGCATGGTGAGTCTGGGATTATCGCTGATTTGGATGCGGAGAGCCTGGCCGACGCGATCATCCGCTTTGCCCAAGACCCAGCCTACGGTGCGCAGCTTGGCGAGCAGGCAATGGGGCGGGTACACGAGCGTTTCTCTGCGGATAGGATTGCCCACCAGATGCGTGACATCTATGCGCGTGGGATGGCGGCGCTAGGGCGATGAATATTTTCCGATTGGCAATCCCCCATTAAGGTGCTGCTATTTGTCTTGCAGTACCGGCGTGTAACGCTCTGGCGCACGCCTGCGTAGTACGACATTGAATAACCCATCCAGGAAACCCAGCCCCCAGCTAAAGTGCAGCATGGGGAAAACGAGCAGCAACCCCGGTAGATATTGGATGCCTTCTCGCGAGGCGATTCGCAGAGAGAAAGCCATATTCCCAAAGATGTAGAGTACCAACCCCACAAGCCACAGATTGCGTAGAGTGGGCACGAAGGGGGCAATGAGGGCACCGCCGAGCAGCCCCAGGATGAACGCTGGCGGCACCAGCTGACGAGCGCGGAACTGGGTGGGGTGGCGGAAAATCACTTGTACTTTATAGTAGCCGTATTGGTAGTATTGCTTCCACAGCTTAGACACGCTGCTGCGAGCGTAATACTTGGATTTAATTTTGGGCGAGAGTAAGATCTTGCCACCGTTGGCACGCAACCGATAGTTAAACTCGGAGTCCTGGCTGCGGATGAAGCGTTCATCAAAGCCGCCGATTTTGTCGAAGGTGCTTTTGTGCCATGCGCCCATGTAGACGGTATCGACAAGTTCTTCTTTTTGGGAAAAGTGGAACTTGGCACCACCAACACCAAAGGGGGAACTAGTTGCTAGGGCAACCGCCTGGGCAAAAACTGTCTCCCCGACAGCATCCATGCGCCCGCCAACGTTGTCGTAGCCGGTGCGTTGCAGCGCATCAACGCATTGGGTCACATAGTCCGGCTCAATAATTGTATGCCCATCCACACGAACAATAATCTCCCCTTTCGCGACCTGGAGCGCCCGGTTAAAACCATGCGGCACAATTTGTTCTGGGTTATCCACAATGGTGATGGGAATATCGGGGTATTTTGTACCAAGTTCTTTGATTTGTTTACGGGTTTGGTCGGTAGACATGCCATCGGCAATAACAACTTCTATTCGGTCACCGGGGTAGTCTTGAGTTAAGACTGCACCCAAACTGCGCCGGATGAACTTTTCTTCGTTGCGGATGGGCATAATGACGGTGACAAACGGTTGAATTTGACTCATCAGCATCCCTTGTAAGTGAGGTGGGTTGTTACGGCAACATTCCCTCACTTTACTACTGACTACCCACTCAGTGCAACTGCCCTGCATACCGTGTGCATCAAGATTGATGGAAAGTGAAGCCTTTAGTCCGAGAATGTACGATCCTCATTCTATCGTAGGCACGTTCATGAATTCCATAAAAAATTACGTTTTACTGGCAGATGGGTACTCAACCGTTACGCTTTATGATAATCTCATACTCCGTTTGAATGGTTTTAGCGTTTCATAACAGACATGCACGAGGGGAAGAGCAGAGTGATGGAACACTTTTTGCAAATTGTGGGTGCTGTTCGGCAGGCTGCCGAGTTGTGCCAGCATATTCAGAAAACAGATGTGGCACCCGTAGAAAAGCCAGGGCGCGAACCCGTCACGATTGCCGATTTTGGCTCTCAGGCAGTGATCTGCCGGGCAATCCGGCAGTACTACCCCAACGACGCTGTTGTTTCCGAAGAACAGGGTGCCCATTTCAAAGAAAAACTCAGTGCTGAGCAGCGTCACCGTATTGTCGCGCTTGTTGGCGAGGTGGTTGGCACCCCTGTTACTGAGGACGAGGTTGTTTCCTGGCTGGACCATGGCAAGGGGCGCGACACTGAATTGACGTGGGTTATTGACCCCATTGACGGCACGAGAGGGTTTTTGGGGCAGCGCAGCTATACCATTGCGGTGGGGTTACTCAAAGACCGCAAGCCCTTTGCGGGTATCTTGGGTTCCCCAGGCTACCCGAACAGCGACGGAAAAATCTTCTTTGCCCATGATGGCAAGGCTTATACACAAGACCTGGGTGGCAACACGCCGACCGAGATTCGCGTTTCTGAAAATGTGGGGACGGGGGGATTTGTTGTGGTCGAAAGTGTGGAGAGCAAACACGCCGCCCACGACACGATGGCACAGATTTACGCCGACGCTGGCATCGCAACGCCTATCGTCAAGCGGGTTGACGGACAGGACAAATACGCGATGATTGCGATGGGCGATGCGGACTTATACCTGCGCGTTTCCCCACAGATGGACTACAAAGAAAAAGTCTGGGATCACGCCGCCGGGGTGGCCCTCATAGAAGCAGCAGGTGGGCAAGTCACGGATATGAATGGACAGCCCCTGGACTTTACTGCTGGTGACACGCTCATCAACAATACCTTCGTTGTAGTTTCTAACAAACGCGAACATGACAACATCATCAAGGCGTTACAGTCCGCCTACCAAGCCTGACTAACCTAGCAGGGATTTGGCACGTCAAATCCCTGCCGAGGTACCATCAAAACCAACTGGGCAGCGTACTTTATCATAATTAAGTTATACGGCTGTTTATGTTTTTGCTTTCATCTCAATAGCTAGAGGAGAGATTCATGACAGAACTTATCGACCCGTATGGCGGCCAACTGGTTGACCTGCTCATACCGGCAGCCCAGCATGAGGACATGAAGCAGCACGCTGGTCGGCTGCACTCCATTCAGATCTCAATGCGTGAGATGTGCGACTTGGAATTGTTGGCTGTCGGCGCGTTTTCCCCGCTCACCAGCTTTATGGGGCAAGCGGACCACAGCGGTGTGGTTGAGGAAATGCGCCTTGCTGATGGTACTTTGTGGCCCATGCCCATTGTCCTAACGGTCGATGAAGATCAGGGCGTGAACGTCGGCATGGAGATTGCGCTGCGCGATGACAAGAACCGCATCCTGGCAGTTATGACTGTGGAGGAGAAGTATAGCTGGGACGTGGAAGCTGTTGCCCAAAAGACCTTCGGGACGACAGACAGCCGTCACCCTATTGTTGCAGAGATGTACCAGTGGGGTAAGTTCTGCATTTCTGGTCCGTTACGTGTTTTAGAAACGCCGCTGCACTTCGACTTCACCGACATCCGCCGCACCCCAGCAGAAACGCGTGCGGTCTTACAGAGCTATGGCCGCGAGAACGTTGTGGCCTTCCAAACCCGCAACCCGATGCACCGCGTTCATGAAGAGCTGACCAAACGTGCCATGAACGAGATTGAGGGGACCCTGCTGCTGCACCCGGTCGTCGGCATGACCAAACCCGGTGATGTTGACCACTACACTCGTGTACGCACATACAAGGCACTTACAGAAAACTACTATGAAAGGGGCCGGGTCTGCCTGAGCTTGCTACCACTGGCAATGCGCATGGGTGGCCCGCGTGAGGCCGTTTGGCACACGATCATCCGCCGTAACTACGGTGCCACTCACTTTATCGTTGGGCGGGACCACGCCGGGCCAGGTAAAAACTCCCAGGGAGAGCCGTTTTACGGGCCGTATGATGCACAGGAACTCGTTACTGAGCATGAAGAAGAACTTGGCGTCCAGATGATGCCGTTCCGTCTGGTGACGTACCTACCAGATGAAGAGCGCTATGAGGAGGTTTCGGAGGTTGCAGAGGGCACCCGCACCCTGTCCATTAGCGGCACCCAAGTGCGAGAGGACTACCTGGGCAAGGGTGTTGCTTTACCAGCGTGGTTTACGCGCCCAGAAGTTGCTGCCATCTTGGGTGAGGCATACCCCCCCACCCACCGACGCGGTTTGTGCATCTGGTTTACCGGGCTAAGTGGTGCTGGTAAATCCACCACTGCTGAAGTGCTGATGGAGATGCTGCACGAGGTTGGGCGTGCGGTCACGATGTTGGATGGTGACGTTGTCCGAACACACCTTTCCAAAGGGCTGGGCTTTAGCAAAGCAGATCGTGATACGAACATTCGCCGCATCGGCTTTGTCGCCTCAGAGATTGTACGTCATGGTGGCCTGGTGATTTGCGCGGCAGTTAGCCCCTACCGGGCAACACGTAATGAAGTCCGCGCGATGTTAGGCCCAGGGCTATTCATTGAGGTATTCGTTGATACACCACTCGAAGTATGTGAAGAACGCGATACAAAAGGTCTGTATGCCAAAGCACGTCGCGGCGAGATTAAAGACTTTACGGGTATCGATGACCCCTATGAAGCGCCGCTCGCGCCAGAATTGCGCCTGACCACGGTAGACAGCACGCCATACGATAATGCCGTTCAGATTATGAATGCCCTCATTGAACGCCAGGTTGTTAAAACTTCTGAACCTGTCCCCGTTGTTAACACAGTATAGTAGGTAGGTGTCTGGTGCGTGAGCATCGGACATCTCATCCCCTTTCTAACCATTAGGTTCTCAGTCTGGGATGCTGACATAGCAAACACGCATAGCCTGAGGTATATCCCCATGAAAAAACAGAATGTGGTAGGCAGATTTAACCTTCTTTTTGCCATTATCTTGTTCGGTAGCATCTTCTTCACGCTTTCATCAACGATGATTTCATCTGCCCAGCAGACGACAACGCACATTGTCCAGGCAGGGGAAACCCTACAAAGCATCGCAACAATCTACGATTCAACGGCGGAGGAGGTCGCGGCGCTGAACGGGATAGCTGTGAATACCGTTGTGTTCGCCGGGCAACAGCTTGTGGTGCCTGTAATACCCAATGCAATCCCGACCAACCCAGCGCCCCCTGGTAGCACCGCCGGCGATGTTGAAACCGAGGTACAAGTCATTGATGCAGGCCCTACGCCGATCCCGATTACACCGATCCCCACGCCACTGCCATATGATCCGAATCGTATTGTCTCGATCATTGAGCCAGATTCATCGAGGAGATTCACTGTGAACGACCAACCCATTCCTGTTCGGGGTGTTGTTCAGTTCGACCCAGACACGATGGCATTCTGGAAAATTGAGATCCGCAGCACCAACAGGCTTTCGCGCATTTGGCAAAACAACGACCCCATGCAGAGCGTACCAGCATTCGATTGGGTCACGATAGACCAGAGGACAGACGCTGTCATCGATGGTCCGCTAGGTGTCGTTCCTGCCTTCCCCACGCTGAACCGGGGAAATTGGTTCTTACGTGTGGTGGCCGTTGATTTTAACGGGAACTTTGTCGATATTGTTGAGGTGCCGTTCCGTGTGCGCCCAGACTTTGACGCGGTCCCGGCGTTTATCAACACTCCACAACCGGACGCCATTTTACAGCCTGGTGACCCGGTAACGGGCACAGCACTCCTCAATTGGGCAACGACATCGTACCGAGTGGAAATTATCGGTGGCAACTTCTTCACCTGGACAACGATTGCGCATGTTGCGAACGATGCGGCGAATCCAATTCGCATTCATGATGGTGTGCTAACCAACTTACCTGATGATCTTTTGCCGGGTCGATATCGTTTGCGGCTCATCATTACCGGCCCAGATAGCAACTACATCCAGGAACCGTATGAGGTTGGGTTTGCGATTAGCACAGACGAGATCAGCAATTTAGCAGAAATATCCTTTACCTCTCCGCGTAGCCTGGCGAACGGCAATCGCGTCACTGCTGTGGAGCGCGTCCCCCTGATTGGCACTGTGACCATTCCAGACCCAAACGGCTATTACAAACTAGAGATCAAAGACGATGATCGGTTGATCGACGGTCAAGAGCCGCGCTTCGTGAATTGGACAACGGTAGGTTCTATTCAGTCCGATGATGTAATTGAGGGTGTTATTGGGGAGGCACCGGGCGTTTTCACATTACCTGTTGGTGATTATGTTATGCGTGTCGTTGTGGTGGATGGTGAGGGAAACTACTCTGCGGTTAGGGAATTTGATCTACGAATACGCGACTGATTTTCGACATGGTAGGCAGCCACGTTAAGGAACGGTTATATGTATGAAATCTCACTTCCTGGCCTGCTCCCCGCAGGAGAAGAAGCGAGGACCCTGGGTTTGAAGGGGAAAGCAAGAACCCCCTTTCCTGATGGGAGGGGGTTTGAGGTGGAGATTACATAATGATCTTCGTCGGTCACTGCCACGCTAATCGGTAACGGACCACCACGTTTCTACATTCCGCTAAGGGAAACTACCTTGTAAACCGTGCGAACCATGATGTTGATGTCCATCACGAACGATGCGTTACGGATGTAGTAGAGATCGTATTCTAGTTTTGCCAACGCATCCTTATCGTCGGACCCATACCCGTAGCGCACCTGCGCCCACCCTGTCAGCCCTGGGCGGGCAACGAGGCGTGTACGGTAGAACGGAATCTTCTCCGCGAGGCGGTCCACATGGAAGGGGCGCTCTGGACGTGGCCCGATGAAGCTCATGTCGCCCTTGAGCACGCACCACAACTGCGGTAGCTCATCCAACCGAGACTTCCGCAAGAAGCGCCCGACACGGGTGATACGCGGATCATCCTTCTGCGCAAACACGGCCCCTGTGACGCTTTCAGCATCTTCCACCATGGTGCGGAGCTTGTGGATTAGGAACAGCTTGCCATTTAGCCCGACACGCTCTTGAGAGTAGAAGATGCTACCCTTGGAATCCAACCGAATTGCAAGGGCGACGAAGGGGAAAATCGCCGCGAAGCAGATCAACCCCACGACAGCAAACACGATATCCATAGTGCGCTTGATTACCTGATAGTACCAGCGTTTGTAGTCGGAATTTGCACTCGTCGGCAGGATAGACGCCCATGTGTCACCAATGTACTCGACTGGGAGGCGGCCCGTCATCCGTTCAAACAGGCTGGACATCGTGACGAAATCGACACCATTCTCGTACTGCTTGAGCACAGCATCGAACGTATCTGTCTTTTGCTGGTAATTTGTTGGCAGAATAATGTCGCTGATGCCCAACCGCTCAACCAGAATTGATAATTCGGAGATATGGCCCACCATCGGCAGGGACGTTACAGTCTCGTCCGGACGATGACCGACGAAACCAACAATTCTGTACACATCGCCATATGTTTCGTTTAGATGAGAAACCAAGCGGTCAACATCTCGTCCGTGGCCCACAAGCAATGCCCGGCGTGGCTCGAAGGTCAACTGCATCAAGGAGACACTCATAATCCGCCACATCACCATCAGCAGTAGCGCGTTACCGATGTAGAGCATATGCAGTTGCAGGGCTGCTGTGGAGAGGGAAATCATCGACAGGATGATGGCGTAGACCAGTATCAACTGGAAACCCACCATAAGCACCAAGCGTACCGAGCGTAACCGATCTACCAACACATGTGAGCCATACATGTCATTGGCGCTGGCTACAACAAACCAGAGAATCAAGGAGATCGGGATCACCCACAGGTTGGCAACTGCGACACTCCCCGCCCCAACTTCGGGGAAAACCTGCCAACCTAACACCGTCAGGATAGCCGAGAAGATAAAGATCAACCCATCACCCGTTTTCATCAACAGACGGTGATCCGGGATGCTAAACGGGAGTTTTCTCATGGCGACACGAGCGGGCAAGCGCAACAGGGCGCTATTTCCCTCTAAGCTGCCCCAGAATACCGGTACCGATTTCTGCTTGTATTGGTTGTTGTACATATTCTCCACCTCTAGAATATAGACTCGACTGCCTTGGGATGATTTTTGCTGTGGTGAGAACGTTGTCGTCATCAACCTACGACCGACTGTTATTTCTCAAGAACCACGACTGATACAAATAATTTTTTCAGTAAGCTCCGGTGACACACCGTCACATCTGTCTGTGACATCAATAATGTGCTTGCTATGTCACAGGTCTTGCTTTTGACTTGTCTAACTTGGATGTATCTTGGGGATTGTTTTTTTGGTGTCACAGTAGCGGCTTTTTGGTGGTTTCAACATTCAGATTAACCGTTCCCTATCAGAATGTTGATGCCTGTACCTTCTACCTATTAAAGCGACCCGTTCACAATCCATGCGTAACGTATCACCAAAGCTATGAGTTGCATAGAAATTACGCGTAAATTTTCTAGTGGCAAACATTGAAAAAAGTAAAGCATGGTGCGGTCTTCAGGGAATCTGCGGCATGTGGTGGTACGACCCCGACTTGTGCTATGAGTGTCGTAGGCTGATTATTATACTCAAATAATCCAAATGGTGCGTGTGCGCTTGCCCCGCCCGGTGAGGGATATGCACAGCATAGGGCGTTAATTCTCAAGATGTCCCCTTTTTTCTGACGGCATGTGCGTTGGAAATTTCATGCGCGATATTTTTTTCACATTCACATCACACGTTCTTAGGATTTGTGAACTGCCAGCCAGACATGACACCGATGCGCTTTAACCGCTATGTATGCTGTCCGTCTGCGCAGTGTATGCTAAAGTAACCCTTGGCACGTCATATGGCTCTTGAGGCAGGCGTGAGGTCTTGACATGCGGCAGGCGTCTTTGAAAGAATCCTACCCTAGAATTATCAGGCTAGGCACGGTGCTGGGCAGTGATCCATCTTGGGACATGAGAAAAGGCAAAAAAGTGTGAAGCAAGAAACAAAACAGACGAACATCGGGTTGGTCACACAGGTGTTTTACCTACTGAAACGTAAAGACAAGCGGCGCTTAGGTGGGCTGACGATCATGATTTTGGTCGGTGCTGTCCTGGAAACATTCGGTGTTGGGTTGATCCTGCCATTTGTGACCTTGATTGGTGATCCAGAACAAATTTATGAAAACGAAATTCTCCTCCGCGTCTATCAGTTCGTGGGAGAACCAGAAGAGAATACGTTCTTACTGTGGATAACAATCGGGCTGGGTGCATTCTACGTGTTGAAAAATCTATACATGACATTGCTCGCGTTTGTGCGCAGTGTGTATGTGAATCAACTTCACACGATTGTTGGCACACGCCTGTTTGACGTGTACATGCACAGTCCATACACTGAACATATCAATCGCAACACGGCGCGTTTGCTGCGTAACTTGACGGACTCAATTAACGCTGTGACTGGATTATTTGTATCGCTGCTAAACATCGTCTCACAGGGGATCATTATTGTATTCGTTGTGGCGCTGTTGTTGGTCTTGGAGCCAGTGACGACGCTGGGGGCCTTTGGGCTGATTGGTGTTGCGTCGGGGTTGTTCTACCTCATTGCACGGCGCTATGTGACCCGGATGGGTAAGCTTCAGCAAGATGCGATGGGCGATATCATCCTAGATGTTAATCAGGGGTTGGGCGGCGTCAAGCTGACGAAGATCCTGGGGCGGGAGAAGCACTTCGTTGACAATTTTGAGAAGAACAGTAAGCGCCTGGTCCGCGCACGTTATATGATTGGATTCACACAGGATACGCCACAATATTACATTGAATCGGTGGCACTTGTAGCGCTGCTTGGGGTGGTGGCGCTGCTGATTGGACGGGGTAACACGCCGGCATCGGTGTTGCCAACGCTGTCGTTGTTCGCGGCGGCGGCATTCCGGCTGCTGCCATCTGCGAACCGTGTGTTAAGGTCGCTGAACCGTTTGCGTGCCACACAGCCAGCGTTGAACATCATTTATGATGATCTGGTGGCGTTAGAACCCATCGCTGAAATACGTGCCCCGACACAATTTGAGCCAACACCGCCGCTGCGGGAGAGCATCAAGATCAGCAATATTTCTTACCGCTACCCCAACACGGACGAGATGGCGATAAAAAATATCTCGATGGAAATCCCCAAGGGACATTCCATCGGGTTTGTTGGGTCGTCTGGGGCGGGGAAGACCACGCTCGTTGATATTATCCTCGGGCTACTACCCATCACAGAAGGTGCTATCACGGTAGACGGCGCAAACATCTACGATAATCTGCGTGACTGGCAGAGGCGCATCGGCTACATTCCACAGTCGATTTACCTGAGTGACGATGAGCTACGCGCAAACATCGCCTTTGGCGTGCCGAAGAATCAAATTGATGATGAAAGGGTATGGCTGGCGATACAGGCGGCACAGTTAGAAGACTTCGTGCAGACACTGCCGAATGGGATCAACACGGTGGTTGGGGAGCACGGTGTACGCTTTTCTGGTGGGCAGCGGCAGCGTATCGGGATTGCGCGGGCGCTGTACAACAAGACGGAGGTTCTCATCATGGACGAGGCGACCGCCGCATTGGACAACCGCACGGAAGCGGGTGTGATGGCGGCACTGGAGCAGCTTAGTGGCGAAAAGACGCTCATCATTATTGCACACCGCCTCAGCACGGTTGAGCAGTGCGACCGACTTTACTTTCTGAAGGACGGGGAAATCGCAGATAGCGGCACATTTGCTGACCTGAGCGAGCACAATACCGAGTTCAGGCAAATGGCATTTAGTGAGGCGTAGGCGGGAATGGGTGTTGATATGCCAGACACCCAAGACACCGACAAGGGCAGTAGCTTTGTGTGCTTCTCAGACAATCGTAAACTTTCCGTAGCCGAAACAGCACGAGGACCCAAAACACGATGAGCGAA
Source organism: uncultured Anaerolineaceae bacterium (assembly GCA_964462905.1). Classification (GTDB taxonomy): domain Bacteria; phylum Chloroflexota; class Anaerolineae; order Aggregatilineales; family Phototrophicaceae; genus DAOTTY01. The sequence goes on from CAYWZS010000011.1 coordinate 44,844, forward strand.
ACAATGCGCGTGGCGCTGGTAATCGGTGATTTGAACGTGGGTGGGGCGCAAAAGCAAAGCTACTACATCGCCAAAACACTGAAGGCGGCGGGGGTGGACATTCGGGTGTATTACACCAACAACGGTTCCCCCCGCTTTGAAGAGCTACGGCAGATGGATATTCCGACGATCTGGTTTGGCAGGCGCAAAAATCCCCTGGGGCGCACACTGGACTTGACTCGTTTTTTGGGTGCGTTCAACCCGCACATTGCGCTGTGTACCCGCACTTATAACAATTTGTACCTGGGGGTTGCCGGGCGGCTGGCGGGGATCAAGACAGTGGGCACACTACGCAACAGCGTTCCCTACGAACGGGCAGCGTTCCCGCGTCTGTTTCGGTTGATTTGCACATTACCCAACGCCGTAGCGGTGAATTCGTATCTCGCAGAGGAACAGCTACGGGCGCTGGGTTGGCTTGCCGATCAGCGGGTGCAGGTGTTGCTCAATGTGATTGACCTGGACGAGTTCGACGCGCAAGCAGCACCTGTGCCACAGCTTGAGGTGCCACCCGGCACCCGCAATGTGTTTTTCGTTGGGCGGCTGGTGCAGCAAAAACGCCTGGATTGGCTGTTGATGGCATTTGCACAGGCACTTGAGCAGGAACCCGCGTTGCGTCTGTTTCTCGTTGGGGACGGTGATAAGCGTGAGCTGGTCGAGCAAATAGCCGCAGACTTGGACATTCAAGACAAGGTGGTGTTGCTGGGCAAGCGCAGTGATGTACCTGCCCTTTTGAAGCATCATGCTACCATGCTCGCGCTTGTCTCCGAAGAAGAAGGTTTCCCTAATGTCGTGATGGAGGCAATGGCGGCGGGTAAGCCCATTGTGGCAACACGTGCTGGCGACAGTGGTCGTATCGTTGATGACGGCGAAACGGGCTTTCTGGTTGATATTGGCGATGTCAACCGTATCGCGGAGGGCATCGCACGGCTTGGCAGAAGCCCAGAACTAGCGGCGTCTATGGGCGCAAAGGGGCGGGCAAAAGTCGAGCAGCAGTATGCTGCCACCCACTTTGCAGAGCGTATACTAGAGGTGTTTTATAAGGTGCATCCGACGTTGCGAAAGCTATTGGAAAAAGTAGTTTGATCCTAATCGCTGTATCTTTGCAGGTGAATGACTACTTGTTGGCTACGTTACATTTGCCGCGCTTACATTCATACTTAGACCCTGGTCTACCCCGATTTTGTTATCAGATTGTTCGAGTTGTATAGATTTTCTGGCGAGAATAGTTCATTCAACAGAAGCATACCATTGACATGCGGTCGCTCACGATTTTACGACACCCCACCCTGAATTCCTGCTCTCTACAAGCAATGAGGGGGCTTCAAACCTAGGTATGACGGGGTTTTAGCGTTTACGAGGGGAGGGCCGGGGATGGAGGTTACGTACTTTCGTGATGTCCTAAAAATCGAATCATTAACGTAGAATATGGCCGCCGTCTACACATTTACATTTTTCGTTTACGGTACTTAAGTATCAGGGTGTTTAGGCACCGGGTCGTTTACGATGTTCACGATGAATATCCAACACGTAAAGAACGTAAATGTAGATCATTGAACACCGGAAAAGGTGCAAAGACATGGACATGGACAAGTACAGGAAACTAGCGCACTGGTTGGTATTGTTGCTGGTGCTGACACTGGCAACGCACCAGACATCTGAGGCACAGGGTAACATAAAAGCCTTCCCCGGTGCTGAAGGACATGGGACGTACACCACACATGGACGCGGCGGCGAGGTGATCGCTGTCACGAACCTGAACGATGCAGGAACCGGTAGCTTGCGCGATGCTGTCAGTAAGCGTGGACCGCGCATTATCGTTTTCGAGGTGAGTGGCACCATTCGCTTAGATAGCCATATCCGTATCAAAAACCCATACGTTTACATTGCCGGGCAAACTGCCCCTGGGGATGGCATCGCATTGCAAGGTGCCGGTTTGATCGTGGAAACCCACAACGTTTTGATTCGCTTCCTGCGTGTGCGCCCCGGTGATGCGCGTCGCGGCCCAGCAGGGCACCAGCGCGACGCCATTGCTGTTGCAAAAAGTGGCATTTACAACGTGGTGATTGACCACAACTCGTTTAGTTGGGCAGTGGACGAAAACACCTCTATCTGGTACCCGGCGCAAAATGTGACGTACTCTTGGAACATTATCTCTGAGGGTTTGATGGACAGCATCCACCGAGAGGGCAAACACAGTATGGGGATGCTCATCGGCAGGGACGCGCAGAACATTTCCATTCATCACAACCTGTTTGCACACAACAACGAGCGCAACCCGATGATTAAGGCGAACACGAGCACGGACATCGTCAACAATGTGATTTACAACTGGGGCAAGCAGGGGCTTACCAGTGCTGGCCGAACCCCGGTTTACACAAATATTGTCAACAACTACTTCAAGAAAGGGCCTGACAGCCAACCCTGGGAGTTTTTCATCAATAACGATGGCTCAGGACCACCTGGATCGTCGGAGTTTTATCTGTCGGGCAACATTGGCCCGAACCGCCCTAACAACAACATGGACGAGTGGGCAATCTCTCGCTTTGCGCCAGGTAGGTACCGCCACGACCGTCCGCATCGGTTTGAACCCGTGACCACATGGAGCGCCGTAGAGGCGTATGAGCGGGTGCTGGAAGGCGCGGGTGCCATTTACCCAGGCCGTGACGCGGTAGACCACCGTATCGTCAATGATGTGCGCGAGGGCGGGGGACGCATTATCGACCGCGTGTCGCAAACGCCGGGCTACCCGACGCTGCGTTCTGCCACCCCACCACGCGACACTGACGGTGATGGGATGCCGGATAGCTGGGAATGCGAGCGGGGCTTAAACCCAGGCAATCCCAACGATAACATCGCTGACCGCAACAACGATGGTTACACCAACATCGAAGAATACATCAACGAGCTGGCGGGAGATTCCAATGGATCCGCATCTGTCGGCCAGGAGATGGCTGGGCAGCATGATGACACCGCAGTGGGTGATATTGCCCTGGTCAGCTATGGTGTAGGCTCGCACTGTTAGGCGACATGCGGAAGCCGCGATCCTGCTTACAAAGGGGGTATAAAAAGCACCCCCCAGTCGGTATGTCAATAAAACCTACCCCCTACAAGGACCCGCTCTAACCCAAGATATGCCGTTTACAGGGAAAGGGAGGGGTTAGGTATGGGGGTTCAGTGTATTCGTGAACTACTGAGTTCAGGTTGTAGGATATCAGGATCAGATGTGATATTCCTCTAGTTTAAGATCCGGCTCATTCTCCGCGTAGACCACCGCCGCGTGAACGCTGTCGAACAAACGTTGCGCCCCGACAATCTCTACGAAGTGTGTCGAGCGAAGTCGCTTGTAAACCTCTGGTTTAAGCTCGGCAATCAATACGGTGATGCCGATTGCTTCAAATTCTTTGACGACAGCGGCAATCATCTGTAGGCCATTGGCGTCGATGCGGTTGACTGCACCGCAGGCTAACACCAGATAAGTAACATGGGAATAGGTTGCCACAAATTTACGCAAGTGGTTTTCGAGGTACTGTACATTGGCAAAGTAGAGGCTTTCATCCACACGAAAGATCAGCGTGTTTGGCATGATCCGTGCGGACGAATAGTGCAGCACATCCAGATAAAGCTCCGTATTACCGACACGCCCCAGCAGTGCTATATGGGGGCGGCTTGTGCGATACAGATGGAGTGCCAGTGACGTTGCGATCCCCGCCAGAATCCCCGCTTGAATGCTGACCAGAAACACGCCAATGAATGTTACGAAAAACGGGGTTGTCTCCCAGCGGCTATACTGCCATATCTGCCGCACCTGCGAGATGTCTACCAAACTCACCACCGAAGCAATCACCACAGCCGCCAACACAGCGAGAGGCAAATGATAGAAGAGGTCTGTAAGCAGCAAGACGGTTAACAGTAACCCCCCTGCTGCCACTACAGACGACAGCCCAGACCGTGCCCCGGCAGTGTGGTTCACAGCACTGCGACTGATGGAGGTGGTCACTGGAAAGCCACCGCTTAAGGCTGAGCTGACGTTTGCGACACCCATTGCGAACAACTCACGATTGGCATCAACCCGCTGGCGTTCCCGCGTTGCGATGGTCTTGGCGGTGGAAATCGCCTCCATGAAACCAACGAACGCGATAGCTAGAGCACCTAGCCCTAGTTCTGCCGGATAACTGAGTAGCCCTGTGGTTGGCAAACTTAATACGGGTAGCCCGGCTGGAATGTCCCCGACGACTGCCAGGTTTAAATCCAGCATGGCAGTCAATGCGGTGCTCATGATAAGAACCACCAACGGTATCGCACGCACGAGCAGTAATCGAAGCGTTTCGTTTTTCACGGCTGGATACAGCAACCGATCCAAATAGGCGCGGCCTAGCAGGATGAGCAGAAGGCCGCCTGCCCCGATGATGAACGCTGTTGGGTTCGCCTGGCCCAGGTTTATCATCGGATATACCAGCAGCGTCGGCGCAAAGGCCGTGGTGGGTGTGTCAATGCCAGTAATGTGCTGCACCTGGCTGATGAGAATGAGTAAGGCTGCCGCATTCACATAGCCAGTCAAGACGGACTGACTGAGGAAATTCACCAGCCAGCCAAGCCTCAGGAAGCCCATCACCAGGAATACAACACCCAGGTAAAGTGCCAACGTTGCGGATAACAGGACATATGTGGCGCTGCCGACCGGGACCAGCCCCGCCAGAATGGAGAGTGTCATCACGGATGTAATCGCCGTGGGTCCAACCGTGAGGAAGCGTGTAGAGCCGAGGAGACCATAAGCCACTGCCGGAAGAATCGCAGCGTAGAGTCCGGTGATTGGGGGCAACCCGGCCAACAGGGCGTAAGCCATACTTTGTGGTACCAGCATGACGGCCATTGTTAAACCAGCGACAAGGTCTGCGGGGAGATCGCGCAACTGGTAGTGTCGCAGTGCTGGGGAAAATAAGGTTGCCATCACGCGAGCGAACTTAGCCATAGTCTCGTAGAATCTTTCTTAACCTGAATCGTGGATAAGGTTGGTATGTGGCGGCGTGCATAAGGAAGGCGGCTCTGCTCCCTGGGGTAACGGTTAGCTGAACAACGTCGTCCGTAAGATTATCTCACCACTGTCTGTTGTTCGGTATTGTAACTTGAGTTGCGGATAAGGTCAGCAGATAGTATGGCTGTTCTGGCACAACAGGTATTTGAATGTGGGGTGGACTTCAATATACTCAGGCGTAGTGCTTTGGTTCGCGCTTAACCACAGGGTCGGTGGGTATTGCTGTACCGCGACTGACACTTCGCACCATACGATAAGGCACCCTGTGCCCCCACAACTAAAGCCAGGGGCACTACGAAACCCGCCCAGACCACACGCGAGTTCAATATGTCTAAACAGCTCCCGTTGGCGGCGGAACTGCGTCAGTTCCTCGCCAAGCTCAACCTACCTACCACATTCACAAATCTACGGATGCTGTGGGGGTTGATTCAACCACACCGCACGATCTTTATTCGCATCCTGGTGATTAACGTGTTTCTCGTGTTCTTTGAGGCGAACACGCTCACGTTGATCGCGTTGGGGGTGGCGGTTGTGACGGAAGCGGACATTACCGGGGTGACAGCCTCGCTGGGATTTTTGGGAGACTGGTTGCAATTAGCGGTGGACACCTACCAGCCGGGGGTTGTATTTGGGGCGGTGATCGTATTGGCGGTGTTGGCCCAACTCATGCGGTCGTGGTTGTCGTATGCATCTACCTTGCAGGCTGGGCGCTTAAACCAGTACATCGTGACGAATGTGCAGACGAAGATCATGCAGCGGGCCTTGTACCTACCGCAGAGCACATTAGACCGCTACAACACGGCGGACATGACCTCGTATCTGATATATGCAGACAAGCTCTCGCTGGTGGTGTTGAACCTTAACGGTCTGTTTCAGGCGGCGATTTTGAGCCTGGGCTACTTCCTGGTGCTGGTGTGGCTGTCGGTGACGTTGTCGGCGTTTCTGTTTGTGTTGGTGCTGGGGACCGGGGTGTTTGTGTGGCGACTGTTGACGGCAATTCGGCGGGTGGCTTCGCGGCACCGGGAGGCGGCTGTCACCCAACACGAGCAGGGCATGGAGATTATCACGGGGATGCACCTCATCCGGCTGTTGAACCGCGAGGACACCGAATACGAACGCTATAGTGGCCTCACCCGCAACAACTGGGAACTCAACTACCGGGCGCTGGTGTGGTCTATGTTGAGCGCCCCGGTGATTCAGTCCATTGCGATTCTGTTTGTGGCGCTGTTCATGTTGGGTGGCTACTTTCTGATCCAGGGGACGGCGATTTTGCCGCGCCTACTGACGTTTGTGCTGGTACTGTGGCGGTGGGTGCCGCGCTTTAGTGATGTTAGCGAGATGAGCGGCCAGTTGAGCACGGCACTCCCCTATTTAACGTACATCTTCGACATGTTGGAACGTGACGAGGACGTGGAACTGGTGGACCACGGCGGCGCGTCGTATAGCGGTTTGCAAACGGGGCTGACGTTGGAACAGGTTTCGTTGGTTTACCCTGGCCGCGAAAATGAAGTCGTACTGCGGGATGTGTCGTTGACGATCCCGCGTGGGCAGACAGTCGCCGTGGTGGGCTACAGCGGGTCCGGCAAGACGAGCCTGCTCCATCTGCTCACACGTGCCTACTCCCCTAACGCCGGGCGTGTCCTTGCGGATGGGGTCGATATTGCGACGTTGGATCTACGCGACTGGCGGGCGAAAATCGGCTATGTTCGCCAGGATATTTTCCTATTTAATCGGTCTATTCTGGAGAACATTCGCTATGCTCGTCCTGAAGCGACCGACAATGAGGTCTACACTGCCGCGCAGCAGGCTAACGCCCACACGTTCATTGTTGGGCTGGAACACGGTTATGAAACGATTGTGGGGGAACGCGGCACCCGGTTGAGTGGGGGGCAGCGTCAACGTATCGGATTGGCGCGTGCGCTGCTGCAACAGGCGGATATTTTGATTCTGGACGAGGCTACGTCGAACTTAGACAGCCAATCCGAGAGCCTGATTCAAAGTGCATTGCGTGATCTCCACGGCCAAAAGACGATTGTGATGGTGGCCCATCGCCTGTCCACCGTGAACACGGCGGACCAGATTTTCGTGATGGACAACGGCGCTATCGTAGAGCAGGGCACACACAGCGCGTTAGTCGCGGGGGGTGGACCCTATGCGGCGCTGTGGCGCTTGCAGTCCACCACTGACCTATCGGCGGCCAAAAAGTAAAAAATCATTAATGACCTCAGCCGTTGGCCCAGCAAGGCGAAACTACCCTCAACCTCATCCTCTCGAACACTGCATTTCACCGACGCACGGTGGACATTTTGGCAAGTGACCGTACTTTGAGCACTGCGGTCACTACCCATCGAGAGTACCTGACCAACCAACTTACCGCCCAGGAAATCTTCACGGATCTCCTTATAGTGACGCATAGAGGCGGGGGGATTGAACTGGCGAAGCAGCACATACCACACTTCATCTTGTCGGCTCTATCTATGCCGAATGTGGCCGGTTGGGATTTGATCGAATCGCTGAGGGTGGCCCCGACCACTGCCCACATCCCGGTGATTGCGCTGGCAGCAGGCTTCCACAACCACATCACCAAGATGCTCAAACCGGAGACATTCGTCCGTGATGTACTCACAATGTTTTGTACGATGTCCGGGAAATGGCGAAGGCGCTGAATACCCCCCCCCCAGAAAGTTAGCCACACCCGTCCCATTTCGGTACAATGCACGGCATTGTACGCTAGCATCACCTCTTTTGTGGTCACGCGGCCCCACCGCGCTCGACCAGACGTTAAACATCAAGGAAAATCTCATGCAGTTCAACGATTTACCCAACTGGATCAACAAGCAGAAGCAGGATATTGAAGCCGCGTTAGAGCAACTCGTCAACATCAACACCTTCACCGCCAATACGGATGGTGTGGACAAGGCGATGGCCGTATTGGAAGGGATGGCAACCGGCATGGGCTTCGATGTCGATCCTATTCAGGAGCGCCACCGCTTGATTCGATCTGGCAACGGGATGGGCAAGCGCCTGATGCTAATTACCCATATGGACACGGTTCATGCGCCGGATAGCCCCCTCAAACACTACAAGCAACTGGCCGATGGCTTTGTGCGCGGCCCGGGTGTAGGCGACATTAAGGGCGGAACGGTAATCGGCCTGTGGGCGATGAAGGCGGTTGAATTAATGATGCCAGACGAAAATTATGACTTGTGCATGATTGTCTCTGCGGACGAGGAGAAAGGCTCCCCGACGATTCGCGATTGGTTCAGCGACCGCGACCAGCACGGCGCAGACTACGCAATTGGCCTGGAGCCGGGGTTCCCGCAGGGCACACTCAGCGCAACGGTGGACCTAGGTGTGGTCTACCAGCGGCGCGGTTACAGCGCGATCACCTTTAACGTGGTGGGCAAGGCCAGCCACAGCGGTACCCCAAACCTAGGCTTGAATGCGATTGACGCGCTGGCGCAGAAGATTGTGAAACTGAGTGACCTCAACGACTGGGAGAACGGCATTTCGGTTAACGTTGGGCTGGTGAAGGGTGGGAGCGCCCCTAACACCGTCCCCGGTGAGGTAGAGGCGACGGTGAGTTTCCGTTATGAGACGCTTGCCGATGGGGTTGCTACCCGCGAGAAGATTGAGCAGATTATTTTAGAGCCGACCACCCGCAACCTGGAACTGGGTATCTCCGACAGTGCGGTTTACCATGTGGACACGTTCATCCCGCCGATGGAACGCACGGAGGCTTCGCAGAAGTTGGTGGATATTGTGCTGGAGGAAGCAAAGGCGCTGGAACAGCCGGTGGTTGCGATTGCACGCGGGGGCGGTAGCGATGCCAACCATGTGTCCGGCAGTGGTACGCCGTCGATCTGCGGGATGGGTGCGCCTGCCCACGGCATCCACACGGACGAGGAGATGATCCACCTGCCGATGCTGTTTGAACGTGTGGGGTTGCTAGCGCGGACGTGTGTGCGGGTTCTCAAGGAGACGCCCTAGACGACATAAGCCCCCCAAAGCGTGAGGCGCTCAGTACAAAAAGAGCCTCACGCTGTTTCAACATGGTTGTACATCTGAAGCTGGGGCCGCACAACGGTTTGTGATCGTTTTTCACACGCCCACTATTCGTTTTTAATGCTAATATAGATTTAAAGACTTTTGGGTAGAAACATGCACAATCATCGTGTGTTAGTTATCGGTGACGGGGACAATGATCGTTTTATCTCATTGCGAGCCTGCTGACACAGGCGGGGTTCACTGTGAAAGGTGTTGCGAATGGGGCTGACGCCCCTATACAGTGTACCCAACGCGGTACCGGGTTACCCTGACCAAGACACCACACGCAACTGAACGTTCATACACACCTCATGCACCCCGGTTTGTGTGAGGGACGACGACTAACCCCAAGACAAGCGACGGATTTGACATGGTGCCGCCGTATCTCTTTGTTGATGCGGGCAACCGCCCCACCTACCCCCGACTATAGATCAACAGGTTCTTTGGTGTGGCGATCACATCCCCCACCGTCGCGCCGGGACACCACGTATGCCAGTCGCTCACCTGCATGTCGTTGGTCGGCTGTGCCAGTTTCATGTCGCGGTCCATGTAGATGATTGTCATCACGGCACGCGGCGTCTGTGTCTCGTTTGGCCCGGCGCGGTGGAACGTCCAGCCGAGGTGAAGGCTGACCTCCCCCAGCGCGAACGGCTCTCGCACCACATCGAAGTTCGCGTCCGTCAACGCCTGCTGAATCTGCGCTTCGCTCTCATCGGTAATGGGCAGGTCGCGCCCGAAGTCCTGGTGAGGGCAACTTCCTCCTCGGCCCAGTTAGACGGCGCGAACCCGCTGGTGTTCCTCTTTCGGATTCTGATCCCACTAAGTTGGAACGCGATTGGTGCGCTATGCGTGATCCAGTTTGTCTACGTCTGGAACATGTACCTGTGGCCGCTGATTATCAACCGCGAGGAGGACATCAAGACAATTCAGGTGGGCCTTAACAGCCTGAACAGCGTTGATGCAATCAACGAACTCGGCACCATGACCACCGGGGCCATTATCGCCACGATTCCACCGATCATCGTGTTTATCCTGCTACAACGGCAGTTCATGAGCGGGTTCGCTGTCAGCCGGGATAAGTAGGCACCACACCAAGAAAGCACATCCGCACATCGTCGTACTGTGCGGATGTGTCCATTATACCCGGCCAACTTGCGCCCACCCCAACACCTGCGGCATGATAAGCACCATCAAATCGTGCCAACAAGGGATTTTTTTTATGATGTCGAAAACAGCTTCCTTCGAGGGAAAATACGCCGTGGTCACGGGCAGCACACAGGGCCTCGGCGCAGCAACCGCTCATCTGCTGGCAGACCGGGGCGCAGCCGGGATTATCGTCACCGGGCGCAACGCCGAGCGCGGCGGGGAGGTCGTCACGGCGCTGCGGGCCACGGGGTGTGACGCGCACTTTGTCGCGGCGGACCTGGCGGACGTTGACGCAACTCGGCAGATCATGGCCGCTGCTAACCAACACTTCGGGACGTTGCATGTGCTGGTGAACGCTGCCGGACTGACGGCCCGTGGGACGATCTGGGATACTGCGCCGGACCTGTGGGACAAGATGATGGCGGTCAACGTGCGTGCGCCCTTCCTACTAATGCAGGACGCGGTGAAGATCATGTATCGCGACGGCGTGGCCGGGTCGATTGTCAACATCACCAGTGTGGCCGCACATGGTGGACAGGCCTTTCTCATCCCCTACTCCACCTCGAAGGCGGGGTTGGTCACGCTGACGCGCAACACCGCCTACGCCGTCATGCGCCACAAGATTCGCGTCAACGCGATCAACCTCGGCTGGATGGACACCCCCGGCGAGGACGCGATCCAGCGCGAATTCCACGGCGGCGGCGATGACTGGCTCGAAAAAGCGGAGGCGGGCCAGCCGTTCGGGCGGCTCATCAAGACGGACGAGGCGGCGCGGGCGATTGCGTTTCTGGCGTCGGACGAGTCCGGGTTGCTAACGGGGACGGTGATGGAATACGACCAGAGCGTCGTGGGGTCCGGGGAAGCACCCAAGCCATCGGCTGATGAGTGGGGTGTTGCGGGCATTCCCTACGACTAAGGCGGACTAGCGTCACTCTGGTATGCCATTATGCGCTGGTCAGTCACCCAAACTGGTGCCGAGATCACGCGCTGTTTGAATCCAGCGATGATCCAGCGGGATATTTTTCCGCTTACCGACAACCTCCCCCAGTGGCACAGCCTCGTAGCCGTCGCCGCGTGCTGCGACCATCACGCCATACCGCCCTTCGGCGACAAAGTGCGCGGCCGCCGCACCTAACCGACTGGCAAGCAAACGGTCAACGGGTGAAGGGGTTCCACCCCGTTGCACATGCCCCAGAATCGTCACACGCGACTCTAGGCGGGTTTTCGCCTCCAGTTCGCGTGTGAGGTAAACGGTACTTGAGGCGGTCTCTGTGTCGAGTTCAGCCAGCAGTGCCTTTGCTGCCTTCCGGGCGGTTTTACGCTCCTTCTTGTCTTCGATGGCCTTCGCCTCCTCCAAAGCAGCCTGTGCCTTGTCATAACGTGCTCTGAGATCAGTAGACATTGCCCCTTCAGACACAGCAACGATGCTAAAGTGCTTCCCGCTGTGTCGCCGCTCCAAAATCGAATTCGCGACCTTGTCCGTGTCATAGGGAATTTCTGGAATGAGAATCACATCGGCTCCCCCCGCAATCCCCGAAGCCAACGCTAACCAGCCCGTATTGTGTCCCATGATTTCCACCACAATAATCCGATGATGACTGTGGGCGGTGCTGTGGAGTCGGTCAATCGCTTCCGTGGCAATGTTGACAGCCGTATCGAAGCCAAACGTCACATCCGTTCCCATCACATCGTTGTCAATCGTCTTCGGCAGTGTGAGCACGTTCAGCCCATTTTGATGCAAATGGAAGGCATTTTTAAGTGTGCCACCACCGCCCAAACAGATCAGCGCATCCAAATTATTGCGCTCGTAAACGTCGATAATCTTCTCGGTCATGTCCATCTTCTTGTTGCCGATGAGCATTTTATGAGGTTTATCACGGCTGGTCCCCAAAATAGTTCCGCCAATCGTCAGGATACCGGATAACGCACGCTCATCCATCGCGATGTGGCGATTCTCCATGAGTCCCCGGAAGCCATCGCGGAAACCGATGACGCTCATGTTGTATTCGTTTATGGCTGTTTTGCCAACAGCCCGAATGGCCGCATTCAAGCCGGGCGTATCACCACCCGCTGTCAGGACACCAATATATTTTTTCATAATGAAATCAGCTTTCCGTTTTAGGCGACCACTAATAATATATTGAGAGGCACCCATCCTCGCCATTCACAGGTCAATATAAGCAAAAGCGGCGTACCCCATCACAGCGTATGCCGCCCACATTACTACACGGATTCTACTCGAAACGCATTGCGCGTTGCTCATCACTCGGCACTTCCCTAGTACGCCTTCGCGAACAGCGCAACCTCCCCCGCAGTCGCCCCGTCGTAGAAGCTCACACCCTCACCGCCGGGTTGCTCCAACGGGTAGCAGCGGAGGGTCGCGCCGGTGTCGTCCTTGACCTTGAGTTCGTTTTCCAGGTTTTCGTTCCACCAGCCCCGCGCCCATTTGCCGCTGGCGATCACCTCTTTGAAGGCGTCGTAGCTGTCTACGTCTGCGATGTTCGCATCGCGGAAGGCGGTCGCCTGCTCTAGCAGCGCGGCCTGCAACGCGGCCAGCAGATTATTGACTGTTTCGACGATCCCGTCCTGGCTCTCAAAGGACTTACGGGCCTTGCCTTCCATGTCTCGGCGGACCAGCACACAGTTGTTCTTCTCAAGGTCACGCGGGCCGACTTCCAAGCGCACCGGAACCCCGCGCATCTCCCACTCGTTGAACTTGTAGCCGGGAGTCTGGTCGCGGTCATCGAGATGGGTACGAACCCCCGCCGCCTTCAACGCCGCCAGTAGCTCCTGTAACACCGTGACCACCTGTTCACGTTGCTCCGGGGTCTTATAGATGGGGATGCCCACCACCTGAATCGGCGCGATCTTAGGCGGCAAGCGTAGCCCAGCGTCATCGCCGTGCGTCATCACCACCGCGCCGACCATGCGCGTACTCACGCCCCAGCTCGTCGTCCAGACATACTTTTGTGTGTTGTCGCTGTCGAGATACTGGATGTCGAACGCCTTGGCGAAGTTCTGGCCGAGGAAGTGCGAGGTACCACTCTGGAGCGCCTTGCCATCGCGCATCATCGCCTCAATCGTGAGCGTGTGGACCGCCCCGGCGAACTTCTCGCGCTCGGACTTGCGGCCCTTAATCACGGGGATGGCGGCGTCGGTGATGGCAAAGTCAGCGTAGACATCCAACATCTGTCGGGTTTCGGCCTTGGCCTCTTCCTCGGTGGCGTGGGCAGTGTGCCCCTCCTGCCATAAGAACTCCGAGGTCCGCAAGAACGGGCGGGTGCGAAGCTCCCAGCGGACGACGTTGGCCCACTGGTTGAGCAGTAACGGCAGGTCACGATAGCTCTGAATCCAATTGCTGAACGCCTCCATAATGACTGTCTCGCTGGTGGGGCGCACGACCAACGGCTCCTCTAGCTCCTTGCCACCTGCGTGCGTGACCACGGCAAGTTCTGGGCTGAACCCTTCGACGTGTTCGGCCTCTTTTTGCAGGTAGCTCATGGGGATGAACAGAGGGAAGTAGGCGTTCTGGTGGCCTGTCTCCTTAAAACGACGGTCCAACCCGCCTTTAATCGCCTCCCACAACTCATAGCCGTAGGGCTTAATAATCATGCTGCCGCGCACTTCGCTCTGTGCAACAAGGTCCGCCTGGTAGACGATCTCATTGTACCACTTCGAAAAATCTTCGCTCTGCGGCGTAACTGCCATCGCAATCCACTCCTTATCTGTGTGCGTATTCCCCTATCATGGCGTTAATCTTAGCGGACAATCCAAGGGGCGCACAGCGGCGGATTTGCGGCCCCTCACACCAACCGCTCGCAGCGATCTCTATCTGGCGAGGGTTACAACCGCGCTATAGAATACGGTATGTTATGGGGTGGCAAAGACAACGAACCTGCTTTGTCTATTTTTCTGGCTTTCAAGCATTGGTATCAAATTATGGTCTATAATCATGCGAAAGCGTTTGCCCGTCGTGTGGCAAAGTGGGGCATTGCCAAAGGTCGCATCCTCTGGGAAGAAATCGAGCGCGAACAAGCACCACCGCCGCCTGCACCACAACAACCAACGCTTGAGACAATCGACCCGAACACCCTGGATCATCTTAGCTTAGATGCAGACAAAGCGCGTATCAGACGAACGCGCAACCTGCGCTTAATTCCCTATCTGCCGAATCGCACAGGTGGAAAAGTAGCCGCTGTTGAGTGGGGACACGTCATCGGCATCTTTCAGACCTTGATGTTTACACAACTCAACGGCAAACGTGACGCACATATTTTAGATGTAGGGTGTGGTTCGGGCCTGCTTGCCATCGCGGGGGAGCCTTTTGTCAGTGATGGTGGACGATACACAGGCATTGATGTGATACCTAAGGAAATTGCATTTTGTCGCCAACACTATGTTGATCCCTGGTTTCAATTCCAACACTTAAACCTCAATAATGCGTTCTACACGATGGAACAAGGAAGCACCCATATTCCTTGGGACATTGCCGATGCCTCCCAGGACCTCGTTACGGCTCTCTCCGTCTGGACACATCTAAATGAAGCCGACGCGACATTCTACTTTAAGGAAATCAACCGGGTGCTAAAACCGGGTGGCAAGGCCATCATCACCTTCTTTTTGCTAGATGATACCTACTACGATGGGATTACAAACCGGCAGGATGCCCCAGGACGCTACCATATGACGCCACAGACGAAATGGATTTTCGACCAGCCCATCAACAATAGCCAGAACTGGTTTAGCCCCGGTTGGGTAGCGATCCCAGAAAACGCGGTGGGTGTTCAGATGAACGGATTGGAACAGCTTGTGGACCAAACCCAGCTACGCATCCACGCGATACACCCCGGTAACTGGAAAGAACAACCCGGTGTTTTCTTTCAAGACATTGTCACTTTAGAGAAGGTATCGTACCCCGGGGAATAAAGCGAAACATGTGCAGAAATCGGCCTTGCATGTCGGCGCTTTTTCATTAGTGTACGCCTGTTTTACAGCAGGAGGAGCCACCCACCATGCCGCACCCCACCATTTTGTTTATCTCCAGCGAGTTCAAAGGCAACGAAACCATCCAGGCAGCCAAGGCCGCCGGATGCCGCACCTACCTTATGACCGAGGAGCGACTCAAGCACAAGCCCTGGGCCTGGGACAGCATTGACGAGGTGTTTTTTACGCCTGAACTCAAACGCTACCAGGATGTCATCAACACGATCACCTGGCTGTTGCGTTCGCGCAAGGTGGACCGCATTATCGCGCTGGACGAGTTCGAGCAGGAACTTGCGGGCATCCTACGCGAACACCTGCAACTCCCCGGCAAGCCTTTGAGCGCCGTGAAGCCAATGCGGGACAAGCTCGCTATGCGGAATGTCGCCAAGGCCGCTGGCATCCCCGTCCCGGCGTACATCGGCGTCCTCAATTATGATGACCTTCGCGGGTTCATGGGCCGCGTCTCCCCGCGTTGGTTGCTCAAGCCGCGTACCGAGGCGAGTACAATGGGTATTCGCAAGGCCGACGACAGCGAGGCGGTTTGGCGGGCGCTGGATGACCTGGGAGACAGCCAGAGCTACTACCTGCTGGAACAGTTCGTCCCCGGTGATGTGTTTCATGTGGATTCGGTCGTGTGGGACGGCGAGGTCGTCTTCAACAGCGTTCAACAGTACGGCGAACCACCACTGCAAACCTACCAGGGCGGCGGCGTCTTTACCTCGCGCACCCTTCCGGTAGACCACCCGGACGCAGTCGCGCTCCGTGACCTCAACCAACAGGTGATAACCGCCGTGGGCCACACACGCGGCGTTGCCCACGCCGAGTTCATCAAGGCACACCACGACGGGAGCTATACCTTCCTGGAGGTTGCCGCTCGTGTTGGCGGAGCCTTCATCGCAGATATGATCGAGAATGCGACGGGTGTCAACCTGTGGGCGGAGTGGGCGCGGACTGAACTCGCGGATATGGCAGGTGAACCCTACCAACTCCCCCCCGTTATCCCGGGCCAGCAGGCGGGCCTCATCGTCACGCTTGCCAAACAGGAGTCGCCGGACCTCAGTGCCTATAACGATATTGAGGTTGTGTGGCGGGCACATAAGCCTTTCCACGCCGCGCTTGTTCTCCGCTCGGACAGCGCCGACCGAGTACAGGCGTTGCTCAATGACTATGCGAATCGTTTTGTGCGTGACTTCACCGCCGTTCACGATCCGATGGGGCCGCAACGCACCGGGCTAATGGACGACGATTGACATACGCCTGTTCGACTGTATCCCCGTCGGCTCTCTCCCACTCGACGATCATTTCTGAGGGATGAAGGGGGGATTGACGCGGTGCGGTTCTCTGTTAAAGTGGACAGACAAGGGCCAAATGTGGATAGGGTTCATCTTATCCCCGCAAGGCTCACCCACGAGACACAACCAAGACAGGGTTTTGCCCTGTCCCTATGAGTCCGACCACTTTTCCGGTACGTTTAATCCCCTATCGCATAAGTGGGCGTTCGGCCAAACATGAACTGCCGAATGTGGGACATTCCATGTCACATTACCTCAAAGGTCAAAACCACTTTATGCGATTCGAAGAGCTACACTTGATCGACCCCTTGTTGCGTGCTGTCGCAGACCAGGGCTACACCGAACCCACACCAATCCAGGTGCAGGCAATCCCAGAGGCGCTGACAGGGCGCGATGTGATCGGGCTGGCGCAGACGGGCACGGGTAAAACAGCGTCGTTCGCGCTGCCGATGCTGCAACAGTTGGCGGAGCATCCTGACAACCAGGGCAAACGGCCCCGTAAGGCGATCCAGGCGTTGATTTTAGCCCCAACGCGGGAGTTGGCATCACAGATTAGCGCAAGTGTGGGGGCGTATGGCAAGCATACGAACCTGCGCCACATGACGATTTTCGGGGGCGTGAGCCAGCGCACGCAGGTGAAGCAGCTGCGGCAGGGCGTCAACATTGTGGTGGCGACACCGGGACGGCTGTTGGACCTGACGAACCAAGGCGAGGTGCATTTTAAGCACCTGGAGATTTTGATTCTGGACGAGGCAGACCGCATGTTGGACATGGGTTTCCTGCCGGATATTAAGCGTATTCTGGCGAAACTCCCCGCCGAACGGCAGACGATGTTCTTCAGCGCGACGATGTCCAAGGAGATTCGGACATTAGCAGACGAAATTCTGACAAATCCGCTGGAGGTGGCAGTCGCACGGGAGACAAAGCCTGTTGATGCAATTGAGCAGAGCGTGTACTTCGTGGAGAAGGGGGATAAGCGCAAGCTGCTGGTTCACCTGATCGAGGAGCATAATATGTTCCGGGTGCTGGTGTTCACGCGGACAAAGCGCGGCGCGAACCGGCTCGGCGAGCAGTTGAGCAAGGCGAAAATCCCGTCGGAGGCAATCCACGGCAACAAGTCGAACAATGCGCGGCAGCGGGCGTTGGCGGCCTTCACGAAGGGCAAGGTGCAGGTGTTGGTCGCGACGGACATCGTGGCGCGGGGCATCGACGTGGACGACATCACCCATGTGATTAACTACGACCTGCCGAACGAGTCCGAGAGTTATGTGCATCGTATCGGGCGGACGGGACGAGCGGGGTCCGACGGGATTGCGATGTCATTCTGTGGGACGGACGAGCGCGGGTATCTGAAAGATATCGAGCGGTTGATGCAGATGCACATCCCGGTGGTGGCAGAGCACCCATATCAATCATCGGCGGGGATGCCAGAGCCAACAAACCTGGCGGGCCGCCATAACGGGTCCAGTAAGAACAAGGGCAAGTCCGGGGGTGGGCGCAATCGTAGTAACGCGCACAGAAGCAAGCCACGGAACCAGCGGCGCGGGAACAAGTCTGGGCAGGGCCAGCGGAACCCGGCGACGTAGCACACACACTTGGTCCGTTGTATGCGGGTGATGGGGCGCAAGGTATTGCGTCTCATCTTAGCCAGGACGGAGGATCATTACATGATGAGATCACACGACCAGAAGGAACTTGCCCAGAAGAACAGCATCACGCTTGACTTACGCACCGACGCGGCATCTTACCCAATTTACGCTAATGATCAAAACCGCATAGAAAATGCTTTGTACTATACCCAGGCCAGGGTGCAAGTCACCGCCACCCTGACAAACAAGTGCGGCCAACGGTTATGCGATGACCGCGACGGATACGGGTATTGGCATCCCGTAGGAGGACCTGCCCCGAATCTTTTCGCACTTCTACCGGGTGGACAATGCAATGCGAAAGCGGCAAAAGGGCAGCGGCCTGGGCTTATCAATTGTACAGCGTGTTGTTGAACAAGAAGGCGGCACCATCATCGTGAAGAGTGCGGTCGGGGAGGGTACCACCTTCACCGTTACGCTTCCGGCGTGAGCCAACGCAAGTCCCGCGACGGCGTCCAGTGATATTCCATCTCTTTGAGTGTCTTTTGTAGTACCGACTCCCCCAGCAGGCGCTGAACCAGGTGCAGGGACATATCAATCCCGGCGGAAATCCCCCCCGCCGTTAGGATTTGGCCGTTGTCTGTGTAACGTTGGTCACCCACGACAATCGTTTCCTCGCTAACGAGCCGCCGCAGGTGGCCCAGGCTGCCGTGGTGGGTGGTGGCGGTCAGCCCGTCCAGTAGACCCGCCTTACCCAACAGCAGCGACCCCGTACACACACTACAGAGATATTCGACGCGAGGTTGTTGGTCTGCCAACCACATGAGGAGTTGTTCGCGGTCCAGCAGGGCACGGGTGCCGAAGCCACCGGGGACAATCAAGATGTCCGCTTGGGGAGCGTTGTGAACACTGTAATTGGGGTTAATGCTAAGGACGCCGCGTGTTTTGACGGGCGCGGCAGTCGCTCCGATCATGTAAACGTTGAAGGGGGCAGGGTCATTGAGTTCCCCAGTCACGTTGAACACCTCAAACGGCCCGGCGAAATCGAGCACTTCTACCTCTTCAAAAATCAAAATCCCTACGTTGCGGGTTTTCGTCATCGCATGATCATCCTTTCCGAATCCTCGTTAAACCCTATAGCAGGCATAACGATTTTCATACGTGAAATTGGTCTTATGGCATATGTCTGCACAAAATTAAGACAACCTATTGCGCGGAGTCTATCTCTTTATGGAACACCGCACAGACCGTCGGTTATACTCTTTTAGGATACCTTTTTAGTGTAGATATGACATGTGTCACTTGTAAATAAGGTGAAAAGGAGTATAAACTGAGAGTCACATGAAAGTTATT
>CAYWZS010000012.1:0-39802 GCA_964462905.1 uncultured Anaerolineaceae bacterium
CAATTCATTTGACTCGGCACAAGAGAGAGTTACAGAGGGGGATATGCATTTATTGGTGAATGCACATCTCTCCAATTAGTGCGGCAATGTGCTGTTGTGATCAGAATCACCAAACAACTCAATCCAATCAGGTCGGGCTATCGCCACCAGAGCGCAGCATTTGCCCTAGCTGGATAAGCGAATATGCTTGCGATATGTGCTCTTGCTCCAGACGCAAGTTATGTTCCAGAACGTGCTGTGCAACTATAGCTTCAGCTTCCGTTAAACCGTCAAAGCGATCCCCTCGCACTCGGTTTCCCTCCACAACATATTCAGCGTGCTCGTCCAGTGTTTGCTGATCCATCATCACGGAACGCACATGCGGAAACAACTTTCGCAAATCCGACAAAAATTGAAAGCCGTGTGCGTCAATATCCCCCCAGTAGATAACCCGGCATTGATGCAGCCACCTGACATCTGCCAATAATTGCACCGCGAACCCGCTCCCAAATAACCCAACACTCGCCGGATAAGTGGGTAGCTTGAGGAAGTTCATCAGATTTTCTGCGATGATAACGGTTTTGGGTTGGATGTGTTCTGCCAGCAAGTGCGCCAATTGATGAACGGGCAGCGTCATATCATCCAATCGCAAGCCATATTGCCAATCGAGTTGTTCTTCTAACAGCCTTATACGCATCCTTGGCGGTGGGGTCTTCAACCCAAATCGCTGACTAAAATCGTTGGTATCGGATGTGATCGCATCAGCAGGCAGCAGTGTATCCAGCAGATCGCGCAGGACACGACTGTGCTGCTCAATGAATTTCGTGTGTACAGATATGGGCAGTTCCCGGATATACAGATTCGGACGGGGATGCTTCACAAAGTAATCACACACTTCTAGCAGATCATCCCAATGGCCGTTGAAGTCGATGACTGCCTGCGGATTAACACATATCCAATTCTCTAGTGCTGGAAACCGGCGGCGAACACGCTCAACATCATTTACAAACTGCTGATATTCTGTGCGTTTGCGAACAAGTGCCAGATAATCGTCCAGTGTCTCGATGATGACGCGGCGTGGGGTCGTCTGTTTACCCAGGTTACGCCGATTGACCGTTTGCCATTCCAGCGTGTACCCCTGCCCGGTGGTTTCTCTAGATCGTTGGCGGAGGTCGTCAATTTGTTGGCGGCGTTCGACTAGGTTCTTCGACAGACGCCCCACTGGGAATTCCAGTGGGAACAGGTCCTCTTTGTTCAGGTACGCCCGCAGCACATTACGGTACTTGCGCTCTGCCTTCTTGACGACTTCCGCCGGCGTAATCATGCCCGCTGGCCCTGCGCCTGGAACTCGCGGCGGCGTTCGCGGTATTCCGCCTGTGTTAGGTTGAACAGTCGTGAATAGCTCCCCGTATCGTTGTTAACAACGACATGATAGGCATGGACGAAATCCTCAATGATGTGAAGCTGCTGCATGGGTGTGACGACAAGGAGTTGCAGCCCTAATTGATCGAACAACTTCATCGCAAACTGGGCATTGTCATCGTCCAATTTACTGAACGCCTCATCAATGACCACAAGCCGGAAGGAGCGATCCCCGGCGGTAGCGTCTTGCAGGCCATATTGGTAAGCGATAGCTGATGCCAGGATGGTATAAGCGAGCTTTGCTTTTTGCCCGCCCGACTTGCCCGACGAGTCGCTGTAATAATCGACCTGACGCCCTTCGGTGTCGGTCTGCTCTGCCGCAAACACGCGCCAGCGCCGCACATCAATCACGCGCCGCATCCAGTTCGGGTCGTTGTCGAACCGTTCGATCAGGTCTTTGATGCGAGTATAGGCGCGTTCGAGTTCTTCCGGCGAATCATCGCCAACGTTGGGAATACAAGCCTTAAGCTGCTGCCGAAAATCACTGATTTCATGATCGGTGCTGCGCTCAGCGATCAGACGAATGATGGAACCGCCGCCATAATCTACCTGTGCGAGTGAGCCATTGAGTTCATCAATACTGCGTTCGATATTGCGTTCTTGCGTTTCAAGCTGGGCACTGAACTGCTGAATACTCAGGGTGATCTTGCGGTCGAGCAGATTCTTAAAGCGTTCTTCGTGTTTCGGCAGATCATCGGTTGCCAGTCGCTCGTGAATCCCCTCATACGCGGGCAGTGCGACAATATCCGCTGTGAGGGACACGCCCTCGCCAGGATACTCGCGCTTAAAGGTATTCATTGCATCGAGGATGGTCGCTTCATGGCGGTTTTGAAAGCCCTTGAAATTCGCCACACTGCGCTGAATAGACACCTCAAGTTCCTGTGGTCGGCGCTCGAGCGCGTCAATCGTCAGCGGTTCACGATCAATCTCCTCCAACACATCCCCAACTTGTTCCCAGATACGCTGGTGTTCGTCTGTCCAATTGGCACGCAGTTGCCCCACCTGTTTGAGCCTGCTCTCATAGCCTGCGATACGGTTATCGTGCGTGGTGATCTCCCGGTTGATTGCGTCGCGCCGCTGGTTGGTTTCGTGTACCTGCTGTTTGAGTTGGTCGCGCTGTTTTTCCAGCCGTTGAAGCTGCTGCGACTGCTGGTTGAGGTCAGCCAGTTCACGCTCCAGGCGATCAACCTCGGTTTGCCGGGTGCGCCAGTCGATCTCGGTGAAAGCTTCGATGGTCAGCAGCGCACCCAGCAGTTGAATATCACGGCGGCGGCGCTCTAGCTGGTCGCTCATTGTCTGCTGCTGCTCGTTGAGTTGGGCTACTTGCCGTTGCAAGTCGTCCAGTTCGGTTTCAAGCTGGCGTAGTTTATCGCGGTTGTCCCAGCCCAGCACGTAGTAGCGCCTGTTGTTAATGTCGCGGCGGTCATCCTTCTCATGGCGCGAGGTGCTGTGTTTGATCTGCCCCTGTGGGGTGATGGCACGCTCGGCCCGGTTGAAGTCGTCTATGCTCTCGCAGCACATATAATTGAAGCGCCGGATTAACTCACCCGCCAGCCAACCCGTATAGGATGTGTCGTGTTTGATGTTGAGTTTCTCGTAAGCCATGACACCCGTTGCCGCATGTTCACGGCGCTTGTGTGGCCTCTCGACCGGCGCGGGGTCAACCCGTCGATAGACCAGCCGACCGCGCAGATGATTTTCGTTGACGTAGCGGCTCACCTGCCGGTAGTGCGTTTCCGGCACGATCAAATCCTGAGCGAAGCTGTTCAGCAGGCGTTCTAGCACGCCTTCCCATGTGCTTTCACCATCGCGCACTTGCAGCAGTTCACCCACAAAGGGGAGGTCATCCAGCGGCAGATTCAGGTCATCGCTGATTTGCTGGCGTATCTTGGCGACGTGTTCTGGAATGTTGCTGGGATTCTGGCGGAGATAGCGAATCTCGCGGTCGAGTACCTTACCGCGCTCAACTTCATCGCGCAGGGTAAGCTGAATCTCGCTGCGCTCATCTTCCAGCAATTCAATAGCGTTTGCGGCTTTTCCCTGCATTTGTGCCGCACGGGTACGATTCTCGTAGAAGGCGTCCTCACTCTGGTAGGTGGGTAGCTCCAGGCGACGGGCGTTTTCGTCGTAGCGGTCGGCAGCGCGGCGCAGGGTTTGGGTTTCACGTCGTAGCGGCGGCAACTGCCCTTCGATTTCGCGCTTGGCCTGCCCTACGCTGTCCTGGGCAATCGTGATTTTGACACGTTCGAGATCACTACGCAGGGTTTCCAGTTCACTATCTACTGTTTGTAGGCGGCTGTATTGGGCTTCGCGCTGGCTACTCACTTCCGCAATTGCCGCCGTGAGTAAGTCTTGCGCCTTACCAGCCACATAGAATGGTACCAGCGACTTTGCAGCGTCGTAACGCGCCATTTGTTCTTCGTAGCGCCGATACTCACGCCCCGCCTCTATCAACGGATTGAGAATCGCAAGCTGTTGCCCTGCCCGCTGGATGGCGGCATGTGCATCATTAAGTTCGCGGTACTGCGTCCGTAGTGCATCGACCCGTGCTTCCGGGTCGCCCTTATCCAGCATGTGATCGCGCACGAAGTTGTTCAGGCTGGGGATGTCCTTTACTGCGACCGTTTCATTAAATAGGTCAAGCGCCTTCGGCCTGCCGCCTAATCCCAATGCCTTACGCGCTCCTGCAATATAGTCTTTGAACGTATTGCCAAATGTCTGCACATCCTTGGGCAAGTCGCGGGCGTTGATGTGCCGCTGCGGGAAATGCTGCTCGATGCTCAACTCGCATGACCCAACGTAATATCGCTTCTCCACCCGGTCGGCGTTGCTAATCCATAACACCTGCGCCAACGAAATCGTGCGATCCTGTGGGGCATCGTAGAAGACCGCCAGCAGAACGCTGTGTGCGTCCGTGCCACGCAGCGTATTCGCCGTTGACTCATACGCTGTTTCGCCGCGTGATCGGCTGTACTGCCCGCGCACGTATGTCCGCTCGGAGCGTTCACGGTTGCTGCCTGCCCCAGATGCCAGGTTGTAATTACGGCTACGACCCTCAACCAGCAGGGTTAACAGCGCGTCCACAACGGTTGACTTGCCGGACCCATTCTGTCCCGTCAAGACAGCGGTTTCGCCGTCGGTTGTCATCTGCCAGATTTGCCCGTCGAATGTCCCCCAGTTGTACAGTTCCAGTCGCTTCAGCCGGAAGCCGGTTTCGTCGCCAAACAGGTTATTCATCATCGTCGCCATCCATTTCACTGTCTTGCTTGACATATGCGACCAACCGCGCTTTGATGCCTTCTAGTTCGTCTGCGTTGATTTTGGCGCGGATTAATGGGCGCACTGTGTAGCGCCCGTCGCTACGCTTTGTCAGAAAGCCATAGCGCACCAGACGATTGACGCTGGTCGTCGTGTTCGACTCGATCTTCCGCGCATCGCCATAATCCTGCATGAACACCTGTATCATGTCCAACAGGTCCTCATCATTGAGGATCAGATCATTTCCATCAAGATCACGCATCTCGTGTTCGTCCCAGCGTTCGCGCAGCAGCACCAGCAGCAGTGTATCCGGGAAAGACAGATTGCGGCGGCTGGTTAACGCGGTTAAGGCATCTTGATTGTCGTCATCCCGGCTGTCGTCATACAAATAGGCAAAGTTGCCGATTTCATCTAAGTGCATCCCTAAACCGATTTTGCCGAGGTATTCGCGAATAGGGTATTCGTAATCGCGGATTTGCTGCCACGCGGCGGTGTCGTCGTAGTAGATAACACCCTTCAGCAATTTGCGTATCGCTGTGGCATACGGTTCGATGCGCTCATCAGACATGGTTCACCTCGGCTTGTGTATTTGTGCGCTGGTAAATGATACGCGGAACGTCGATCTGTTTTTCGTCACCGTTACGCGTGCGGATCGTGACGGTATCACGAGTGTCACGATCAATGCGATGGTGTGGGGCCTGCGCTGCAATTTGCAAATACGCGATTATCTCCGCCATCCCCTGTTCGATTGGGTAGCTTGTAACGAGTTCCGCCAGTGTGACCTCGCTGCGGCTCATCAGTAGGCGGTCGATGTTTTCACGTAAGATGCCGTCGTCAATATAGAAGGTATCGTAAAGGGCAATCAGTGCCTCGGCATCAATCAGCGATGACGCTGCTCTTGGGCGCTCGGTTGCCTTGATCTGCTCTGGTGGGTCAAACAACGGGCGTTCCAGGGGTAACTCAATATCCGGCTCGCCCTCGATTGCATAAAAGGGGCGGCGGGTACTGGTCGCCATCAGCTGCACGACGGCATCCTCAAGCTGGCTGGTTGCGTATTTGATCTCCTGCGCCAGTGTTTGCACGCGACGGCTCTCGATCACGTTGCGCGTGTCCACGACACGCCGCAGATGCTCGGCAAGGCGCTGGTTGGACTGGTTCACACGTTCCCCGGCATTCAGCAAGTGCGAAGTTAGGCGTTGCAAAACAGCATTTTCCGCGACGAATGGATTTAGACGCGGCATCTCGAACACCGCACCAATCAGGCTATCGAACGATTCGCGCTGCTCTGGGTGCGTCAATAATTCGTAGAAGGCGCGAAAACTCAGCCCCTCATCACTTTCTTCTAGCTGTTCGTCCGCATCTAGTGCCGTACCCAGGATGTCACCGCGACGTGCTTCTGGATCAAGCTGCGCTTGTTGGATCGTTCGTGCCATCTCACGGAAGCGTTCTTCTACCATTGAGAAGTCACGCAGAAGCTGCGCAGCCATGCCGCTGATGTGATCTATGCGCTCGCGAATTTGCACATCGCTCAAGCCATCTACCTGCTGTGTTTCCTCAATATGGGCGATTTCGGCGTTTATCTCGTCGCGGCGTTCGTAAAGCTGTTGCAGCCGCTTCTCGATGTCCTCCGTACTGCGGGTGACCACCTCATCCAGCAACAAGAGAATGTTACGCAGGCGTGACTCCGTGCCGATCATGCCACGATTCTGCATCTCCTCAAACCACCCGATCAGACGTTCCGCGTGCGGGGAGAGTTGCACCACGTAACCATCTTCCTGGCTACGAATGCGAACTAGGTCGGCATCCCGGCTCCAGATGTCGATGTAATGTCCGGCATCGTGGCGAAATTGATCTTCAGCGGACAGGGTGTTGTTGATGTGATCGAGGTAGGCATCCAGTCGCTCACGAAAAAGGTCCTGTGGGAGCAACACTTCGTGTTTCTGTTTGAACGCGTGGTGTAGGAAGCTCACAGCTAGGGGGAGCCACGCCTTGTTGAGCGCTAGGAATGCCGGATCGGTTTTGTGCAGGTGGGTAACAGTACTGAAATCCATCGGGTTTTCCGGGGACCGTGCTTTCTGATGAACAACTATGGCCGATTATTATAGTTTATGGCACTTAACATTTCAACGTTTACGGACGTGCAACCGCCTACCTGCGTTATGTGAACGCTATTCAGCATACACAGTGCGTGGTGGTCGAAGAGTTTTACGAACGTCGGTGTGGCTATCGGTCGTCATCCTCGTCGTCATCGCCATAAATGATTCCGCCCTCGTCCATTAGGAGATCATCGGGTTCCATAAGCGGCACAATATAATCGAAGTTGCCCTCACCTGCTGTGCGTTTGAGTTTGTTGACAATCAACTTGGCGTTGTCATATGGCCCTGCCACGAAGAACGGTTTGCCGTCCTTGCCAAATGCCAGCTTGTGCGTTTCGGGGTGGGTGCCTCGCGAGTCCAGCACATGTTGCGCTCGCTTGAAGTCTTTGTGAGGCTTGAACTCATACTTTGCGGCGTAGTCAATCGCCTCGTAGATCATCTGATGCGCGAGGGCCAGGTCGCAGTCCTCCGGGTCAACATCAGAATAAATGTAGGGCAGCATCTTCGGAACCTCACTGGCGGGTACGTTGATTTTGACGTGCGCGTTTTTGAGGCCCAACAGCAACATGTCTACCATGAAACTACCGAACACCAACAACCCGTCCGGTTGCTGGCGGGTGATGACGATGCGATTGAGGCTCGAATCGTCATTGTACCAGTTTGAATTGATGAGACACTCCACCACTGGGAATTGATTGGCCTTCTTAATTAGACCAAGCCCGCCAGACGACGCCTCACTACGGGCAACTTTTTGCCGGGCCTTCGCCTTACGATTTTTCTTGAGTTGTTTTTTCTGCTTCTGTTTTTTGCTCTTGGGCATATGTCACCTCACATGACCTTCCAACATACGCCTATTAGCTTATCAGTTCCCCGCCGCCGCTGCCACCTGCCCAACTGTGACAGCCTCTGGCTCTGGCTCCACGACCTGCGCCCCGCGTAGGCGCAGCGAGTTCGTCACGACGAAGATTGACGAGAAGGCCATGGCTGCTGCCGCGAACATTGGCTGTAGCAGGCCGAACATCGCCACGGGAATCAGCAGCATGTTATAGATGAACGCCCAGAATAGGTTTTGGTAGATGGTGCGCATGGTGGCGCGGCTGAGGACCACAGCGCGAGAGACGCCGCGCAGGTCGCCGCTGATGAGCGTCACGTCGGACGCCTCCATTGCGATGTCCGTCCCGGTGCCGATGGCAATCCCCACGTCGGCAGCCGCCAGCGCCGGCGCGTCGTTGATGCCGTCGCCGACCATTGCGACCGCTACGCCGTCCGCTTGCAGGCTCCGCACGGCTTCGGCCTTGTCCGCTGGGAGCACGTCCGCCAGCACACGCGCAATCCCGACCTCGGCGGCAATCGCCTCGGCGGTGCGTTGGTTGTCCCCGGTAATCATGACGACATCCAAACCTGCCTCACGCAAGGTTGCGACGGCCTCGCGTGCGTGGGGCTTGACGGTGTCTGCGATACCAAGCACTCCGGCTAGTGCCCCGTTAATCGCGACGACGGCCACGGTGCGGCCTGCATTTTGCAGCCGTTCGATCTCGGCGTCAGCGGCGCTCATGTCGATTCCCCCGTCGCGCAGGAAGCGCGGACTGCCGACACGCACCGTCTGTTCGTCTACGGTGGCGGAAACGCCGCGCCCCTCGTGGTTCTCGAAGCCCTCTGGGGCTGCGAGCGTGACGTTGGCGGCTTTCGCTGCATCAACGACGGCGGCCCCCAGCGGGTGCTCACTGGCGGCTTCAACGCTGGCGGCCAACTGTAGCAGCGTGTTTGCGCCTACGCCGTTGAGCGCGACCGTATCCGTTATACTTGGCTCGCCACGCGTAATCGTCCCGGTCTTGTCCAGCGCGACAACCTTTATGCGGCGGGCGTTCTCTAGTGCTTCACTGCTCTTGAACAGTATGCCGTGTCCGGCACCCTTGCCGGTCCCGACCATGATCGCGGTCGGCGTGGCGAGGCCCAACGCGCATGGACAGGCGATCACCAGCACGGCGACGGCGTTAATCAGCGCGGCGGTGAACCCGGCTCCGGCAATCAACCAGCCGACGAAGGTCAGCGTTGCCAGTATGACCACAACCGGGACGAAAACCCCGCTCACCTGGTCTGCGATACGCTGCACGGGTGCTTTGCTGCCCTGGGCCTGTTGCACCAGCCGGATAATCTGCGCGAGGGCGGTATCGGCACCGACGGCAGTCGCTTCAATCAACAGGCGACCGCTTTTGTTGACCGTCGCGCCGACGATCTTGCTCCCGGCGCTTTTGTTGACGGGGAGGCTTTCGCCCGTCAACATGGACTCATCTACGGACGAACGCCCTTCAATCACCACGCCGTCCACGGGTACGCGCTCACCGGGGCGGACGATCACATGGTCCCCCGGCATCACATCTTCGACTGGGATGTCCTGCTCTAGGCCACCCCGAACGACCCGCGCTGTCTTGGGAGCCAGCCCCATCAACTGTTTGATGGCGTCGCTGGTTTGCCCCTTGGCACGCGCCTCTAAAAACTTGCCGACGGTAATCAGCGTCACGATGACGGCAGCCGTTTCAAAATACTCGGCGTTGGCCTGTGGGGAGATGCGCCCCAACAGAATGGCGACGAGTGCGCCCAAACTGTAGATGTAGGCTGCCAAGGAACCCATAGCGACAAGTACATCCATGTTTGCAGTCCCGCCGCGCACGGCCTTATAACCGCCGACGATGTACTGTTGCCCGACGATGACCATAACAGGGGTCGCGAGTGCGCCGAAGACGAACGGCCAGCCGCCCCACATCAGCCAGGGGAAGGCGGCCATAATCGGCTCTACATTGTGCATGAAGTGGCGCGTCATGCTGAGGACGAACAGCGGCAACGTGAAGGCCGTGCCGATGAGGATCAGCCGCTTTTGACGGTCGATCTCGGCCTGCCGCGCCTGGGCCTCGGCGTCCTCTGGGGCGTCTAGGGCTGTGGTGTCGATCACGCCGTAGCCGGCTTTCTCGACCGCTGCGACGATCTCCCGGCGGCCTGCGGTCCCCGGCAGATAACGAACGGTGGCGTGTTCGGTGGCGAGGTTCACGTTGACGGCCAGCACGCCGTCGGCCTTCTTGACGGCGCGTTCCACATTGCGGACGCAAGCGGCACATGTCATCCCGGTAATCGGCAGGTCCACCTCAGCGACGGCCACGCCATACCCTGCTTTTTCGACCTGCGCGACGATCTCCGGCAGTTTGACGGCGGACGGGTCGTAGGTCACGGTGGCGCGTTCGGTGGCGTAGTTGACGACGGCCTCGTTTATGCCCTCAGGCTTGTTGAGCGCCCGTTCCACATTGCGGACACAGGCGGAGCATGTCATCCCCGTGATGGGAATGTTAATTTGTTGGGTCATGGTTGCATCCAGTATGGTTTATAGGTGTCACACTGTCATTTTGACGCCCCCAGGCCGCAGCATATTACGCCCCCGTCAACTTCAACTAAATCCAAACAATTCTTCGGAAGCTCGCTCACGTTTACGGCGCAATTTTCCGCTATACTTGTGCCAATAGTGGTGATTGTATTCAGATAAAGGCGTTCATATGTATCGTCCCAACTCAAGATCAAACGGGAGTGTGCTGGTTAACCTGTTGGTGGTTGGCGTGATTACGGCGGGGATATTCTTCGCATATAACACCTTCTTTGGGCCGGATGAGACTGAACCGGCATCAACGGTGGACACTGCTGCGGCCACGGTGCTCCCCCCGACCCCGGTGGCCTCGCCGATGGTAAATGCGACGGTGGCCCCAACTAGCGGGACCAGCGAAACGACAACGGCGGCTTCCCAACCCGTGCCGGCGCAGGACTCGTCAATTTTCATCCCGTCCGTGGGCGTGAGTGCGCCGATTATCACGGCTATCCTGCGCGACAACACCTGGGACGTCTCGCAGTTGGGGATCAAGGTGGGGTATTTGCAGGGGACGCCGTGGCTGGGTAGTGGGAGTAACACGGTCCTGAGTGGGCATGTGGAGATGTCCGACGGGCGCACCGGGGTTTTTGCCACGTTGGACGAGATGCAGGTTGGGGATTTGATTACGATAACGGATAACGGTGTGGCCTACACCTACATCGTGCGGGAGATGCGCTATGTTGAGCCGACTGACCTCACCCCGCTGTACCCCTCAACAACCGATCAACTGACGCTCATTACGTGTTCCGACTATAACTTCTTCAGCGATGTCTACGAGACACGCCTGGTTGTCTTCGCAGACCGTGCTTAGGCGGGGCGGTGGCAACCACCCCCACCCCACCTGGCGTTAGTAGCTCAGGTTCGGCTGCAAGAACATCACAAAGACGACGATCAGGCTCGCCATGCCCAGCGGAATCCCGAAGGCCCAGGCGAAGATGCGGCTATCTTGTAACAGGTGCATATAGTACAGCACCACCAACACCGCCTTTGCCACGGACAGCGCCGCCAACAGCGGATACGAAATCTGCGGCGGCAACGGGGATTCCGCCAACACTACCTCAACCAGCGTCACCACGGCCAACACGATAAAGACGAGTGTGTACAACCCGCCGGGTAGCGTGATTTCGCGGTCGCCGATTTTGACGCGGTCGCTGTGGAGCGCGTGCGGGTCTTTCTCGAAGATGGTTGCGGCGCGTTCTTCGTGAGCGGCCTCGTGTGTGATTTCACTCATGGTTCGTTCTCCCTATACAGTGTGTCAGATGAGGTAGATAAAGGTGAACAGGACGATCCACACCACGTCTACGAAGTGCCAGTACAGGCCGAACACCTCCACGGAGGCGTGACGTTCCTTGCTGAACCCGCCGCGTGTGCCCTTTAACATAATCCAGATGCCCCACAGAGCACCGACAATCACATGGGCACCGTGAAAGGCGGTCGGCGCGTAGAAGCGCATCCCGTATTGGGTGAGGCCCTGGGACACATCGGTCATCTCGTCCACGGTCATCGGCTCATCTTCGAGGGTTGCCGCCTCGGTCCCGGCCTCGGCTGCGGTGCTCTCGCGCAGGAACAAAACGCCCTGTGCCAACCAACCGGGGGCGGTTTCCTCGCCAGCGGCCCAGGCGTCAATTTGTTCGGCAGAGCGCGGTGTGAGCACGATGCCGCCGTGTGTTAGTTCAACGTACTCCACGACCTGAAGGCCGACGAAGATCACGCCAAACACCACCGTCCCGGTAATCCAGCGGACGAGGCCCTGGTTGTTGCCCAGCTTAATCGCCCGGAGGCCCATCACCATCATCCAGCTACTTGCCAGCAGCAGGAAGGTGTTGGCACTCACCAGCGGAATGCTGAGGTGTTCCTTCGCCATCTGCACATACTCCCAGTTCCACACGCGGAAGATGAGGTAGGTGGCGAGCATGGCCGCGAAGATCATCACCTCACTGCCGATGTAGAGCCAGGTGAAGGTCTTGGCGTTGTCGAGTTCTTGTTCTGGTGAAATGTGGTGCTCATGATCGTGGGCCGCGTGGTCGTCGTGCGCCCCGTGTTGTAGCTCGAGTTGCGCGTCTGTCATCCGTCTTTCATCCCTTAAACGCTATAGCTAAATACGTCAATTATTCCTTGGCGGTGACTGCCGTTGTCTCTTTGTCCTCTGGTGGGGCGATGCGGTCGGCAAGCTGCCCGGCCTGGTTTGCCAGCGCCCGCTCTAAGCCACGCGGCAGGCCGCTCCCGCTTTTCTCGGTGGCCTTGGCGACTTCTACCGCACTGCTCAGGCGGGTTGTGATCCACATGATGATGCCGCCTACAATTGCCAGCGACAGCACCGTGAAGCCGATCCACAACATGAGCAGAACGGCCTGGCTCACCATGAACTCTGTTCCGAACAGCGTGACGGGCATTGCGCCGATGCTTTTGGCGCTGGAGTTGGCGTCATTGGTGACGTTCAACCCAAGGCCCGGCACGTAGGCAGCGGCGATACCCACTACCATGAGCGCCAACCCAACAAAGCCCATCAGCCAGGAGGTGCCGCCCAATACGGACAGCGAGCCTTCTTGCTCGGCCACTTCGTCCGGTGTGAGGACCGGGGCGCTGTCGTCTGGGTGGGCGCTCATCTTGGGGTTAAAGCCGCCCATGCCCCACACAAAGCCGGCTGCCGCCACAAAAATCCCCATCGTCATTGCCAGCCCAGTGTTCCAGAATGGCTCAATACCGATCATGGCCCGCAGTAGTGTGACCACCGCAAACCCCAAAAACAACCCGATCAATGCGCCGCCGGTGGCGCGTGGGATACCTGGTAACATCTGTAGTCTTGCCTTCCCCTACATACGTCTAACGTGTAACAGTGTGAGGTGTCGATGTAAACGGCAATGTGAAATTTTTGACAATATACCTATTATAAAAGGAATATGAGAGTACGCCAAGTCACGGTCTGCTAGGTTTCAGGATGTGTTTGCCGTTCGCGCATGGCCCCGGCGCGGTTAGAATGAGAGGCAAGGTGTCCAAACAGGGTAACGGAGGGCGTTCATGCTCGACAGAACGGTGATTTTCGGGATGCTCAGTGCGGTGGCGATGCTGGTGTTTATCGTGGAGTTGGTGCGGCGGCGCAAGCTGCGTGAGGAGTACAGCCTGTTGTGGTTAGGGACGGCGCTGGTGCTGTTGCTGTTGGCGAGCAGCCGCCCGTTGTTGCACAGTATCGCCTTTGCAGTGGGGATTATCTACCCGCCGAGCGCGTTGTTCCTGGTGGCGATTGTGTTTATGCTGTTGATGTTGTTGCACTTCAGCACGGTACTTACGCGGCTGACGCAGGAGAACAAGGAGATTGCGCAGCAGATGGCGCTCTTGCGCGAGGAGCTACGGGTCACACAGACGGCGCAGCAGGCCGAACAATCTGATGGGTTCGACAGACCGTAAGTCGATTTTTATTTATTGATATTTCGGGTTAAAATCAACGGTGCAAATAGCTTAGATTAAGGATGCTTGCTATGAAAAATATGTTGCATCAACCCCTGAAGCTGAAGTGATCGGCGCTGCGCTACAGGCTTACGACGAGGCCGCTTATCATGATGAGTTTGAGCCAATCCTTGCAGACTACGGTCTTGAAAAAATTGACCCGGCGCGGTGGTACCCGCAACAACTGACGCTTGATGTCCAAAAGGCAATCCGGGACGCCCCTGGGGGTGGCAATTCGTTGGTCTCCATCGGGATGAAGATTATCGAGACAGCGAAGTTTCCGCCGATGGAATCCCTGGAAGCGGCATTACAGGCGTTTGCGGTATCTTACCCGATGAACTTCCGCAACCAGGCGGAGAACGATCTCATCCGGGCGGAGCGTGTTTCGGACAATCACATTCGGGTGGTGAACCAGTCGCCGCACTCCGACGAGATGATTTACGGGTATGTCTACGCGATGGCGAAGCGTTTCTCCCCGGAAGATAAGCACCCAATTGTGAAGTTTGAAGATAACAGTCAGATTGACGGAGACGGCGATATGATTATCAACGTGAGTTGGTAGGAGGTTAACGCATCATGGGTGGTTCGGTCCACTGTGATTGACAACCGACCACCCTGTCCGCCACAATAGGGGCAGTTTTCCCCCGACCGAACGAAAGAAAACCCGCTATGAAATTCCCAGAAAGTCGCGTGTTCTGGTCTGTGTCGCTGGGCCACATGACCAACGATGTGTTTATGGCGATGGGGCCGGTTATCCTCGCGTCGATTGCGGGGGTGTACTTTGAGTTGCCCGCTGCGCTCATCGGGGTTGCCATTAGCGCCCGCCAGATGACAGGGGCTGTGAGTCAGCCGTTGTTCGGGTGGTTGAGTGACCGTGGGGGGAGCCGTGTGTTGGGGGCGGGTGGGGTTGCCTGGACGGTGACGGTGTTGGGGTTGGGGTTGTTGGCGGCAATGGCGGGCATCCGCTGGCTGATGATCGTGTTGTTTGCGGCCTCGGCATTGGGGAGCGGGGCGTTTCATCCGGTGGGGACGGCGCACGCGTCCTACCGGGCGAGGGAAACGGCCAACAGCCAGACGGCGTGGTTTTTCCTATTTGGGCAGGTGGGGTTGGCGCTCGGCCCGGCCCTGGCGGGGATTTTGTGGGGGTTGACGCTCGGCGTGGACGGCAGCGGCGGCAGTTTGGTCCCGTTCCTACTGTTGAGCCTGGCAGCAATCCCACCTGTGATCTTCATGGCCCTGAGCATCCCGCGTTACGAGCCATCCGGCGAGGATGAGCAGGCCGCCGCAGAGGAGGCAGCGGCCAAGCGCCCACAGTGGCGACCGCTGTCTATGTTGGGGTTGCTGGTGTTCCTACGGGGCGTTGCCTATCCGGGGAGTGTGGCGTTTATCCCGGTGTTGTTCCGCGACAAGGGCTGGTCGCCGGAGGCCTACGGTGTCATCACCAGCGTATTCTGGATTAGCAGCGCGATTAGTGGTGTGATTATTGGGGGACTGGCGGACCGGGTGGACCGCCGCTACGTCGTCACTGGGACGTTGTTGGTCGCCACGCCGTTGTATTTCCTGCTCCCGGTTACGGACGGGGTGCTGGCGTTCGTTATGGTGCTGGCAACCGGGGCCTTTATCGGCGGGATTCACAGCATCATCGTGGTGTTGGCCCAATCGCTGATTCCAGGGCGCAAGGGCTTCGCCTCTGGCGTGGCGTTGGGTTTTATCTTCGGTGTCGGGAGTTTGGGGACGCTGCTGCTGGGTTACGCTGCTGATGGGGTGATGATCGGTGGGGTGATGGTTGGTGGGTTCGGCCTGGAGCGCACCTTCCAGGGCATCAGCGTGTTTGTGTTGTTGGCGGCGCTGGTGGGCCTTACGTTGCCCGCCACACCGCGTAAGGTCAAGCGGGTGGAGGCGGCCCCGGCTGCCCAGGGAACGGACTAACACGCATCGGGGCGACGACGCTCGGTTTAGCCGTCGCTGTCGGTTTCGTCCTCCGGCGCGAGTTCGACAATCGGGCGTAGGTCGTGGTCTAGCGCCTCGCGCTCGTCAAACACGAAACACGTTCCCGCCCATAGCGAATCTTCCTGGGGCATTTCCTCCAGGTACTTGAGGATGCCCCCGCGTAGGTGATAGACCTCCTCAACGCCCTGCGACAACAGATAGGACGTGGCCTTCTCGCAGCGGATGCCGCCCGTGCAGAACATCGCCACCCGTTGGGGGCGGTTCGGCAGTAGCTCGCGCTGCACGTATTCTGGAAACTCGCCGAAGGATTCGGTTTGCGGGTTCACGGCCCCGGCGAACGTGCCGTAGTCGAACTCGAAGCTGTTGCGCGTGTCGATCACGAGCACTTCGTTCTGTTGGATCAGGTCGTTCCACTGGCGCGGGTTCAGGTAGATGCCAACCTGCTGGGTGGGGTCGGCCCCTGGCGCTTTAATCGTCACAATCTCGCGCTTGAGGCGCACCTTCATCTTGCCGAAGGGACGGCGCGGCGCTCGCGAGAACTTGGCCTCTAGGTCGCCCAGGCCGGGGGCCTCCCGCAAACACGTTAAGAGGGCGTCTATCCCGGCTTCGGTCCCGGCGACGGTGGCGTTAATCCCCTCTGCCGCCAGCAGAATTGAGCCGCGCAGGTTGTGTTGCTTGCAGAAATCCAGCAGCGGCTCGCGCATCTGGCGGTAGGCTGAGAGTGGGGTGAATTTGTAGAAGGCGGCAACCACAATCGGGTCAGACATGGGTGACACTCCAGCTGAATGTTTTGAACTGTAACTGTACAAAAGGACGTGCGAAAACTCAAATCTGGCCCAGGTTCAGGTGTATTCGGATAAGGGGGCCGGCGACAAGATAGCGTGTGGCCCTCACCTTAAATCCCGGTCCTTAGTGGCGCGGGTTTTTTGCCTACGCTGGCCTGTGGTGCTGGTAGGGAGGGGGCGCAGCAAGCACATTATGCCCTGCGACGCCCATTTGACGCCACAAACGGCACTCGGCTAAAATGGAAAATAAGATGGTTGCATGAGGTTACGGCAATGTTCCCGACAGTCCCGATTATCCCCCAGTACAAACTGCTGATGTGCTACGACATCCGCCGTAACATGAACAACAGCTACTATCGCTACGTTGTTAGGGAGTTTGTCCCGGCGTTGAGCGAGATGGACATCTACGTGGTGGAGGCGTGGCACACGGCCTACGGCGACTACCCCCGCCGACAGGTGGAGTACGTGGTGGACGACATCCATGTGCTGACGGATGCCTTCGACGACCCACACTACCTGGATTTAGAGGGGCGGCTCAAACGCTTGACGTCCAGTTACTCGCGCAAGATCGTCCCGTACAAACGTGGGTTTCAGTTTTAGGCTATTCCAGCAAAATGTCGGAGTAAGCCGCCTGCCACAGGCTACAGCCTAGCGCGTCCACTAAAGGGACGCCAAAACAGCCGTGTGAGCCGCTGTCCACTGAAGTGGACACGTTTTATCCTTCGGCGGGGGATAACGCTATCTTTTATTTGGAATAGCCTTAGCAGTTGCCCTGGTGAAACGACGCCGCTGTTGGTGGGGGCGTTTCGATGTTCGAGGCCGCGCACATCCTGCGAATCCGCGCTATACTGGCCGTGATGACACTGAGACAGATACGGAGGCCACCCCGCTATGCGACGGATATTGACCCTGATGATCTTGCTGTTGCCGTTGGGTACGCTGGCGGCGCAAGGTACCGCCGACACCCCCCCTGCGGCTGAGGTGAGCATCCTCTCGCCGCGCCCGGTGAGCCTGTTACGGGGGGCGGTGGAGATTACCGGGACAGTAGACCTGCCGGGCAGCGTGGGCTACTTTGTCCAGTTGCGCCCGCTGGACCCGGCGACGCTTGAACCCGTCGATGGGGAGGATGCCTTGTGGTCCCCCGCAACCCTCCCGGCACGCGGCACAGTCGTAGATGATGTGCTGGGCGAGTGGGACACGACGTTTGTTGCGGATGGGCTGTACGAGTTGGAGTTGATTGTCACGTTGGCCGACGGTGAAACGGTGCGGTCGCGAGTGTCCCCGGTGCGGGTGGCGAACGCGCCGCTGTTGTTTGAAGGGGGGCGGTTCCTGGGCCGGGGGATCACAGTTGCACTGGCGACGCCAACGCGCCCCGCCACGGCATTACCGGGGACAGCCGCCCCCCGCGTGACGGCGGAACCTGCGGCGGATGTCGTGACGCTCACGGCGACGATTCAGGCGAATGTGCGGCTGGGGGATAGCGTCACCTACCCGGCGCTGGGTTTTGTCAACGTGGGCGACACGCTGACCGTGCTGGGGCGCAGTAGCCGCAGTACATGGTTACAGGTGCGCCTACCGAACGGCGACCGGGGGTTTATCTCGCCGAGTACGGTGCAGATTAATGGGAACATCAACACTTTGCCATTTGTGGACCCGCCGCCGTTGCCCTTCACGCCGACGCCGGTCCCCACAGCGACCCCGGTTGCGGTGGCGAACTTGGTCTTTGACGGTTTCCGGCTCGACCCGTCATCGCCGGTCTGTGGGGAAACCTTCACCGTCCGGGCGACCGTTCGCAACGCGGGGACCGGGCCATCTGGCGCGGATACAGTGGTTACGTTGACGGATGTTCACGCGGCGTCTGGCTCACAGGTAGAGGACACCGCCGGGTCTATCCCATTGTTGAACCCTGGTGCGAGCTTCGAGGTGGTGTTACAGGTGACGGTCACGGCCTTTTTTGATGAGGTGCACCGCGTTACCCTCCGGGCGGACAGCATCAATGCCGTACAAGAGACGAACGAGGGCGACAATGTGCTGACGTTTGACTACACCCTGGAAAAGGGTGACTGTGGCTGACGCCCCGCTTGTGATCTTCGCCTCGCGCAGCCGCACGTCCTACACCCTCATCAACGATCTGAGCACCCACTTTACGGTGGGCGCGGTGGTGTTCGAGGCGTCTAAGCTGAAGCAACTGTTGCGCTATCGGCTCAAGACGTTGGGCTGGTGGGTGGTGGCGAATCAGTTGGCGTTTGTGGCCTTTGATCGCGCTGTGATTCGTCGGCGCTCACGCGGGAGGATTGACGCGCTGCTACGGGGCTACGACGACAGCCCACCGGACGAGCGGCTACGTTGTGTGGACGTGGAAACGGTCAACAGCCCGGCGGTGCGTGAGCTACTGGCGGCGGTGGGGCCGGGTTGCGTGGTCGTTAGCGGGACGGGCATTATTGGGCGTAAGACGCTGGCCGCCGGGCCGCCGTTTCTCAACATACATGTGGGGATTACACCGCGTTACCGGGGGGTTCACGGGGGGTTCTGGGCGGTGGTGGAGGGACGGCCTGATCTCGCGGGGGTGACGGTGCATGAGGTGGACGCGGGGGTAGACACCGGGGGCATTGTGGCACAGGCGGCGATTGTGGTAGACGGCGACGACACCTTCCGCACGCTCCCGGTGAAGCAGTATATCGCTGGGTTGCCGTTGATGCGGGAGGCCGTCACCGCTGTTTTGGCGGGGGCGCTGGCCCCGTACACCCGCGACGACCTGGAGAGCCGCCAGTGGTACTCGCCAACCTTTGCGGACTACGCCCGCTTTATTCGTCGTCTGCCCCGTTGAGGCGGGCGGTGCCGTTGGTGTGATGGTTGGACTTATCGACAGGGACGGGGGTGTTGTCGGCGGCGTCTGTTTTATCTTTGAGTTCACTGGTGCGGTCGTCTGGGTTGCCGAGGCGGTCCGTCTGGATGTTGCGCGGGTTCTCGATGATATCTGTGCTGGGGGCGTCTCCATCGCGTGATGGCTCGGTGCGATCCGGGTTGCCGAGGCGGTCCGTCTGGGGTAGGCGTTGGGCGGGTTTCTCGCCCGTTACGTCGTCGTCCTCAAGTTGGCGGGTTTCCACGGGTTGGCCCTGTGTAATGGTGCCAATTCGTTCCGTGTCGGGGTCGTCAGCCTCTACTTGTGGTAGCTCTAGGGTTTCGGTGGCTTCTGTGGTGTTTTCGCGGGTTTCGTCCGTTAAGAAGTAGACGAACATGCTGAGTTGGCCCAGGCGGATTTCCTGCCCACTGCGGATGGGCACGGGTTCGTTGGGGAAGATTTGCTCGCCGCCGACGAAGGTGCCGTTCAAGCTGCCGGAGTCCTCTACGATGAACCGTCCGCTCTCGTAATTCATGACCATATGAACGCGGGAGACCCCCCGTTCCTTCGCGCCGTAGTTGCTCAGGTCCACATGCGTAACGGGGTTGGTTTTGCTGGCGCGGCCAAAGGTCATTGGTTGGTGGAGCGTGACGGTGAAGGGGTTGTCGGTATACCCTGCGACGATAACCG
Source organism: uncultured Anaerolineaceae bacterium (assembly GCA_964462905.1). Lineage (GTDB taxonomy): Bacteria > Chloroflexota > Anaerolineae > Aggregatilineales > Phototrophicaceae > DAOTTY01. Next base: position 19,876 of record CAYWZS010000012.1, read on the forward strand.
CGACGGTGTCGTCGCGAACGGGGGTGTAGCTATCGCTGAAGTAGGACCGGGCGTTGTCTAGTGCTTTGGTCGCGTCTTTGTCAATTTCCATGCGGCTTTTCACGCCGCTGGTGGTTTTCCTGCGTCCCATGAACTCTGCGATGATTTCGCCCAGGTCATTTGCGTTTACCGGCTTGGACAGAAACACGTCTGCCCCGGCCTCCAGCACTTCTGCCTCGGCGACGGGGTCTTGGTTGGCACTGACGATGACAACCGGGGTTTGGTCCATGCGGGTATCGCGCCGGATGTAACGGCAGACCTCTAACCCGCCGACACCGGGTAGCATCAGGTCTAGCAGGACGGCGTCTGGCTGTTGGGTCCGCAAAAAGTGAAGGGCGCGGTTGGCGTCACGGCTGATTTGGGTGATAAAGCCCTGGCGTTGGAGCATCATGGAGAACAACTGCGCGACCTCGATGTGATCCTCAACAATCAACACCATTTCCCCGTGGCCGGGAATGGCGGACTGGCGGCGCACCAGGCGTTTGGGCGTGTCTTCGTCTTCACTGGGGCGGTTCACGACCCGGACGGTCATACGCAAGGCACCGAGGATGATCTGATCTTCGTTGTTGAGGTGGTAGAGGCGGTTTACGTCGAGCCGTTGGTCGTTGAGGGTGGTGCCGTTGGCTGCGCCCATGTCCGTCAGGTAGAGGTGCCCGTCTTGGGCGCTGATCTTGGCGTGGCGGCGCGAAACCCCCTTTTCGATGGCCCCAAACGGGTTGAGGTCTAGGTCTACGGGGGAGCCGGGGCCACCACGCCCGATAATCATCTCATAGCGAAAGGAGACCTGATAGGGTTCGCGCATACCGGGGGCGTCAAACTCCAGGACCCAGGTGATGTTGTTGGACATAAGTTGTCACCCCTACAACAAAGATTGCGACTGTGTGATGTTCTGGTACTTCAGTATAGGTTATTGTAACTGAATTGACATGTGGCGGGGCGCATAACGTCCGTTATTTCAGTATGAAAATGTTAACCTTGGTGAGATGGAACCCCGGCCTGTTGGTTGGTGCCTTGTAGAATGTAGGCGCATTTTTCGCGGACGTGCTACAATTTGTCTTAAATGATGTGACATTCTTTGTACTGCAAAGGAACGGACAAACGATGAGGAAACAACTTGCCCTGGTGGCTACGGTGCTGATGTTGCTGGCTGTTGTGCCGGTTGTCGGCATGAGCCAGGACGAAACCACAACCAACCTGGAAACCTACACCGTGCAGAGCGGTGATAATCTGTTTCGGATCGCGCTGCGCTATGATGTGTCGGTGGAGGCACTGGCCGCCGAGAACGGTATTACCGACGTAACGCGGGTGTTTGTCGGCCAGCAGTTACGTGTTCCGGGGACGACGGCGGACACAACGACACCGCCTGCGGACACAACGGAGGAGCCGGATGGCACGGGTGGCCCGTCGGAAGCGCCCAGCGGCCAGGAACAGGTTTATACTGTGGTCCGTGGGGATACGCTGGGCAGCATTGCGCGGCGCTTTGGGACGACCTTCACGGCAATTGCCCAGCTCAACAGCCTGGCGGACCCGAACTTGATCTTCGTCGGGCAACAGCTACGCATCCCTGGGACGACGGGGGGCGGTGAGACAGTGGATAACGGCGAGGCTACAGACGGTGGTGGCAGCGCGGATGGCGGCGGTAGCACGGCCACGGGCAGTTACACCGTCCAAAGTGGGGACACCCTCAGCAGCATTGCGCGGCGTTTTGGTACGTCAACGACGGCAATCGCCCAGGCGAACGGCATCACCAACCCGAACCTGATCTTCGTCGGGCAACAGTTGAGTGTCCCTGGGGCAACGACAACGGTTGACAGCGGGACGACAGGCGGGGGCACCACCACCGGCGGCGGTAGCACGCCGACCAATACGGCGAACCTGGGGAACTTCAACTTGGGCGGGCATGTGTTCAGTTTCGCCTACCCAGACCTGATGCGCGAGACGGGCATGAACTACGTCAAGTTCCAGGTGCGCTACAGCCAGGGCGACAATACCGATGTGGCGGCGGCTCGCATCCAGGCGGCCCGGGAACGGGGCTTTAAGGTGTTGCTCGGTGTTGTGGGTGATCCGCAGCAGGTGGCCGCGAACCCGACGCAGTACTACCAGGACTTCGCGAACTACCTGGGCGAAGTCGCGGCGCTGGGGCCGGACGCAATTGAGGTGTGGAACGAGCCAAACCTGGACCGCGAGTGGCCGTCCGGGCAGATTAGCGGCCAGAATTACACGCAGATGTTGAGCGCGGCCTATCAGGCTATCAAGAGCCGCAACTCGAATGTGGTTGTGATTAGCGGTGCCCCGGCCCCGACCGGGTTCTTCGGGAACTGTACGCCGTCTGGCTGTGACGATAACTTCTTCATTCGGGATATGGCGAATGCAGGCGCGGCGCAGTTCATGGACTGTGTGGGGGTTCACTACAACGAGGGTATCGTTCCGCCGACGGCTACCAGTGGTGACCCACGCGGCAACAGTAGCCACTACAGCCGCTACTACGGGAGCATGGTGAACCTGTATGCCAGCACCTTCCCCGGCAAGCCGCTGTGCTTTACGGAGTTGGGCTACCTGACAGCCGAGGGCTATGGGCCGATCCCGGCGGGCTTTGCCTGGGCAGCGGACAATACGCTGGCGGAGCACGCGCAGTGGTTGGGGCAGGTTGTGGGGCTGGCACGCAACGATGGCCGCGTGAATATGGTTATCATCTGGAATGTGGACAATACGCTCTATGGGGAAGACCCGCAGGCTGGTTTTGCGATTGTGCGCCCGGACAACAGTTGCCCGGCGTGTAACGCGATTCGTGCGGCGTTAGGCTAACCGACCGCGTTTTTCTGCTACAGTGTTGCGCCCCCGCTTCTGATGTTCAGGAGCGGGGGCGCGGCGGAGGGGGGAGATGAAACCTTACTTCTCAATCGGCACGCGCACGGCGTTGCCCCACTCCGTCCAGGAGCCGTCGTAGTTACGGACGTTCTTGAAGCCCAACAGGTACTTCAGCACGAACCAACTGTGGCTGCTGCGCTCCCCGATGCGGCAGTACGTCACTGTTTCCGGGCCGTCGGGGTCTAGCCCGTTGTCCTCCACGTAAATCTTGCGGAGTTCGTCGGCGGTTTTGAAGGTACCGTCCTCGTTGGCGGCCTTGCTCCAGGAGATGTTCTTCGCGCCGGGGATGTGGCCGCCGCGTAGTGCGCCCTCCTGCGGGTAGTTCGCCATGTGCAGTAGCTCCCCGCTGAACTCCGCCGGGCTACGCACGTCCACTAGCGGCCCGTTGGCCTCGATGTGCTTCAACACGTCCTCGCGGTACACGCGCCACGGCGCGTCGTGGCGTCCCTTGGATTTGTAGTCGGTGGCCGGGTAGGATGGGCGCTCGCGGGTCATCTCGCGGCCCTCTTGCTCCCACTTCAGGCGGCCACCGTCCATCAGCTTGAGGTTCTCGTGGCCGAACAGTTGGAACACCCACAGCGCGTAGGACGCCCACCAGTTCGATTTGTCGCCGTAAAAGACGACGGTTGTGTCGTTGCTGATGCCCAACTTGCTCATCAGCGCCTCAAAAGCGTCCTTGTCGATGTAGTCCCGCATCACCGGGTCGTTGAGGTCCTCAGTCCAGTCCACGTTTACCGCGCCGGGGATATGGCCGGATGGGTAGAGCAGGTCGTCCTCGTTGCTCTCCACGATACGGACGTTCTCGTCGTCCTTGTGCTGGGCCACCCACTCGGTACTCACCAGCATGTCTGGCTGGGCGTAGCCGCGCTCTGTGATGTCGCTCATGTATGTTTGCTCCTTAAGAAGTTCAATAATCATATTGTCGTGCACAAGCATAACGCGGACGTGGGGCACACACGGGTAAACATTGCATTAGATCGGGCGACCATACGGGAATGTTATGGCTTGGGGGGGCTGTGGTTGCTGCGGGACGGACGCTAGTCCTCCGGCTTGAACTTCGGCGGCGGGGGCGCGTCCGCCTGGGAATCGTCTTTGGGGATGGCGGCGAGCAGCGACAGCAACGGCGACATCATCATGAAGATGATGACGAGGCCCATTGCCCCGTGAATGTAGCCTTCGATGGGCAAAAACCAGAGATTCCGAAGGGTAATGGAAGCGGCGGCGATCATAGGAAGCTCTCCAAGACGTATAGGTTATGCACTTATACATTAGGCGCTCCGATTTAACGGGGGTGTGAAAAGCAGTGAGAGCTATGTGAGCCGTGGCTGTGAAGGAGATAACGAGCGCCCCACACGGGTTCGTGTGGGGTGGAATAAGCCTACTTCGCGCTGAGTGCCTTGCTCACCGCTGCCTCAATCGCCGCGTCGATGTCGTCGTAGGACTCGACTTTCTCCTGGCGCTTGGCGGTAGACTGCTTGGGCAGTTCGACCGGGTCCATTGCGGCGACTTCATTGATGGCCCCTAGCACCTTCACGCCGCGTGCCGCCCATGCCTCGCGTTCTTCCTGGTAGTCGGCCTCGGCGATCTTCCCCGTGATGTGATCCTCCTCTAGGTCGCGCAGGGTCGCCATTACCTGCTCGTAGTACATCAACAGCCGTTCGAGCTGCTTCTGGTTAATCGCGTTTTGCGTCTGCTGGTCGCGCCCGAAGAACGGCACAATTAACCACAGCAGGCTCGCAATCGTAATCCCCCCGATGACAATTAGTGTTTCCGTCGTCGGCATAAGTTTATTTCCCCTTGTTGTGTTTAGAGTAGCTCGTCGATGACGCTGCTAATTTGTTCGTGCGTTACGCCTGCGTAGAAGAACTGCGCGACGTTGCCGTCCTGGTCAATGATGAACGTCTCTGGCACACCCTGGATGTTATACAGGCCGCTGATGCGTGTGCCGATGTCTGGCGCGTTCATGTAGGTGATGCCGTAGCGTTCTAGGAACTCGATGGACTTCGGCCCGTTGTCTGCGTAGGCAATGCCGAGGAACGTCACCTGGCCGGTTGGCTGGTACTGTTCCCACGCAGCTTGTAGGTCCGGCGCTTCGTCCTCACACGGCACACACCAACTGGCCCAGAAGTTCACGAGCACGACCTGCCCGCGCAGGGCCTCGAGGCTACCCGCCTGGCCGTCAAAGGTTGTAAACTCGAACGGGGGCGCGGCCCCATCCATCGGCTGAATCTGGTTTTGCTGTAGCAACTGCACGGCAACAATCACCCCCGCGACGAGCATCGCCGCTAACAGCGCGATGTTCCCGGCGGAGAAGAAACCGCCTTTTTTGGCAGCTTGCGGCTGCTCTGGTTCGTGTAACAGGTCGTTTTCAAAAGCCTGGGTCATCTGTCGTTTTTATCCTTATTACATTACGAATTGGCATTGGGGGCACACATGCGTACCCCCTCGGTGCCATTGTGCCCGCCCGCTTACCCGTTCAGGTCGCGCTCTAACTGTGACCGGAGTTCGTCCATTGACCCGTCAACGGCGGTTCCCTCCGTCAGATGCCGCCCCTCACGGCCCCGGAAGATGGTCATCAGGGCCACAGCGAGCGCCACTGCCGCCAAAATAAACGGTGTCCACAACGACATCGCCCGCAATACGGGGTCACGCGGCGTCCCCACCACCTGATCGCCGAAACGGTCGATAAAGTTGTTTACGATCTCGTCTTCGGTCATGCCCTGTTCCAAAAACAGCCGAATTTCCTCGCGCCAGTCGTTACACGCTGCCGTCCCACAGTCGTCCAGGGGGATGTTCTCACATACGGGGCAGTACATCTTGTCGGCGATGGCGTTCACGTCATCAACCGTGACTGTGGTATCCTGCGCGGCAACTACGCCCCCGGCGATCATTATCGCCAACACCGCGAATAGTAATCGTCTCATACCAGTAAATCCCTTGTCGTTACAATTTTGGTGATTACGGGCGGGGGCACACATTGGTACCCCCCCTACGAAACCGTGGGCCGTCCCATGCGGCGGCCCATTATTCTAGTCTCCGGCCCCAGCAGCCAACGCGCCCGGCCCGGACGACGCCCGCGTCAGGTTCCGCATCCGCTCCGGCAGAATCTCACGCGGCCAGGTGGTGAAGATCGTCCCGGCGATGAGCACAAAGCTGCCCCACCACACGAGGTTCACCAGCGGGTTCACGTAGACCTTAAACGTCGCGCTCTCGAGTGTCTGGCGGTCCCAGCCTGTCAGCAATACGTAGAAGTCATTCTCTAGCGTGCTGTGGGAGCCAGCTATCGTCATGGAGTTCATGTCTTGGTTGCTGGGGAAGAAGTCCGTGCGGGGGCGCAAGGTTGCGACCTGTCGCCCGTTACGGAACACGGACACATTCGCAATGTCCATGATGCGCCCGTCTTGCGTAATCTGGCCGCTGTCGAAGCTGGTGAAGGTCATCTCGTAGAGTGTATTGGGAATCTGTACTGTTTCGCCTTGCTGGATGGTCTGGGTGGTTTCCACCTGGAAGAGTGTGCTGCCGATCACACCGACACCGATAATCGCAATGCCCATGTGGACGATGTAGCCGCCATACCGACGCGGGCTACGACGCATCAACGCGGCAAACGCGCCCGGCCAGCTTTCCCCGCGAGAACGGACCCGCGCCGCCGTCCCACGCCAGAACTCATATAGCGCGACCATCGCAGCGAGTGTCACCAGCCCATAGGCGGACAGTGCCCCCGGCGAGGTCATGCCCATCAGCGCGAAGCCGCCCACGGCCAGGCAGGTGAGGAGGAACGGGACGATAAGCGCCTGCCCCAGGCGGTTGATTGAGGTCATGCCCCAGGCAGACAGCGGCGCAACAGCCATTAACAGGTACATGAGCGCGAACAACGGCGGCGTTACCCGGTAGAAGTAATCTGTCCCCAGGGTGATGTCCGTCCCCATGAACAGTTCTGCTGTGATTGGTGCGCCGAAGCTCCCCCAGAAGATTGCCACGAACAGGGCGAGGAACACGAAGTTGTTTAGCACAAACATGGACTCACGACTGAGCAGGTTGTCGAAGCGGTGTTCGTCTTGGAGTTCGCCCCGGCTCTGCCGCCACATAATCATCACAACGCCGACGACGGTTAGGGTCAGCCAGAAGAAGAACATTGGGAAGCCGATTTCACTGCGGGCGAAGCTGTGGACGGAGTCAATCAGCCCGGAGCGTGTCGCAAACGTGCCGAACATCACCGAGCTAAACGTCAGGATGACAAGGTACATGTTCCACACCTTCAGCATCCCGCGTTTTTCCTGCATCATGACGCTGTGCAGGAAGGCTGTTCCCATCAGCCACGGCAGGAAGGCCGCGTTTTCGACGGGGTCCCAGCCCCAATAGCCACCCCAGCCCAGCACGTCGTAGGCCCAACGCCCGCCGAGTACCAGCCCCAACGACAGGAACAACCACGCCACCAGCGTCCAGCGACGGGTCGCCTTAATCCAGTTGGTTGAGAGATCCCCCGATGCCAGGGCACTCATCGCAAAGGCGAACGGAATCAGAAAGCCGACGAAGCCCAGGTAGAGCATAGGCGGGTGGATTGCCATGCCGAAGTGCCGCAACAGCGGGTTCAGGCCGCGTGCGGTTTCCGCCAGCCGGCTCGTAGCGGGGGCCACTGTCTGTTCTGGCTGGAAGGTAGCTTCTACCACCTCATTTTCAAAGCTGAGCCAGTAGCGGGTGAAGGGGTTCTCGTAGAACACCGACAGCGACGTGAAGAACACCATCACCGCCATCGCAAACGCGATGAAGTAGGGCATCAACCGGCGGTCACTGTTCCAGTTAAACCACACTGCCGCCGCCGTGAAGCCGCTCATCAGGAACGACCAGAAGATTAACGACCCGGCCTGCGACCCCCACAACGCCGTCCAGCGGAAGAAGGCTGGCATGTCTGGGCTGGAGACGGACCACACGTAACTGATCTGGTATTGTTCGGCCACAATCGCCGACTGTAACATCACGGCAGAGAGTGTCATCAGGAAAAAGGTGACCCACACCGCGTTACGAGCGCTAACGACCATCTGTGTGCGGCGCAAATAGCCCCCCGCGACCGACACAAACACCGCGTAGATGCTGGTTAGGAGGGAAAATACAAGGGCAAGATACCCTATCTCTGCATACATGGAGGGAATGTCCTTCCAGTAAAGCTAGTTAACAATACAACTGTGAGGTGTACATTTTGTTCGATTATATGAGCAAAACCGGGAATCTTCTATAGTAATCAGGCATCTTCTAAGCTACAAATAGCACAATGACAGCGTTTACGGCCCCTTAGATTGCCCTCCCCCGATAATGTAAGTAGTATATGAGAAAGCGGCCTCAGATTCCACTCACAGCTTCAACATCTCATGTGACAAATGTCATTATGCTGCGGGGTTTTCCTGCTTGAATGACATTCCTGCTAAAGTTGCATCATCGGCAATCACGCGAGGTAGAACGCATGACGAAGAAAATTAGAATCGTGACGGTTGGCTCACGCGGGGATGTCCAGCCGTATGTCGCGCTAGGGCGTGGGCTACAAGCCGCAGGCTATGATGTGCGTATTGCCACGCACGCCAACTTTGAGGGTTTTGTCACCGCACACGGGTTGGGCTTCGCGCCGTTGGCAGGCGACCCCCGTAAGTTGTTGGAGATGCTGGCAAGCGAGAAACAACTCGGCATCGTGAAGTTTATGCAACAGATAAACGCGTGGATCAGCAGGGACATAGACGAGGCGTTGCAGGACATCTGGGCGGCCTGCGACGATGCCGATGCCATTATCACGGGTTTCTTGGGGCTTCCGGCGCTGTCTATCGCGGAGAAGCTCGACATTCCGGCCTTTGTCGGCTTTCTCTTTCCGATTTTCTCGCCCACAGGTGCCTACGCCAGCATCAATTTCCCCGGCCCTAGCTTTGGCCCGCTCTACAACCGCCTGACGCACCAACTCGAACGGTTGGGGGGGGCTTTCATGCTGCGCGAGCCGATTAACCGCTGGCGACAGGACGCGCTCGGCCTTGCGCCCAACCCGCCGTTCCGATTTCCCTATCAGACACTCAACGGTAAGCGTGTCACCTACCTTTACGGCTACAGTGATGCTGTTATCCCCCGCCCGGCAGACTGGGACGACCATCAAATTGTGACGGGCTACTGGTTCTTGGACGGTGAAACCGCCTGGACGCCACCCCCCGGCCTGGAGGGTTTCCTGAACGCCTATGAGCCGCCCGTTTACGTGGGTTTCGGCAGCATGATTGACCGTGAATCCGGGCGGCTGGTGGAAATTGCGGTGCAGGCTGTGCGCCAGGCGGAGCGCCGGATTCTGTTGCTGTCCGGGTGGGGTGGGCTGACGAAACACACCATGTCCGACGATATGTATGTGTTGAAGTCTGCGCCGCACGATTGGCTGTTCCCACGAGTGGCGGCAGTTGTGCATCACGGCGGGGCTGGGACGACCGCCGCCGGGTTACGTGCCGGGAAACCCACGCTCGTGACGCCCTTCTTTGGGGACCAGCCGTTCTGGGGGGCGCAGGTCGCTAGCGTTGGCGCGGGGCCACAGCCGATTCCTGCGGCAGACCTCACCGTCGAGTCGATGACGGCAGCCATCCGTGAGGCGACGACGAACACGGTCATCATCAACAAGGCGGCGATGATTGGCGAGCAGATTCGCGGCGAGGACGGGGTTGCACGGGCGGTCGAGGTGATCCAGGCGCGGGTATAAACAAACTTTTACGCACAAGCACGCACGCGCCCCCTATACTGGGTTTGTATGTATAGGGTTTTCAGGAGATGATTTTCATGATGCGTCAGATACTTATGTTTGCTGCCGCGCTGATATTGAGCGCGGGGCTGTGGACGGCGGCTCCCGTTGCCGCCGACGAGGGCTGTTACGAGGCCGAGTTCACCTATACCAACACTAGCGGGAGTGAGCAACGGCTGTTCGCTACCCCCTTCGATGAGGGCCAGCAGAAGTTTATTGGGCCTTCTGTCGAGTTTACGACGTTGAAAGCCGGAGCCGAGTTCGATGGCAATGTGCAGGTTGATGTGGAATCCGGCAGTATCGACCTGATTCTCTTCAGCACGGCCCCGTCTAACGGGCGCGAGAACGTCGCGGTTGTCCGTGCGAGCCAGATCGGCCAGGCAAACCCACGCCGTTGTAACGTGTTTACGGATGGTCGCCTCAACAGCGGGGACGCCGCCGCGCCGATTGTCGTTTACCGTGACGGCGACGTGTTCGCGTTCTGGTCTGTGAGCAGCGCCGGGGCCGGCAGCCAGGTTCTCAGTGTGCCGTTGACGGACATCCAGCCCGCCGTGGCGACTGCTGTGCAGATTGGGGCCAACCAGACGATTGTGGAGCAGGGCGGTCTTGGCGTCTACGCTCTCAGCGTGGGGACGTGCCAGGTGAACGTGTTCCTGCCGGGTGGTGGCCTGTACACCTTCGAGTGGAACTGTAACGTTGCACCAGGAGGCACCGACGCCACGACCTCTATAACACCTACATCCCCCGCGACAACGACCGTTCCGACGACCCCGGCCCCGGTGCCGCCCGGCGTTGATTCGTTCACATTCCCCCCGCTAGATTAAGCCGTAATGCCCCTGAGGCATGGCGCGGGTCATGTCTCTCTCACGGTTTTGTCAGGGGATGTTCTGCACCCAAACGTCCTCGCGTCACGTATAGTAGGAGCAGAGGCCGTTTTACGCGGTCATTCTGCAATGTGAGACATAAAGGGCAAAACTTCCTATGAAATCCCAACTTGCACGCTGGTCGCTGTTGACCGTCGCTGTCCTTGGCGCAGTGACATTGATCGCCATTCAACCGACTGCCGCCCAGGATTTTTTCGACGACGACTGCATTGATGAGGAGACGATCACCGTCAGCGTCGTGAACCCTTTCACCGGGGCTGTGACGACGATTGAGCGCACAGAGCGCAACTACAACCAGGACTGTAGTGTGCTGCGCGACGGGCGCGAGAACATCAATGACCGCGCCGCAACGGTTGCCGTGTGGTGTACTGCCCGTGGTGTGGAGGTCTATGACCTGGACATCAGCGGCAACGGCACACTCGCCTTTACCTCCACCTTTGCCGAGATCAACGCGGTGCCGCGCTTCCCGGCGACTAACACGCTGATCGAGGGGATTCCGGGTATCGCGCTCTACCGCCTCACCAGTGGCGAGCTTCAGGTTAACGGCCCGGTGGACTGGGAGGGCAAGCCATACGTTTACATCTGGGATGGTTGCTAAAACACCCCGCCTGCGCCCTTTAGGCTGTTCCAGATAAGAGCTAGCGTTATCCCCCGCCGAGGGATAAAACATCACGGCTACGGCTAAAACGTGTCCACTGAAGCGACTTGCTCCGACATTTTGCTGGGACAGCCTAAGCGCGTCTAGCGGCTGTCGCTGTTGGACACGGACGTAAACAGTTGGACGTTGCCACAGCTATTGCACTTTCGTGCGAGAAGCGGCTCCCGCAGAAACGCCTCCCAGCCCGTTTGCGTGTCGCCGCGAGGGCGCGGATAAGGGTTGCCCTCGCGCAGTTGGACATTGCCCTCTTTTTGGTTGTGGCCGAAGTAGGTGACATTGGCCCAGGTGTAGTCCGTTTCACCACAGTGGATGCAAGGTTGCTCGCGAATATCGCTGGCTTGTGAGGGTTGTTTGCCGTTGGAATTGTGCATACCTTTCGCTCCCAGATGGTGAATGGATGAGATTAAATGTTATTATAACGGGGAATAAACCCACGGCCACCTATCAAAGCTGCAATCTCACTACAGGCGTGCACGCAGAAATCGGTCCAGCCCGGCGTAGTCCTTAATGATTGCCGCCTGAGATGGACGCAAATGCTTGTGTGCCAGTGCCAACGCCGCCGCGCCTTGGTCCGCGCCGTGTTCTACGAACACCCACGTCCCCGGCTTACACACGCCTCGCGCCGCTGCCAACAGCCGCCGCACAAAATCCAACCCGTCCGCGCCACCGTCTAGCGCCAGTGACGGCTCATGCTTGACCACCTCTAAGGTTTGTAGCTCCGGGTGGGGGATGTAGGGCGGGTTGCTCACCAGCACGTCAAGCTGGACCCCTGTTAGCGGCTCTAGCAGGTCACCCACGCGCCAGTCCACAGTCACACCAGAGGCCGCTGCGTTACGTCGGGCGACACCCAAGGCCGCGATGCTGATGTCCGTGCCATAGACCGTTGCGCCAGGGATATGCGCCGCCAGCGTGACGGCCAACGCCCCGCTCCCTGTACACACATCCGCCACGACCGCGCCCGGCTCCGCGACGGCCAACGCTGCCTCTAACAAGAGTTCCGTTTCTGGCCGGGGGATCAGCACATCTGGCGTGACGATGATGTCGCGGTCGTACCACGCCCGGAAGCCGCGAATGTAGGCGACGGGTTCCCCCGTCATGCGCCGTTCGATGAGGGCTGCGTACTGGGCGGCTTGGTCGTCGGTGAGTGCTTGTTCTGGATGTGCGAACAGGTAGGCGCGGTCGTGTGCGCCCAGCACATCCGTTAATAGGATTTGTGCGTCGAGCGTGGCCGTGTCGCTGACCGTCGTCAACCGCTCACGAGCGGCACGCCATGTCACGTCTATGCGTCTATTTGCGGTTGGCGAGTCCATAAACTGCACCTCTAAATTCAATACGAATGTTTTGGATGGCTTAACGGACTTTGAGGCCGAGGTGGTTGGCAACGGAGCGTTCGGTGCCGGGGATGCGCCCGTGAATGGGGCTGTTGAGGACTTGTAGCTTGCCGTCAACCTCCGCTACAAGGGCGGAGGAGCCGCCGCCGTCCAGGTTCATGACATTGTGGGCACCGTGGGCCAGGGCTAAGGCTGTGAGGTCGTCGATACTTGCCCCGACACTGTAATTAGGCTGGCGTCCATCCACGACGAACAGAAACAGCGTCTTGCCATCCGCAGAGAGGCCGACGGCGGTACGTGGATGTGGGGTCACGATGTAGCTGGTGCGGCGATGGGATTGGGGTTCGCCGTCCACCACCAACATGATATCCCCGGAAATCGCCTGTTGCGGTGGGTCCGTCGGCTGAAAGCTACCATAATCATCGTATAGATAGAGGGTACGGTGGGGGTAGTTGGCGGCAGTGTCGCCCAGCGTGAGCGGTTGCCCGTTGTAGATGGCAGTGCCGCGCACGTTCACACCGTCGCCTGTGTGGGGATAGTAGTGCCAGGGCGTATACGTAAACCACGGATAAAAGAAGTCCCCGTTGACGGCCAGTTGTAGGTCAAGTTCTGCCGCAAACTGGCTGACGGTACGGGCCGTGTAGACGTAGCCATCTAGCGACCCCGGCGGGGTGGTGATGGCCTGGATGTGGGGTTGGGTGAGGTCTACTGTGACGATGTGTGCCACCATGGGTTCTGGGTTGGGTGTTACCTCGCGGCTGTAGCGTATGCCCTCGAATAGCACTTGCTGGGTAATCGGTTCTGGCTGGGGCCGGGTGGTGAGCCATAGGACATAGCTCCCCCCAGCGGCGGCCCCTACAACCCCCATGGCGACAACGGTTATTGCTATCCAACGCATAAAACGACGCATCTGGTTTTTCTCCCCGGACTGTTGATCTCTGGCATCGCCTGCCCCCATGCTAACCGAAATTGCGCTACAATAGTTGTGATGATTTCTATTGGGGATTCACGCGATGCACATCCGCGACATTATGCTCTACACGGCAGACTTTGAGAAGCAGCGGACCTTTTACAGTGGGACGTTGGGCTTTCCTGTGGTGGAACAAAACAAGACCATGTTCAAGATCCAGGCGGGGTGGACGAACTTAACCTTCCGCCAATCGCGGGACAACCGCCGCCACATTCATCATATTGCCTTCAACATCCCACCCCACCAGTTAGACGCCGCGCTCGCCTGGACCGAGGCACGGGTGCCATTGCTGCTACATGAGGGAAAAAAAGTTGTGGATTACAGCAGCAGCATCTGGCAGGCGCGGTCTTGCTACTTCGAGGATGCGGCGGGCAACGTGTTGGAGTGGATCGGGCGGGAGCGCACCCCAGCTCCCAATCTTCCCGCCGATTTCACCCCGGCCACGGTGTACGGCGTGGGGGAAATGGGCCTTGCGCTGGATGATCCCGCCGCCTTTACCGCAACTTTGCGCGACACCTTGGACCTACCCGTGTTCGACGGCGACCCCAGCGGCACGTTCTGCGCCCTGGGAGACGACCACGGTTTGCTGCTGGTGGTGGAAACCGGGCGCAACTGGCTCCCGACGGACAACCGTCCGTCCGGCGAACACCCAGTTACTGTGACTGTCGTCGGCCAGGCTCCCGGTTTTGTGGCGTTGGGGCCGTACACTGTCCGTGAGGTGGCCCCCGTTCGGTCATAGCGAGCGAGAGCCGGCGACCGCGCATCTAGTACAGGTCGGGGCGGCGGTCCTCGAAAACGGGAATCTGCTTGCGGACCTGCTTCACACGCTCTAGCTCGACCTCGCCTGTGAGCAGCATTGGCTCCTCACCCGCCTCTGTGACGATCTTGCCCCAGGGGTCTACGATCATGGAGTGGCCGCCGAACACCTTGTCGCCTGTCTCCCCAGCGGAGTTTACCGCCACGATGTAGACCTGGTTCTCAATCGCTCGCGCCTGGATCAACGTGCGCCAGTGTTCGATGCGCTCCAACGGCCACTCTGCCACTAGTAGGATTAACACCGCGCCCTCGTTGGCGTAGCGCCGGAACAACTCTGGAAAGCGCAGGTCGTAGCAGATGGCGACACTGGTCGGCCCCCAGGGGAGGTCCATCGTCAGCGCGGAGCCACCCTCTTGTAGATAGCGGTCTTCATCGAAAAGCCGGAACAGGTGAATCTTGCGGTAGACGCCCATCAGCCGCCCGTTGGAGGCGTAAAAGGCCGCGCCGTTTGCTATCTGGTCGCCGCGTTTCTCGAAAACGGACCCCAGAATGCTGATTTTGCCCTCTTGGGCCATTGTGTTGATTGTTTGAAAGACGCCTGTGTTGATCTCGGCGGCGCTTTTGCGGTAGTCCACCCAGTCATAGCCCGTGAGCCACAATTCCGGCAGCAGCACGATATGCGACCCGCGTTTGACGGCCTCTGCGATCATTTTCTGTGCTGTGGTGAGGTTGCGCGTGGTGTCACCAAGCACGATATTCATCTGGGCAAGGCTAATGCTGAGTTTGGGCAAGGGACGTATCTCCTATTTTCACATGATGCGGCATAAGGCTATTTTAGCCGTATTCGTGGATGCGGCCAATTTCTAGGTTTGGGTGATGCACGATTTATCTTAACCTCACCCCTAAAGCCCCTCTCCGTTAAACAGAGAGGGGGGCTTCAAACTTAAGTCTGGTAAGGGGATTAGGGTTAAGCACTTTCGTGAACGGCTTAATGTGCTGATTGCTGGTGAGGGCTAGTCGTCGTCGGCCCCTAGGTCATCATCGTCGTCGTCGCCGCTGGACGACAAACCCGTTGGTTTTACCTCACCGGGGACACCCGCCAGTGACGGCAGCCCGAAGTGTTGGCGAATACCGTCCTCTAGCTCGGCGGCGATTTCCGGGTTTTCCATGAGGAATGTCTTGGTGTTCTCGCGGCCCTGGCCTAGCAGTTCGTCTTTGTAGCGGTAGAACGCGCCACGCTTCTCAATCAGGCCGATGTCCGTGCCCAGGTCCACGATCTCGCCGGACTTGGAGACGCCGCCTTGGTAGAACATGATGTCGAACTCGGCCTCACGGAAGGGCGGCGCGACCTTGTTCTTCTTGACTTTGATGCGCGTGCGGTTGCCGATGATCTCGCCACCCTGCTTGATGGACTGGATGCGGCGGATGTCTAGGCGAACGGAGGCGTAGAACTTGAGCGCCCGCCCGCCTGTGGTGGTCTCTGGGGAGTTGTGGACGACCACGCCATCAACAACGTAGCAGTGATTGCCCTCGACCTCGATATCGAAGCGGCGCATATCATTCTGGCGGGGGGCGTCCTCAATGCTGAGGATTTCCATTGGTGCGGGGAGATATGTTGTGGTCGCTATCGGCGCACCTGCCGGGACCATCTCCGCCGCGTTGACAACGGTTATCAGTCGTTGACCAACTGCAAGCTGCCCGGCTTCCTCGTAACCGTGTTCGCTCAACAGCAGGTGATTCGGCGTACAGTCAAAGGTGTGGACGCCGCCGTCCGCCTTGGCAACCGTGAAACGCAGGAAGCGATCTGTCTCGCCGTTGTTGAACCAGTTCACGATCGGCTTCGGCTCTATAACGCCCGTTTCCACGTTAAAGGATAGGACTTCGGCCTGTTTGCGACCTGTCACAATATCACCGATTGTCGCCGTGGTCCCATCGGCCAAAACCACGCGGCTGTTGTACTGGAAGCAGCCGAACATCACGCCGATCTTCTCACGAAGCTGGTTGGTGAACAGCACGGTGACGTTGCTCTGTTTGATCGCGCCGGAGAGCTTGCGTAGGGCCTGGCTCATCAGGCGGGCCTGCAAGCCGACGTGACTGTCGCCCATCTCGCCCTCGATCTCCGCACGCGGGACGAGCGCCGCCACACTGTCTACAATGACCACGTCCAACGCGCCAGAACGCACCAGCGCCTCGGTGATCTCTAGTGCCTGTTCGCCGGTGTCCGGCTGCGAGACATACAGCTTTTCCACGTCTACGCCCAGCGTTGCGGCGTACTTGGGGTCTAGCGCGTGTTCCATGTCTACGAAGGCACATAGCCCGCCGCGAATCTGCGCTTCCCGGATGATGTGCAGGCAGAAGGTTGTCTTACCGGACGACTCAGGCCCGTAAATTTCGACAATGCGGCCCTTGGGGACACCGCCCACGCCCAGCGCGATGTCGGTCGTCAGCGACCCGGTGGGGATCGTGTCTACGTTCATGTGGGCGGCGTCCCCCAGCCGG
Source organism: uncultured Anaerolineaceae bacterium (assembly GCA_964462905.1). Lineage (GTDB taxonomy): Bacteria > Chloroflexota > Anaerolineae > Aggregatilineales > Phototrophicaceae > DAOTTY01. Next base: position 36,632 of record CAYWZS010000012.1, read on the forward strand.
ACGATGGTGCCGTCCCCGAACTTCTTTGTCAGGTCGTTGAGGGTGGCCTCCAGCGCCTTCATGCGTCCGTCGTCGAACAGGTCGTCGCTCTTGTCTTCTTTCTTCTTACGTCGTGCCATGATGTTCTCCGTCCTCACATCGTTCTCAGTGTGTGTGTATGATATGCTGTTGTGGGCCATTTTAGAAGCGTGTTCACAAGTTATTGATGAAGCGCCTTACAGTATAGCCCTAATGTTCTAAGAATGCAACGGAGATACCGTATGAAAATCTACACTAAGACCGGAGACGACGGCACAACGGGTTTGTTCGCAGGGGGGCGGGTCGCCAAGACGCACCCCCGCGTGGAAACCTACGGCACGGTAGACGAACTCAATAGTGTGATCGGCGTGGCACGGGCGCAGGGTGCACAACAGGCGGACTGGCTCAAGCAGGTGCAAAACGACTTGTTTCACCTGGGGTCGGACCTCGCCACGCCGCTCGACGCTAAGGCCGACTGGGTGGTCCGCACGCCGGATAGTTCTGTGACGTGGCTGGAGGCGCGTATTGACGAGATGACGGAGCAGCTCCCGCCGCTGACGAATTTCGTGTTGCCGGGGGGGTGTCCGGCGGCGGCCCACCTGCATATTGCGCGGACGGTTTGCCGCCGTGCAGAACGGCACGCGGTCGCGCTGGCGGAGACGGACGCCATCACCCATAACGCGATGGTCTACCTCAACCGCCTGTCAGACTTCCTGTTCACACTGGCACGCTACGAAAACCACCTCGCCGGGATTGAGGAGGAGAAGTGGGTCGTGGAGCGGACGTAACGCCCAGATGCGTATTCCAATGCAAAGCTCATGAGGAAAGTATGATGGCTTACGTTCACGCGAGGGCCTTTGGCGTAGGGTAGGGGTAGCTTCGGCTAAAACCCAATACGAGACGAAAGGCTACCCAGAGATGAATATCCTACTTCCCGGGCGCGGTGTTATTGCCCCTGTAATCGTGATCCTGCTTGTTGTGGGCGGCACGCTGTTTGTGACCAACACCCACGCCCAGACAAATAGCGATGAATGTTTGGACGGGCTGAACGTCCGCTTTAACCTGAGTTACTGGGAAGACACCGACTTCTGCCAGACGAGTATTGACCTGGAGGACGTGTTGAGTGGTGGCCCGCCGCCCAACGGCATCCCGCCCATCAACGACCCGAATTATGAAAGCGTCGCGGATGCCGCGACCTGGATGATTGGACAGTCCCCGGTGGTCGCCGTGACTGTTAACGGCGAAACCCGCGCCTACCCGCTGGCCGTGCTGACGTGGCACGAGATCGTGAACACCGAGATCGGCGGGGAACAGGTGTCCGTGACGTTCTGCCCACTGTGTAACAGCGCCATCGTTTTCGACCGTGTGGTGGACGGCGAGACGTTGACCTTCGGCGTGAGTGGCAACCTCCGCAACAGTGACCTCATCATGTTCGATGAGGAAACGAGTAGCTGGTGGCAGCAGTTTACAGGTGAGGGCATTGTCGGCGAGTACAACGGCACGATGTTGGAGATGCTGCCGTCGCAGATCGTCGGCTTTGACCAGTTTGCCGAGGCGTTCCCGGACGGCGAAGTGCTCTCCCGCGATACGGGTTTTAACCGCAGCTATGGCCGTAATCCCTATGCTGAGTACGACAGCAGCCGCCCGTTCCTGTTCAGCGGCGAGCTAGACGACCGCCTGCCCGCGAACTCCCGCGTGTTAGCCGGGATCATCGGCGGGGAGGGCATTGCTTATCCGTTTGGGGTGTTACAGGACGAAATCGCCATTAATGACACGGTGGGCGAGCGTGAGATCGTCGCCTTCTGGCAGCCGGGGGTGGTCAGCGCCCTAGATCAGAGCGAGATTGACGCCTCGCGGGATGTGGGGACGGCTGCCATCTACCTGCGTGAACTGCCGGACGGCACGCTGCTGACGTTCACGGCTGAGGACGGGCAGATCGTGGACGAGCAGACGGGGTCCGTGTGGAACGCCTTTGGTCGTGCGACGGGGGGCGAGCTGGAGGGGACGCAGTTGCAGCAGATCATCGCCGCGCCGCATTTCTGGTTTGCCTGGAACGCCTTCGCCCCGGACGCGGAACTGTATGGGGTAGGATAACCGTTTTAAGCGGTTGCCTTTTCTTCATGCGCGTTCGTTCAAAGCGCGTTATAGTTGGGACATGACGTTTTCCCAAGCCATAAAAGGAGCCTCGTCTATGTCCCGCATGACCCCCTTCGTTCGCGTCATTTTCCCCTTACTGTTGGTGCTGGCTGTGGCCGTCGTCCCGGTGTTGGGCGCAACCACCGATAACTTCATTGCCACGGCCACCTGTTCCGGCTTCTTCCCTACGGGCAGCTTCGCCGCCAACCGCGACAACACCGGCGCAGGTGCCGAGAGCATCGCGATTAACGTGGTGGACGGCAACGGCACGGTGATCCTACAAGTGATTGACGCCGTGCCGCTGAACTGGTCCGTCACGCCTGCCAGCATCCTCTACCCGTGGACGACCGAACCGACCGCCAACCCGCTTAACGTGAGCGTCATCAGCCTGGCGGGAAATGGTCTGGCGGAGCAGGTGCTCTACACCACGCGGGGGGCCTGCCCAGGCCTGCCGACGGGCACCGTCACGGATGCTGTGGGCGCGTTGGCGAATGCTGGGGCAGCGGGCGCACTCGGCCCGGCCAGCACCACCGTCTCCCCGCCGATCTTCCTCGGCCAGCGGATGCCCACCCCCACGACCAACACCGCCGCGATTGAGGCGCTACCGACCTACGCCATTGTGAACACGACCAACCTGAACCTGCGCTCCGGCGACGGGCCGCAGTTTCTCCCGGTGGCGGTGCTGCGCGGTGGTACGCGCACCCGCGTTGTCGGGCGTAACGACACGGCCTCCTGGTGGTTGCTGGAGGCGAACGGCTTCGTTGGGTGGGCCAGCGCGGAGTTTGTTGCCGTTCGTGGTGACGCTAGCGATTTGCCGGTGGTGCCCTCACGCGGCACACTGATCCCGGCGTCGATGGTGCTGGCCGTGCCGAAGCCTGTGTTCAGTGAGCCGACCGACCTGCTGAATCGGGTCATCTGCACGGCGGCCCCCGGCGAGTACTACCTGAACGGTCGCAATGCGTCCGGCACGTACTACCAGGGCCGTGTTGCCTGTGAGGATGGCCGCACCGTCGACGG
>CAYWZS010000012.1:39902-62781 GCA_964462905.1 uncultured Anaerolineaceae bacterium
CCGGCACGTACTACCAGGGCCGTGTTGCCTGTGAGGATGGCCGCACCGTCGACGGTTGGATTCTGGCCGAGGAGGTGTTGTTCCGTAACCCGGCAGGTAACTTGCTCCCCGAAGTGGAGTAGTGCCGTTGCCCACCACGAGAAAAGTCCCCTCTCCTGTGGGGGGATTTAAGGGGGGGATTTTTGCGGCATTGCTGCTTGCCCTCCTCAGTTTTCCCACCACAGCCCAGGACTTCCCGCCGCCGCTGATGGGGCCGTGGGTTGCCTACACGGACGCCGCCGCCGATGCGGTTCACATCTACGACCTGTCAACCGATCTCACGCGCCGCCTGTCCGTGGGGACCGGGTATCACACCGTCTGGGATACCTCGCCGGATGGTTGCCGGGTGCTGTTCACCTATGCTGAGCCGGGGCAGCCCGCTTCCGTGATGAGTATGCGCCTGGACGGGACCGACGCCCGCGACCTTGTGGACACGTCCGCGTTGCCGGAATCCGCCTGGGACGCCTGGGAGCCGGATTGGTCGCCGGATGGGAACCTGGTGGCGTTGACGCTCTCGCGGCCCGACCCCACCGAGGACCGCCGCGAGTCGCGGGTGGGGTGGATACCTGCTGCCGGGGGAGCGCCGACCTTCTACAGTGTCGCGGGGGATGAACACACGCCGCGCTGGTCGCCGGACGGCAACTGGCTGGCGTATATCTCCTATGCCTTACGCCCCGCCGGAGCCACCATCAACGCCACCGCCGTCCCCGAACTGGCCGATAATGCCCCGCTGTTGCGCGAGGCGGACCTGTGGACGGTCAGCGCGGACGGGCTGACCAAGGCGCGTATCACCCGCCTGGACGTGGGCAGCGCGACCAATCCGCGTTGGTCGCCGGATGGCAGCCTGCTCGCCTTCACCTACAGCCCACAGCCCGGCGACAACCAACTGTGGATGATCGCCAGTGTGCCGGACGCGATTCCGACGCAGTTGAGTTTTACGTGGCATCAGGCGCTAGACCTGCTGTGGGAGCCATCTGGGGAGCGTTTGCTTTTGGCAGCGCGGGATTTCGGCGGGGAGCCAGCGGCACGGTTGTGGTCCGTGCCGTTGATCGGCAATGCGGACACCGCCGCTGTCCTTGCATTGGCGGGGACGCCGCTGGCGTCTGCCCCGGTAGACTATCCCCGTTACAGCGCGGATGGGGCGTGGTTGGCCGTTCGTAGCGACTACGATCTTGTGTTGTTTGCTACTGCGAGCGGAGAAGTCCGGCGTTTGGGGAGCGTTGGCAACACGCCCCCGGTTTGGTCCCCAGTAGATTTTGTGGGAGAGGCCACCTGTAACGGAGCCTAAACGCCCGCGCCGTAGGTCACTTGTCCTGTTTCCGCATAGACGATGATGGTTACGACTTTCTGCGTTGTCGCTGCTTTGAGGACGATCACCCAACGCGGTTGCTGTGCTGTGGGTGGCGTGACAGCGATGAGTGTGTGTACGGCGTTTTTCGCCTTTTTCGTGTAGGGGTGCGCCGCCAGAAAATCTGTTGCAATCCCGACGGCCAGCGCCTTCGATCCAACCAACATATGTCTCTCCCCATGTGATTTTCTTCTATTCTACAAAATTTACGACAAACACAAACGATTTTTAAACGAAAATTCAACTAAATGCCAATGGATTAGTACGGAATGCCTATTCGACTTGTGTGAAGACGGGGTGAGATGCGACGCTGTGATTTGCAGACAAAATCAATGCTGTGGGGTGTTTTTGTTTCTAAACTCATCATGAGAAACACCTCGTCCGCACAACAATAAATGCTATAAAAATGAACAGTATAAGCAAAAATGTCTCTCAATTCTAATATTGGAGAACCACTATGGTATCAACGACCGCAGAGGTTCCGGTCGAAAGCCCTGGTAAGGGCAAGCTCAAGAAAGCACTTGGGTTATTTGACGTGTACGCAATTTGTACCGGGGCCATGTTTAGCTCCGGTTTTTTCCTACTTCCAGGGTTGGCCGCTGCCCAAACGGGGCCGTCAGTTGCGCTGGCCTACTTAATCGCGGGTATTCTCATGCTCCCGGCGATGTTCAGCATGGCGGAACTCGCCACGGCCATGCCCCGCGCTGGCGGTGACTACTACTTCCTGGACCGCGCAATGGGGCCGTTGGTCGGTACGGTTGGTGGGACGGGCACCTATCTGGCATTGACGCTCAAGAGTGCGTTTGCCCTCATCGGTATGGGCGCGTATCTCTCCCTATTTGTGGATCTCAACATTCAGGTTGTCGCGGTGGCGCTGACGGTGGCCTTCACGTTGTTGAACATCTTCGGCGCAAAGGAAACCACGGGGCTACAACGCCTACTGGTGGTCATCTTGGTGACGGTAATGGCCGTCTACATCACGGGCGGTATTGTCAATTTCTTTAATATCGAGAGTGCCCAGGCTGTTGGGGATTCCTTTTCGCCCTTCCTCACGAGCGGGATTGCGGGTTTGCTGGGGACGGTTGGCTTTGTGTTTGTGTCCTACGCGGGGCTGACGAAGATTGCGAGCGTGGCCGAGGAGGTCAAGAACCCAGGGCGCAACATCCCGCTGGGTATGATGATCTCGATTATCACTACAACAGCGATTTACGTTATCGGTGTGATCGTCATGCTAACGGTCATCCCGATTGAGACGTTTCAGGAGAGCCTGACCCCGGTGGCCGATGCTGCCTCCGCCACGATGGGCTGGTTGCCGGGTGATATGGGGGTGATCTTGGTGGTGGTATCGGCGGTGGCGGCCTTTGCCTCCACGGGTAACGCTGGGATTCTGGCTGCGTCGCGCTACCCGATGGCGATGGGGCGTGACCACCTGTTGCCGCGCATCTTCGCCTTCGTCCACCCCAGGACGGGCACGCCGGTTTTCTCGATCTTGATTACAGCGGTGCTGATGGTGTTTGCGATTCTCGCGCTGGACGAGTCTGCGATTGCCAAGGTTGCCAGTACCTTTCAGTTGATTATCTTCATGCTGGTGAACGTGGCGGTGATCGTCATGCGCGAGAGTAAGATTGAGTTCTACGACCCAATCTATCGCACGCCACTTTACCCCATGATGCAGATCGCGGGCATGGGCGCGTCCGTGTTCCTGCTGTCCTACATCGGCGCGGACGCGCTGGGCCTGACGATGGTCGTGATTGCGCTCTCGCTGTTGTGGTTCTACTTCTATGCCTTCAAGCGTGTGGAGCGTTACGGCGCGATCTTCCACTGGTTCGCACAGCTAGGCGAAAACCGCTACGAAGGGTTGGAGAACGAACTGCACGACATCCTGCGTGAGAAGGGTGTGCGCGACGAGGACCCGTTCAGTGAGGTGGTGACACGCGCAACCGTGGTGGACATGCACCACGAGGCAACCCTGATGGAGGTCATCATGGAGGCGACCAACCACCTCACCCACAAGTACCCCATGGTGGACGCGGATCAGATGTCGGCGGACTTTATCCGCAGCATCAGCCCCAACTATACTATTGTCCCACAGGGGGCCGTGATGCCTAACTTGCGCCTGACGAACGTCAACCACACCGAAATTGTGATGGTGCGTAGCAAGCTGGGTGTGATGGTCAACAACGATAACAACACCCTGACGGAAAAGGTGAGCATTCACGCCTTCTTCTTTGTCATTAGCCCACAGGACAACACCGGGCAACACCTGCGTATCATCGCCCAGTTGATTAACCATATCGAGACGGACGACTTCGCCCATGCCTGGGAAATTGCCCGTGACGAGCAGGAGATGAAGGAAATTCTGCTGCACAGCGACCGGCTGCTTACCCTGTGGGTGAACGCAGCCGGGCGCACCAAGCCGTTTGTCGGCAAGCAGCTCCGCGACCTGAAACTGCCGGAGGGCGTGCTGGTGGCGCTTATCCGGCGTGGTAACGAGGTTTTGATCCCACGCGGTAGCACTGCGCTTGCCGAAGGCGACCGCATCACTATCATCGGTGAGCCGGACAATATCCAGTGGCTTTACGAAGAGTATGTCAGCGAGCATCAGAAGCGGCAACAGCGATAACAGCCCGTTCAAACACAGTCTTGTGGGGCGGTGGTAGCGCCGCCCCACAACTTCCCCGCCTATTCCCTCAGCGCAAAATTCCAACTTCTACTATTATGGTAGATGCGACGTTGCCCCCGCCCGGTTGTGGGTGGTGAGCTTTTTCCTAGTTGGAGGCGCGGTTTACCATGGAAATTCTGCTTGGCTTACTCGGTATCACCTGTGCATTAACCATCCCCATCTTCTACATCTGGGGAATGGTATCTTTCTTCCGCAACCTGGGCGGGGGCAACAAGTCCAAGCCACGCACTACCGACGAATCAGACACCTACAACCTCATCCGTAAGATGCGTGCTGCCGCCGTTAACGACCCCGCGCTGTCGTTAGAGGATTTCCTTAGGCGGCAGGGGATACCCGGCCCGTGGGACGACGATGCGCCCGCATCTGATGCGTACACCGAGGCCGTCGCGGATGAGGCTGCCACCACTGCTGATTGGTGGGGGGAGCGCGCAACCGCGCCTGCGCCAACCGATGACGACCGCTACCCCTACCCGGACCGTGCCAGCGCCCAGGCTGAACGCGAGGCACGCGGCGAAAGCGAACCCGGCTTCTCGTGGTCTAACTGGTACCAGGAGAACACCGTTAACCTGTTGCTGTACGTCGGTGCGTTCCTGATTGTGGCGGCGGTGTCGCTGTTCGTCGGCTTCCAATGGCAGAACCTCGGTGGGGTTGTGCGCTTTGGGATTGTGCTGGTGTTCACGTTGGGCTGGTACGCAGGCGGCTTGATCGTGCAGCGCACGCTCAAGCTAGAGAGTGTTGGCGTGGCCTTTATCACGCTGGGGGCACTGCTCACGCCCTTCTGTGGGGTGGCGTGGCAACAGTTCGTGGTCGGTGGGGCGGAGGGCCTGGGCATTACCTGGCTCGTTACCTCGTTGATTTCGACAGTCGTCTACATTGGCCTGAGTTTTGTCTATCGCCGCCGCTACTTTACCTATTTCGGTAGCCTCAGCATCCTCGCGATGATCCTGGCGTTGGTGGAGATCAACGACGCCCCCGCCGAATATTTCATTTTGACGGCGGTACTTTCCGCGTTGGTATTGCTGCTGGTGCGTGTGAGCCTGCGCTTTGCCCCGGAGGAGGTGCGCGAGTTCTACGAGAAGGACTTTGAATACGCCTCGTTGGGGACGTTGGTGCTGAGTGTGTTTGTTGGGATACTGGCAATTTTTGAGCGTGACATTCCCTTCTATAGCGTGGAGGTGCTGGCGGTGGTCGTTGTCACGGCGGTTTACGCTTGGGTCTACGCCTCCGTGCGCCTACACGCGATCACGCTTGCCGTCGCGCAGGTTATCACCCTGTTCGGGGTGAATCACGCGCTGGTGACGTTCGCGGTCCCGCTGACGCCGCGTGTGTTGCTCGGCGGGGGTGTCCACTTTGGGCTGTTGGTGCTGCTGAACCTGTGGCTGGCCCGGCGCGAGGACAGGACGTTACTTCGCCAGTTCAACCGCCTGAGCGTGGGGATTACGGCGCTCTACGCCTTCGGTGGGTTCAGCACGGAGGACGCGCTGCTGGTGTTCGTCTTTACCGCGCTGCTGGCCGCACATGCCGCCTACGTCGCCTACACCTACAGTACCGCCTGGATGTACCACATCACCGCAGCGGTCGCATTCCTGGCGGTCGCCTCCCTGTTGGATTGGGTCAACGCGCCGGATGATGCCTGGCTGCCCGTGTTTGTGGTGTTGGCCGGGGTTGAGACGTTTCTCGCCTACAGCCCGTTGCCGCGCCCCGCACGAACGGCAGCGGCTCGTGTGGGGATGATCGCGCTGGGCCTGTGTTTGTTAGGCGGGGTCGCCTACATGGACGGCGGTGATGCACCGTTCATCGGAACAATCGTAAGCTACGGCGCGTTGCTGCTCTACGCCGCCTTCGCCTACACTGAACTCATCACACATGAGCGCACGGTGTGGCGCTGGTGGCACGCTATGTCAGCACTTGTAGCAGTGGCCGTCTACGGGACGGCGTGGGTGTTCACGTTCGCGCCGTTCTTCTACGCCGGGTATCTCGCGCTGGTGATGGCACTAGCGGCCCTCGCCTACGCGCATACGGGGTTCCCGTTGCTGGTCAGTGTGGCCGTGATCGCACCGTACATGGCGCTCTACCATCTGCTTGACGGTATGGACGCGCCGGACCCGGTTTACCCGGTTGTGTTTGCGCTGTTGAGTGTGGGGTTGTACCTGTTGGACCGTGTGCTGGTGCAACTCCCCGCAGAGAGCAACCGACCACGCAAATATACCGTGTTAGGGGTTCTGGCGACAGTGGCCGGGGTCGCCTACAGCACCGCCAGCATCGGCGACAGCCAATTAGAGTATGTCAGCGGATGGCTCGCGGGTTACACGCTGTTAGGGCTGCTGGTCTATGAGCGTGACCTACTAGTCCCGCGCTCCCGCGATTACTGGATTTCGGCAGTGGCGTTGCCGCTTTACTTCTGGCATATCGAGTACCTGTCGCGCTTTGTCAATGCGGACTTGTTCAGCGAGCCACAATGGTACACTGCCGCTGTCGGCACTGTCGCGCTAATGCTGGCGTGGCGGGAGCGCGAACGTCAGATTGAGGGGATTGTAGTCAACATGCTGTTGGTGTTGGGCGCGTTGTTCTTTTTCTTCCCCACGCTCGGGCAGATTGGCGATACCGGGCTGTTGGTCTATTTCCTGCTGGGGATCGCCTATGCGCTGGGGTTTGTCGCTTATGGTGTCACGCTGGACATGCCGTTGGCCCGGCAGATTGGCGTGGTGGCGCTGGTGCTGGTCGTGCTCGTCCAAGCGCGGGATTTCTTCCTCAACATCCCGCGCTGGTTCGTCGTTGGGTTGGTCGGCTTCGGGCTGATCGGCACGGCGGTTTACCTGTCGGTGCGCCGCCGAGATGGGACAAAGCAGGGAGAAAGTTAAAAGGCTGTTCATAAGGTGTCAATAATTCCTTACATCCACTACGCCTGGTATCGCTTTCTGATAATATGAAATGGATGCAGATGCGTAATTCGGCATTATAGACAAACCTTCTGAACAGTGAAATTTGTGAGAGTAAAGGGGACTGCCCCAATGCCAAAAAACACAAAATCAACAATAAAAAAGCACTTACAGCGAGGCCAGGGTGCGCTTGAGTACGCGCTGCTGATCCTGCTAGTGGCGGTTGTCGCCATCCCGATCGTCACGATGCTGGCCGCGCCGGATGAGTGGCGCGAAGGCGCTATCTACAACCAGATCTACCTGCCGATGCTCTGTGCGGTGCAGGGCCGCCAGACGGACTGTACCGACCGTTACCTCTACGATTACCCCACCGTTACCAGCAACGCGCAGAAAGACCTGGGCGAGAGCGGCAACACGGAGGATACAGCCGACACTGAAGACCCCTTCAACGTGCGTTCAATCGCGATCCAGGGGCACCCCTCCGCCCAGGTTCCGCCAGGGACGTACACTGTGCTGGTGGAAGTGGAAGGCCAGCCGGATAGCCTGTTAATCGAACTGTATAACAGCGTTGACGATAGCCTTGTCGGTGGGTGGGGTGGTTCACAGATGGGGGACGGCACGAACCCGCAGACCTTCACCTTCGCCAACCAGGATTTCACCACGAACGGTGATTTCTACATTCAGGCGTCTGCCACCAAGGGCGCGGATCAGGTCGCGCTGCAACTCAACGTTAACGTGGACACGGCCAACAACCCGGACGACGCCGTTAACCTGATCCCTGGCGGTTTCGAGTTGTTTGACCCCACTGATGACTCCTCCCTGGGCTTTATCCGCACCGACCCGCAGACGGAAGTCGAGATCGGCACCTACGAGATCAGGGGCTTGATTATCGGGGGGACGCCAGCCGAGGTCGAGATGACCATCTCTGGGCCGGGTGTTAACCGTACCGTGACCGACTCAACCGCGCCCTACACCTTCTGGGGGGATGATACTGACCCTTACGTTGGGACGGCCCTGGCCGCAGGCACCTACACCATGACGCTCACCGCCATTGACGGCGAGGGTGACCGGGGTATTACATCTGACCCTCTGACTTTGGTGGTGACCCCGCCGCCGGACCCCATCTTCGTGACGGGTTTCCAGTGGGCCAACGTGGACGGGGCCAGTAGCAACCTTGAGGGGGCGCTCAATGAGGGCGACACCATCCAGGTTTTGAACGACGTTGGGTTCGTCGCGCAGACATCTGGCCCGGTCGGGAGCGTCAAGTTCAGCCTCATGCAGAATAGTAGCGAGGTACACAACGGGATCGACACCACGGCACCCTACACGATCTATGGGGACTCTGGCGGGAACTACGCCGGGCGGACGCTGGCCCCCGGCAACTACAGGCTGACGGCTACCGCCTACCGCACCGCCGACCAAACAGGTGAGCCATCAGCGGCCTACCGGGTGAACTTCACCATAGAAGGTGAAGGCCCACAGGCCTTACAGGTGTTCTTGATTGACGCCGACACCAACCAGCGCCTTGGACAAGTCACACCGGGTATGCGCCTGTCGAAGTGGACCAACATCAGCTTTGAGGCCATCACCAACGATGATACGCTCAGTACGGAGATCATCATTACCGGACGTGCGGGCACGAGCTACAACAACAGCCAGGAAGAGGGGGTCAAGCCCTTCAGCGCCTTCGGTGATAGTAGTGGTAACTTTGCTGGGCGTAGCTTCTCCGACGGCCAATACCGTATCACGATCGTCCCGCACGATGTTGACAAGAACAGCCAATCATCCGCCAGTGCGGGTACTTCCCTCGGTATTGACTTCACCGTGTCGGCAGGGGCTTGCCCGGTCTATGAAACCTTCCAAAAACAGGGTGGTTGCCAGGGCAACGATGTTCAACTGACGTTAACGACAAGCTGTGGCCCCAATACCGAAGTCACCATTGGGGCACCGTTAAATGCAGGTGCTGGTGAGTGGAGTGCCGTGCAAGACTGGGCCGCTAACGAGCTGGAGCAAACCTGGAATCATGGCTGGTACCTGAATGAAGGCGACGGCTATGAGGCCGCGTCGCTCGACAGCGTCTGCTCAGGGGCTACCCCGCTAGATATTCGGGTGGTCTATGGGGACGGCACCGTGGAGCGATACGAGTTCCGTGGCGACACGGGGACAATATCGCGCAAGTAAGTTAGCCACCTGCGGTTAAAACCACAGGCTAGAGCCTAGCGCGTCCACTCGAGGGATGCCAAAACAGCCGTGTGAGCCGCTGTTCACTTCAGTTGACACGTTTTAGCCGGGGGATTCTATCCCTCGGCGGGGGACAACGCTATCTTTTATCTGGAATCGCCTAACCCCAGACGGTCAAAACATCTCCGCAATACAACGCAACGGGCGGCCCCATAAGGCTGCCCGTTTTTCGTTCTTGGCGTCCGGCGTACAATAGGGGGCAGCCAACCAACACAGGACCATCCAAACGATGACCGACACACCCACCCCGCCCCCATCACTCCCAGAGGCCGAACCACCTGCTTCCGACGAGGACACCAGCCCCACCGCACCGGGGAACGACACCAAACCGCTCGCGCCTACGCCCATTATCCCGCCGCCGCCGGGGGGCGTGCGCCCACCTGCCGGGGTGCTGCCGCGCCGGGCCAAGCGCCGCCGGGGGAACGGGGTGGGTGTGTGGTTGGGGGCGTTGGGGATTGCGGGGTTGTTCGGGCTGGTGATCGTGCTGGTTTTCATCATCATGTTTCTGCTGCTTGCCCCACCAGAATATGTTGATCCCTGGGTACCGGGGCGTTTGGCGACGCGCACCGCGCAGGCAGCCCAGGCGGAGGCGACCGCGCTCGCCTTTGCCACCCGTGAGGCGGGCCTTGCCGCGACCGGGACCGCTATCGCTGTGGAGGGCGCACGCCGGGAGACGGTGGCGGCTGCGGACGCCGCCCAGGTCGTGACGCAGGGGGCGCTCAACAGCGCCGGGACGGCTGCCGCGCTCGAACAGACGGCCACGGGGGGCGCGGTTGCGTTGGATGCCACGCGGACCGTGGCCGCCCTCAGCGCCCAGCAAACCGCCGCCGCCGGAACCCTGGCCGCGATAGATAACCTGTTCACGCAGACGGCGGTGGCCTTCGTCCCGACGGAAACGCCGTCCCGCCGGGTGCCACCCACGGCCACCCGCGCCCCTCTGGAGGCAGGCGCGGCCTCGCTCCCCACCCTGGACGCGGCCTTTGACACCTTCTTCACTGATGACTTTACAGACGGCCTGAACCCGGCCTGGGACGCGGACCCGGCCTGGGGCACGGCAGACGGTCGCGCTTTCACGACTGTGTGTGGGGCATTGCTCACCGTTGGCCCGCGAGACTGGACTGCCTTCGCGGTTGAGGTGGATGTGGACAACCCCGGCGCACAAGTCGCGGTGGTGTTGGGCTACGGGGAGGCGGGGACGCTCTACATCAACTTTGGCCTGGGTGGGGCGTTGTGGTGGTTGGTGGAGGGCGCACCGCTCATCGACACGGCGCTCACGGGGGACCTGTACGACCCGGCACAGGTGAACCGGGTGCGGGTGCTGGCCGATGAGCGCGTCGTCACGGTGCAGATGAACGGGGTGGCTGTCGCGGAGCGCCTGCTGCCGGAGGCGGTCGGCGGTCCTGTGGGGTTATATGCCTGCCCTGCTAACCGCATCACCCCCACCTTCGATAACCTACGTGTGCTGCGGTTAGGGGACAATTAGACGTTTCCAACACAGGCCAGAATTGGCGATGCTCTAGTGTGTTGGGCGGTGGTCGTCGGTGTGGGGGGGGGGGATGGGCTATCTACCCAAGAGGTGCCTTTTTGCTATACTTCCCGCGTGATAAACCCAACCTGTATATTGATAGTATGAGAGACAACATATGATCGACGTGAACCAACTGCGTAAAAAGACCAACTTCACTAAGGACGGTGAAATCTACAAGGTGCTGGACTACGAACACCGCAAGCCGGGGCGCGGCAAGGCGACGATTCGCGTGCAGGTCCGCAATTTGCGTACCGGGGCCACCACGGAAATGACTTTTAACTCCGGCGACCGTGTGGAGGACATCCGCGTGGAGAGCCGTGAGGTGGAGTATCTCTACGATGATGGGCGTTTCTTGGTGTTCATGGACACTGCCACCTACGAGCAGCCGCAGGTGGCCCGTGAGATTTTCGAGGAGGCCATGCCCTTCCTCAAGGAGAACCTCAAGTTGGAGCTTCAGCAGTACGGCGATGAGATTATCGACTTTACGCTGCCGCCCAACATTGATGTGAAGGTGGTTGACGCGGAGATGGCCGTCGCAGGCGACACTGCCAACAACCCGACCAAGCGCGTTACGGTGGAGACGGGCCTTGAACTTCAGGCCCCGATGTTCGTTAACGAGGGGGACATCATCCGCGTTAAAACGGAAGACGGCAGCTATATCACCCGTGTAACACAGTAGGCGTTTTTCCCTCAACTGATCCGGGTAGCGTGTACCTGGATCACCCCCTAAATTTCTCCGATATTTTGCAGATGCAACATCTACGGACGCTATACGTTTCTCATAAATTGCTCTTACACATCCCGTCTACCATATTGAACAGATGCGGGAAACAAATCCGAACAACCCGCGCAAATCGTAAACACATTCGCATACACGAGTTTGTAACGGGAGGTTTGACAAATGAGTATCGTAATTCGCCGGAACCCTATGCGTGAGATCGCCGCGATGCAGTCCATGATGGACCGCTTCTTCGAGGATAGCCTGCGTGGGTTCGACACCACCGCCGACAACACGCTCGCCCTGGACATCCACGAGAGCGACGAGGCCTACCTGCTGCTGGCGAACCTGCCGGGCGTCAACAGCGACAACATCGAGGTGACGCTGCACGATGGCCTGCTGCACATCTCCGCCGAGATGCCGAAGGCCGAGGTTGCCGAGGATGTGCGCGTCCGCATGGAGGAACGCCCCTATGGCACCTATACCCGCAGCATCCGGCTACCGAAGGCCGTGGACAACACTGCTGTGGAGGCTGCCTACGAGAACGGTGTGCTCGCGCTGACGCTGCCGAAGGCCGAGGACGCCCAGCCGCGCCAGATTCCGATCAAGGTTAACGGCACGCTGACCGACGGCAACAACAGCTAATCCAACCGTTGCCCAAACGCAAAACCGGGATCGTCCACACGGACGATCCCGGTTTTTTGATGCTTAACCGCCAGGTTGCCCTTACTCCGGGCGGGAACCGAGCGTGATCGGCAGTTCGACCGTGCCGCCATCACGGAACACAGACATCGTCACTGTGTCGCCGGGGTTCGTGTTGCGCGACAGGTACGCCAGCAGGTCATCCATGCTGTTGATCGCGGCCCCGTTGATCGCCGTAATCACATCAATAGAGGTGTTGGTGGGGTTATTCAACCCTGCCTGGGACGCCGGGCTGTTCGGCTGGACGCTGCTCACGACGGCACCGCGCAGGTTGTTCGGCAGGCCGTACTCCTCGATCAAGCCGATGAAGTTGTCCTGGCCGCTGATGCCCATGAAGCTGTAGGCCATCTCACCGTCCTCGATCAATGCGGTAGAGACGCGCTTTACCAGGTTGGACGGGACCGCGAAACCGATACCGCTGCTGCTGCGAGTCGCGCTACGGATCTGCGTGTTCACGCCGACAACCTCACCGTCTAGGTTCAGCAGCGGGCCGCCACTGTTACCGGGGTTGATGGCGGTGTCCGTTTGGATGACTGCACCTGTGGAGAAGTCCGACAGGGAACGGATGGAGCGGTCTAACGCTGAGACGATACCACTCGTCAGCGTCCACTCCTCACCAAACGGGCTACCGATCGCCAGCACGCCCTGGCCGACAACCAACGCGCTGGAGTCGCCCAGCGTCACCGGGATGAGTCGTTCGCCCGGCACCTGCGACACCTGGATCACGGCGAGGTCGCTGTCGTTGTCTGCGCCAATCGTCTCGGCACGGGCAATTGTGCCGTCGAAGAAGTACACGACGATCTCTGTCGCGCCGTCTACAACGTGCGCGTTGGTTACGATGTGGCCTGCCTTGTCGATCACGAAGCCGGTGCCGCCACTGGAGAAGAATTCCTCGTCAAACTGGCTGTCCTCGGCGCGGCCTAGCACGTTGATGGACACCACGGACGGGGCAACCGTCTCGTAAACGCTAGAGAAGATACGCTCGTACTCGGTACGCAGGCCGTCCTGTGCGGTGACCTCGGGGGCCGTGACCTGGCCGAAGGCGTAACCGCCCAGGGCCAACGCCGCCGCCGCAACAATCATCAGAATTCGTTTGTACATATTTCCCTCTATTGAGACTAAGCAGATGTGAATAGGATACGCGATTGGTGGGATAGATTTCCGTGTTGTGGTTTACATAGTGCTGCCGGGGGGTGAACAGCGCCTGAATACTATGTTAAACGGCTATCAATGTTTACCGAGACTGTCGCCCACATTGCGTTCCCATTCGTGTTATATATGATAGACGTGATAGTAGTGCGGATTCTCCCCTCGAATGTGATAAAATTTATGTCAGCTTTACACTTTCACGGTCTCATCACAGAAAAGGACGCCTACCCCATGAGCATGAACTACTGGCACGATTTATCCTCCGGCCCTAGCTTGCCGGAAGTTGTTCACGCTGTCATCGAAGTGCCGAAGGGCAACCGCAACAAGTATGAATACAGCAAACGCGCCGGGGTCATCAAGCTGGACCGCGTGCTTTACAGCCCGGTGGTTTACCCCGGCGACTACGGCTTTATCCCGCGCACGCTGTTCGAGGACGGCGACCCGACAGATATTCTGGTTATGATTAACGAGCCGACCTTCCCCGGCTGTGTGATTGAGGCGCGGCCCATCGGCATGTTCAAGATGATTGACAACGCGGAGAAGGACTATAAGGTGTTGGCCGTCCCCGCGACCGACCCCAATTTCGATGGCTACACGGATATGCAAGACATCCCCAAGCACTTTCCCAGGGAAGTTGAACACTTCTTTCTCACTTACAAGCAACTGCAAGGCACCCATGTGGAGTCCGGCGGGTGGGTTGGTGTGGACGAGGCCCGTGCGGAAATCGAGGCCTCTCGCCAGCGGTACCAGGCCGAGTTCTCTGGTAGTAGCCTGTAACGGGGCACCTGGTTGGTGGGAGCCGAGACACGACCGCCTGGCCCATTGTCGCTGATGGGCCGGACGGTTTGGAATGCCTTTCGGGCGTCGGTGGGGGCTTATGGCCTCAGCTTGACGCTCTTTTTGCTGTTGCGCTGGGCGGAGGGGGAAAACCTCAACTATGTGGCGGTCATCAACAACCTGTTACACCTGATGCTGTTGCCGATTTTAGTGTTGTTACCGTTGGCGCTCGTCACGCGCTTGTGGTTGCCGTCGGCGGTGCTGGCGTTGCCCTTCATCGTGGCGGTGTGGACGAACGCGCCCATGCTCACCAACGGCCCCCAGGACGCCCCCGCAAACAACCGTGAGATCACTGTGCTGACGTATAACCTGCTGAATCGCAGTGGGGACGCCGCCGCCTTTGCGGATACGCTGGCAATTGTCGCGGAGGCCGACGCCGATATTGTTGCGCTGCAAGAGGTCAGTTTTGCGTCTGGTGAGGTGTTCGCCAGCGCCTTCCCGAACGACTACCCCTATCGGGCGCTCCATCCACAGGCCGCAGGCACCCGGGGCCAGGGCGTTCTCAGCCGCTTTCCGATTATCGAGGATCGCTTCTTTCAGGCTCCGTTGCCCGTTCAACTCGGCCATCAGCGTGTTTTGCTAGACGTTGACGGGCGCGAGGTGGTAGTATACAACGTCCATCCGGTGCATCCGTTCATGGTGCCCGGCTTTGATGTGGGGGTGCGCTCGGCGGATATTGCCCATGTGTTAGAGGGGGCGACCGCGGATGAACCGACCGCGCCGACGCTGGTCGTGGGGGATTTCAACATCACCCCAATGACGGCGGACTACGCGGCGGTGACAACAATCTTCACGGATGCCTATGCGGAGGTGGGGCGTTGGCCGGGGTACACTTTTCCTAGCGCCCCCACACATACCGGGTGGGTGCGGTTTGCGCCGCCGTTGGCGCGGTTGGACTATGTTTTCTACGACGATGATGACTGGCGGGCACTTGCGGCAACCGTTTGGGGCCGCTCTGGTGGTGGGGACCACCGCCCACTTTTTGTACGGCTCGCATTTTTGGAGGAATGACGCTTGAAAACGCTTGGTAATCTGCTCAACGCGCTGCTGAATATCCTGTCCTTTGGCTATTTGGCGGTTGTCTTGGTGCTGTTGGTGTTACGATTGGTGCTGGGGGAGACAATTGGGGCGGTGGTTGCGTTTAACAGCCTGCTGCCTGCACTGCTGATCCCGGCGTTTTTGTGGTTTGTGATGGGGCTGTTGTTGCGCCGGTTCCTGATGGTCGGCCTCAGCCTGCCGATCATGGCGTTGTTTCTGGTGTGGTATGGGCCGTACTTCATGCCGCGCAGCCAGTCCCCCGCCCCAGACGAGCGCGTCGTGAGTGTGATGACCTATAACGCGCTGTTGGGGGCACAGGGCGCGGACGAGATCGCCCAGTTGATGCGCTTCAAGAACACGGATTTTGTCGTATTGCAGGAACTCCGTGACGCCCGTCAGTTGCCGTCGTTGACGCAGTCCGTCGCCGACGAGTACCCGTATTTCGTCGCCATCAGCGACCAGGGCCTCTACAGCAAGCACCCGTTGGACACTGGCGAGATGGAGGCGACGATGGAGGCCAACCAAGCGGCGGACCTGTTGCGCGTGGTCGCCACGATTGACGGCCAACCCGTTACGGTGATGGTGTTCCACCCTGGGCCGCCTGCCGGGTGGCCCCTGCCGACAGATGCCACATGGCGCAACCAGGGCTACGAGCAACTGCTGGCGACGCTGGCCGCCGAGGAGGAAGGCCAGCCCGTAATCGTCGCGGGGGACTTCAACGCGACCGACCGCAGTGATGCCTACTGGCAGGTGCGTGATGCGGGCTATATTGACGTGTATCAGGATGTGGCGTGGGGGCTTGGCCTGACGTTCCCGCAGTTTACGGAGATGAACACGTCTGTCCCGTGGTTGGACTATCCCGCGTGGTTCCCGCCGATTGTGCGAATTGACTACGTGATGCACAACGGGGAGCGGTTGCGCTCGCTCACGGCGGAGTCCGTTTACACAGGGGGCAGCGACCACTTCCCGGTGGTGGCGACAATGGGCCTGCGCCTGGACCCGCCGGAGGAACCGCAGTCTGAGATGACCGAGCGGGGCCAGGCTACGGCGGGTGAGGATGCCTCCGACGCGGAGTAGCGCACGCCTTCGCCCTCAAACCCCTTTCACAGATCGGCGTTTGGGGGACCCCCATCGTTGAAATTTTACCGCTTGCCGCCTATCCTCGGATTGTAGCCTGTAACCTGAGCGAAGGAACGCCCCCTTATGCCCCTCACCATTATCGGACTTGGCCCCGGCCCCGCCGACGACATCACCCGCCGCGCCTGGGCGGTGCTGGAACGCGCCCAGACCGTCTACCTGCGGACGGAGCGCCATCCCTGCGTGCCGGATTTGCCCGCTGGCCCGGACTATGTCAGCTTCGACGCCATCTACGAACGTGCGGCACGCTTTGAGGATGTCTACACCGAGATCACGCAGACGGTGTTGGCAGCAGCCACGGGCGCAGACGTGGTCTACGCTGTGCCGGGTGATCCCTTCGTGGCGGAATCGACGGTGGGCCAGTTGCTTGACGGCGCACGAGCGGCCAACGTCCCGGTGACGGTTCACAACGGTGTGAGCTTCGTTGAGCCGACCTGCGCCGCGCTGAAAATTGACGCGCTAGATGGGCTGCAACTGATCGACGCGCTAGAGGTCGCAACGGCCCATCATCCCCCGCTCAACCCGGATGCACCGGCGCTGCTGGCGCAGGTCTACAACCGTGAGGTGGCGAGCAACGTCAAGCTGACGCTGATGAACCAGTATCCCGACGATTTCCCGGTGACGTTGGTGATTGCGGGGGCGGCGCACCCCATGCCACTCTGCGAGATCGACCGTCAGGACGCTATCGACCATCTGACGACGCTTTACGTCCCGGCGTTGGGCGGGCGCAGCAGCTTTGAAGCGGCGCAGGAGGTGATCGCGCATCTACGCGCCCCGGAGGGTTGCCCGTGGGACCGGGCGCAGACGCACCAGTCGTTGCGGCCCTATCTGATCGAAGAGACGTATGAGGTGTTAGACGCGCTCAACCGCGATGACATGCCGCATCTGGCGGAGGAGTTAGGCGACCTGTTGCTGCAAATCCTGTTGCACGCGCAGATTGCCACCGAAAACGGGGATTTCGGGATGCGTGATGTGATTGCGACCCTCAACGCCAAGATGATCCGGCGGCACCCGCATGTGTGGGGCGATGTTGAGGCGAACAGCCCGGACGCCGTGGTGCAGACCTGGGCGCAGATCAAAGCACAGGAGAGGGCGGCAAACGGCGCAACGGATGAGGGGTTTACGTCTGTGTTGGACAACGTGCCGGAGAGCTTTACCGCGTTGATGCGGGCGCAGAAGTACGCTAAACGCGCCTCGAAACTCGGCTTTGACTACGCCGATATTGCGGGCGTAAAGAGCAAGATTCATGAGGAACTGGCAGAACTGGACGCGGCGGATTCCCCCGAAGACATTACAGATGAGGCGGGGGATTTGCTGTTCGCGGTGGTGGACCTGTTGCGCTGGCTGAGGGTGGAGAGCGAGGTCGCGCTCCAGGGGACGAATGCCAAGTTTGCGCGGCGGTTTAAGCATGTGGAGCGGCGCGTGTGGGAGAGCGGTAAGGCGATGGACGCGCACACCCTGGACGAACTGGACGTGTTCTGGCGCGAGGCGAAGGGGTTGGGGTTATGACAATGATTGTTAATCTGGCGTATATTCCACCAAAATTCATTGACAAGTATCGTGACTTGTATCTATACTCTGCTTACAGCAAGATAAACTATCAGGCTGTATTAACATCTAGTGCAGGGAGGTGTATATGCTCGTCGAGGCGATCTTTGCCTTTGTTGGCTTGAGCTTCTTCGGTGTTGCGGCTGTGATTGCCGTTGTGAAGGGTCGCAACAATCATTAGTTCGGGAATGCCTAAACTTCCCTGAATCCCAGCATCTTACCCAGGAGAGATTAGTAACTCTAATCTCTCCTGTCGTTTTAGGAGCAGCCAGCGTCATGTCAAAACCAACCAATTCCTCGCCTAAACGTCAAGCTGACCGCAAACGAGAAACCACGATTCAGTTTGTTCTGTACATCTTTGAAGTTGTGCTTTCGTCCTATCCTATTCTTGTGAACTCGATTGCATGGTGGCGACATGAGGTCGAGATTCAGGACTGGAGCGAGCCGTTTTTGATCTCCTCATTCATCATCATGTCCTACACAACCTTGATTCTAATCACCACCTTTAGCCGCGAGCGAGAGACTTTCACGATGGATGCCTGGGCATTTTTCATCTGGGGGTCAACTTTTCTATATGATGTTACATTAGCTATTTTATTGCTTTCCAATAAAATCCAGACCTACGGGCGCAATACCGTGCCCGTCATACTTTTCGTCGTCACGGTTTTTCTCGCGGCCCTCTTCCGTTTCGGCTATATCTGGCGAGATGGACGACACACGCCAACAACCGAACTACATAGCGCCGCCTCAGCAGGAGGAACAACGGATGCCCCTCAGCCCTTAACCCCTCCTGCGCGGTGAGTGGCGGGAACAGCACCCCTAACGCTGTCCGCGCCGCCCCTCCAGCATATCTACCGCGCTGTCCGTCAGTTCGCCGTCGGTGAGGCCGCTGTCGTCCGCCAGGGTGTGCTTGTGCTTGGCCGGGACCGCCGTGCTGGTGCTGCCACTTATCAGGTCCAGCTCTGCCTGGATGCTGGCCTGTGGCGCGTTGTTTGCCTCCAAGTTGCGCACGTACAGCCCGTGCATCACCAGCCCGAAGCCCCACGCCAGGTTCACAATCGCTGGGTAGGGGAACACAAAATCGGCGCTCTCCGACATAGCAATGAGCCACGTCATCCAGATCAACAGATTGATACACACGTAGACCGCACCGTGGACTGCAAACCCTAGCCACTGCTCGTAACGCTCTTTCGCACCGCGCCAAGCCGCGTTAGTCTCCTCCTCCGGCAGCCACTCGCGCCAGTCGGAGCCGTGGCGGGTACTCATGTCTGTGTCGAAGTCGCGGTATAGCTTTTCCACCCGGCGTCGATCCTGGTACCACACGGTAACCGTGTGGGCGGCTATCCCTGCGCCCCAGCCCAACGTCGGGATAAACGTGCCGAAGCTCACGCCGTCGTCAAACGCCGAACTGACGATCATGATTGTGTTCACCACCACATAGGGGATGGCGTGGGCGATTAGCCCCATGCGATTGTCCCGGCGCTTCTTGATGCGGCGCTGGGCAATTTCCTCACGGGGAAGGTTGGCCCAACTCGCCTCGTCGTTGAGCAGCAGTAAAGTCTGGGTGGTGGCGGGGTCGTTGCGCTTGGGCTTGGGTGGTTGGCGGTCCGCCGCTGGTTGTGCGGGCGGCTCCTCGGTGAGTGGCTGGAACACCCCGCTGCGGTCGTTGGACAGCGTTTCTAGCCCGGATTGTTCGACGGCTCGCTTAAAGGCGGCGGCCAGTTCGCCCGGCGAGGTGTGGCGTTTGGCCGGGTCTTTTTCGAGCGCCTGCAACAGCACCATCTCAACGGCTGTTGGCACCTCCGGGTTAATCTCGGACGGCAGCGGTGGTGGCTCGTTGACGTGGGCCATCACCGTTGCGTAGACGGTGCCGCCCTCAAACGGCAGCCGCCCCACCACCATCTGATACAGCATCACGCCCAACGAGTAGACGTCGGTTCCCTCGTTGAGTGTCTCGTCGCCGCGTGCCTGTTCTGGGGAGATGTAGTTGGGCGAGCCGATAATCCACCCGGCGCTCATGCTGCTCTCGCCCGTTTGCAGCAGCCGTGCGAGGCCAAAGTCCGTCAGGTAGACGGTGCTGCTGTCGGCCAGCATCACGTTAGACGGTTTTACGTCGCGGTGCAGCACGCCTTTACCGTGGGCGTAGTCCAGCGCAGCGGCCACGGCATCCACAATCTGCACGATCTCCGGCAGGGAGGGCGGACGTTTGGACAACACCTGTTGCAGCGTTTGCCCGTGGACGTACTTCATGGCGATGTAGGGCTGGCCGTCCACGTCGCCCAGGTCGTAAACGGGGACGATGTTAGCGTGGTCCAGTTGCGCCAGGATGCGGGCTTCTAAGTTAAAGCGCCGCAGGAAGGTTGCGTCGGACTGGTGGTTGGCGTGCATGATCTTAATTGCGGCGTCGCGGTCCAGGCGGGTGTGCCTTGCCCGGTAGACGGTTGCCATGCCGCCACTGCCGAGCGTGTCTGTCACGGTGTATGCGCCGAGTGTGTCGCCCGTCTGGAGTGCCATGTGTTGCTTTCCTTCCCCTAGGATTCCATTTCACCGTCTAGTATAGCACTAAACGGTGTTCAGTCGTGATGTGGCCCTAGCCGCACCCATCAAACGGACAGCCCGGCTCTAACCAGC
The DNA here is from genome assembly GCA_964462905.1 of uncultured Anaerolineaceae bacterium. GTDB lineage: Bacteria > Chloroflexota > Anaerolineae > Aggregatilineales > Phototrophicaceae > DAOTTY01. The sequence continues at coordinate 60,381 of CAYWZS010000012.1, forward strand.
GTTCCCCGGCTGCCCCCTCAACCGTCCAACCCGTGAGCGGGCCGGGAATTCCCACCTGACACCACGCCAGCCCATACCGGGCCGTCCAGCACGACCACCCAGTCCCCCGGCGCAAGCTGACCCATCATGGCGTTGCTTACGTCCGGGCCGCTACGGACGTTGTTGGCGGGTCGGCATCAGGTCGCGGACTGCGCCGAGAACGTCTGTTACCTGCGTTTCCACGTAGGCTGTGCCGTCCGGCACAACCGCGATGTAGATCACGCCGTCGTCAACCTATCCCCACGATACATCGTAGGCCGCCGGGAATGGATTGGTCAGCGGGGAGATTTCCCCCGTCGCGAGGACCAGTAACGCGAGGGCATAGCGCATTAGAGGTAGTCGCAGGTCGGTGCTTCTGCCGGACCCAGCCCCAGCAGGTCACGGGCGCGTTCTGTCGCCTGGGGTTGGGTGTCCGTCGCCGCAATCGTGACGTGCGGGAGCTTCTGCGCCAGCCGCTCCGCCAGGACCGCGCCGCTGCGTGTGTTGCCGACGATGACGAGGTGTGTCACGCCAGCGGGGACTAGCTTCGGCAGCACCCCAGCGGCCTTCAACGGGTTGTACAGTTGGACGGGGTCTACGACCCAGGCGGCGGCGGTGGCGCTGTCGGCCTCGGCGGCTGTGGTGGCACGCTCGGCGGCGGCGCTGAGTTCGGGTTCGTCCACGTTGCCACCCAAGAACATCAGGTAGACGCCGGATTGCACACGTTTGACTTCAGCAGGCATGAGGGATTTCCTTATTTACGCTAACGATAGTATCTACATTTTAGCCGAAAGCGGGGGATGTGCGTATGATTTGTCTTTTCTCAACATGATATGAGGTGTTTATCCCACGATTTGCAAACCACGAGATGACAAATCATTTACATCCTGATGACATTCACCGTAAAAACTTGGGGTAGACTGAAATTAACTCGTATAATATTAACGGAGCCACTCCTCATCATGCGGCGTTTACTCCTGCCCCTCACCGCTATTCTACTCTCCGGGCTAGCTGTCCCCGCAGCGGCCCAGGACACCTGCCCGATCTTCGTTGCGTCCGCGATTGAGGCCGCTAGCGAGAACTGTACCGACCTTGGGCGCAACGAGGCCTGTTATGGCTACCGGGCGATTACCGCCTCCTTCTATGATGATGCCGTGGTGTCCTTCGAGCAGCCCACCGACATCGTCCCGCTAATGGACCTGCGCCGTATCGAGAGCCTGCCGCCGGACGTTAACGCGGGTGAGGTCGGCGTGGCGGTGATGAAGGTGCAGGCGATGCTCCCCAACACGCTCCCCGGCCAGAACGTCGTGTTTGTGCTGGTGGGCGATGTGCAGGTGGAAAGCGCCGTGGACCCCGACGCGGTCGCCTCGCCCGCCGAACCGATTACGGTTGCCACGGCTGCTGAGGTTGACGCCCACTCCGGGCCATCTGAGGAATATAACGCCCTCGTGACCTTCGACGCCGGGACCGAAATCCAGATCGACGGGACCAGTGATGACGGCGCGTGGGTGCGCGTCGTATTAGCCGAGGATGGCCTGCTCGTCTGGATTCCGGCGGACGCGCTGGCTGTGTCGGATGCGCTGGCCGCGCTCCCGGTGGTGACGGGGGGGGCCTACGGGCCGATGCAGGCGTTTACCATGACGACGGGTGTCGGGCAGGTCGGCTGTGAGGATGCGCCTAACGCGCTACTGGTGCAGGGGCCACAAACCACCGAGATCACGCTGAACGTTAACGGGGCAGACATCACCGTCGGCTCAACCATCGTGCTGGAGGCCACCAGCGAGGACGAACTGGAATTGTCCGTGATTGATGGGGCGGCCCGTATCGGTGACGATCAGATCGTGCTGAAGGGCTTCCGCGCACGGGTATCGCTGGACCCCGAAACCCGGCGTGTTACGGGCGAGTGGTTGCCAACCGAGCCGCTCCCCGATGACCGCCTTACCCGCATCGAACGTTACGCTCGACTGAACCCCGCTGCGCTCAACTACGCAGTGACACCACCCACCCGCGACGAGATTCGCGAGCGAGTCGAGGCTGGGTTGCTGGAGCGGCAGAACAATTTTGGGTCGCTCACCCCGGAGGAACGCCGCGACCTCATCCCATTTGAGGAGAAGATTCAAGACCGTATCCGTGACATTGACCGTCCAGGGGTTCGGGTGCGCCCGTTGATACGTATCAACGGAATGCGTAATGGTGATAGTGGACCCTTGGGCGGGATTCGGGGTGGTGATGGCGATGGGGCCGGGCCGCTCGGGGGGCCACGCGGCGGCGATAACGATACGGGGGCACTCCCCGGCAATGATGCGGGGTTGGGAAATCAGTTGACGGATGCCGAACCATTGCGCCCGGTTGTTATCCCGCCACCGCCGGACGGGAATCGAGA
>CAYWZS010000013.1:0-7642 GCA_964462905.1 uncultured Anaerolineaceae bacterium
AAAAAGATCTACGAGACGGAGTCGCCCCTTTCCCCGCAGACCCGGGTTACATGGTTGTGAAAATTTCAACATCTGCGACGGACTCCAAAACATGGTTGAGGCGGTATGGGAACCTCTCAGTGTTGTTGCGGCAGAACTGCCTTATCACCGCGCTACGATCACGTCCCGTTGCTTAATCACCCGGTCTACCCTGTGCGCCAACTGGTTGTACGGCGGTGTATCCAAGACGCGCAGGTCGCAAGTATCCTCTACCAAATCGACCATATTTTCTCGCGAGAAGCGCGTCGCATCCCAGCCAAATACGAGTGTTCCACCATCCGTCAAGACCTGCGCCCATGCAGGCAATCCCTTCCGCAACAACTTCTCCAGGTCGCCGCCATGTTGGACGTTGTATGGTAGGTCTGTCACGATAAAGTGCGGTTTTTTGAACCCACGAATGAGATCAGGCGTTTGGGCGGTATCTCCATTCGCGAATACAAATTGGCGTTCACCGTCTGCTGTGATCGTCGCCCACCAGCGTTTCCCCTGGCGTTGTAGCTTCTCCTCTTTGAGGTTACAACCGATGCCCTCCCCACGCACATACTCGCGCAGAAACGCCACTGTAGACCCCACATCCTGTTTGTCCTTCTCCACACCGATGACATCTGCGCCGAGGCTCAATGCGGTAAATAGCGTTGTCCCGCCACCCGCTAACGGGTCTAACAGTCGCAGCCCATCCCAGCGCCGATGCGCGAAATCACTGCTGTAGCGGGCGAGATTGCACAGAAACCCGGTGAATAATTCATTTGTCTTGCCCCGGTATCGTCGTGTGAGCGCCAAGTCCGGCGGCATCGGATAGACCATGTTTGTCTCAACAGGTTCCAGCAACGGCCCCGGATGCTCCCCCCCTTGCTCGTGGTAGATGAATGCTGCGCGTGTCGCCGCCAACGTCCCCAACTCGTAGCGCAGATCATCGTCCAGCGGCCCAGCCAGGCCGAACTTCAGGTAGTCCAGCCCGCCTAGCCGAACGGTTTTAACTGCGTTCAGCGATGGCGCGAGCTTGCTCAGGTGTAGTTCGTAGGGGGCAAGGTCACTTGCCAGTTGGGCATACTGTGTACTGCGTTGTGGGGCAATTTGGGTGATGAGTGTGGGTGGGGTCATGGGCATATGGTGTCCGTGTGGTTGAGGAAACAAAAAAGCCGAGACGAACGTCCCGGCCTTCACTTTATGCCGAAGGAGAGATTCGAACTCTCACTCTCGATTGAGAACTGCACCCTGAATACAGCGCGTCTGCCAATTCCGCCACTTCGGCCTAGCCTGAAAAATGATACCACGTCCGTTACTGGAGGCAAGGGGAAAATTTGGAATTTTCCCACATCCACTCCTAAGATACACTACCCTCCGCAACTGACCGTGAGCTGTGGATGGTGTGACACATGAGAACGATAATTCGCTGGAGTATACCGTTGCTGTTACTGTTGCTCATTCCTATTTGGGTGATGCAGCAGGGTGCCGTGACCGCCGAACCGTATCTGGAGGCTAACTTGCGTGCGACTACCGACATTGGCGCAGACCTGGTTGAGACCATCACGAATGGCACAAGCTATCCGGTCGTTGGGCGCAGTGAGTTCTTCCCGTGGCTGTTGCTTGGCGACCCGGCCACTGGGGAACCGTATGGCTGGGTCTTTCAGGATTTGGTGCTGGTCACAGGCGACCTCAACACGGTGCCATTTAGCACAGTTGTTATTAACAATACCCCACCCGCCCCACCAACCTTGCTTCCATCATCCACAGCCCCAGCAGTTGCCGCCGCCTCGACGGATATGCCGTTGGTGGGGGTGGCAGTCGCTGCCTTACCGACTGCCACCCCCGGCATTGCTGTGACACAGGCTCCACCCACACCCACAATACCCTCTGGCATCGTTGGTCGTGTCTCCGGCGAGGTAAACATCCGCTTTGGCCCTGGTGTCGGCTATGACCGTATCGGCGTGGCTCGTGCTGGAGACATGTTTGAGGTCACGGCCTATCACACCAGCGTGCCGTGGGCGCAGATACGCTATGATGATGTTGCCGGGGGCTTTGGCTGGGTCGCGATTGATCTGCTTGAAATCGACGGGAACATCTTCACACTGCCGAGTATTTCCCGGTTAGACTTTGCCCCGCCTACGCTCACACCCACCCCGAACGCCGTTGTTGCGGTTTCTGGTGTTCCCGGCATCGATGAAGTGTCTCTCAGCCCAGAGTTCCAGGCGCTGGGCGATGATCTGTGGAGGCGTGTTTTAGAGGCTGGTTTTGTCCCGGAAACCAGCCAGCAGGGTAGCCTGTTCCTCATGGACCTGCAAACCGGGGAGGCCATCGCCTTTGGTGAGACTATTGCCTACAGTGGCATGAGCCTCAGCAAAATCGGGATTCTCGCTGCGACGTATCGTAGCCTGGATAATTTGCCGAACGGTGAACAGGCTCGCCATCTGGCAAATATGATGGTCTGTAGTGAGAACACCTCATCTAACGCGCTACTTGCTGAGGTCGGCGGCGACCCGTACAGTGGTGCGTCTGAGGTGACAGGGATGTTCCAGGGGCTTGGCTTGGACAGCACCTTTATGGTTGCGCCTTTCCTGATTGACTCACGCATTACGCCCCAGCCTGTGTTAGCGCCACAGAGTCCCGCAGACCAGGCCCGCGCTAACCCGGACCCGTTCAACCAGATGACTGTCAGCGAGATGGGTGGTTTGTTGAGCAGCATTCACCAGTGTGCAGTTGACGGTACCGGGCCACTAATCGACACCTACGGTGCGGACTTCACACAGAACGAATGCCAGTCCATGCTTTATCTCATGCGTGGTAACAAGATCGGGCGGTTGTTAGAGGCTGCGGTACCGGAGGGAATCGGCGTGGCGCATAAGCACGGATGGGTGGGGGACACCCACGGCGACGCGGGGATTGTGTTCTCGCCGGGTGGGGACTACGTGCTGGTGATGGTGTTGCACGGCCCGGCCTTTCTCAACTTCGAGGTGACTTTCCCGCTGATGGAGGACATTGCGCTCACGGTTTATAACTACTTCAACCCAGACGAACCGCTGGCGGCCCCCTTCCAACGGGAAGTCCCAGAGATATGTGACCTCAATAACGCTGAGGGATCACAGATTATCGATAATCTCGTGCGCGGGCGCACCGAGTAGGGCTAGTCGGTGGCGTCCTCGGTTTCGGATTTCGGTGGGCAAATCTGCCGGAGATACGTCCAGGTGTAGATGCCCGTTTGATGGCCGTCATCCCAAACGAGGGTGATGGCATAGTTGCCAATTGGCAAGATGTTCTCCACATCATAGGACCGCGCTGGCTTCAAGGTCAGGATGTTGTCTGGCGCGAACGTTGCGCCCATGTTAGCATGGCCGCCCCGGCACTCCACACACGGGCAAGCCTCACGCAGATGTGATAAGGGATAACGACACACTTCGTTGTCTTCCCACACAATCTCTAAATAGCCTTCGCTGCGGTTCAGGTTAATGGCTGTCGGACGCATAACGATAACTCCCTTAAGAATTTGCCAGTTGCTGCGCCTGCTCAATCCATTCGTCACGCTCGATACGCTCGGTGGAGATACCACGCGTATCCAGGCGTTCTGCAAGGTCAGCAGGTGCTTGGACGGCGAGTTGCGCGTAAGTCATAATGCCAATGTCGTTGAGCGCTCGCTCAAACGCCGGGCCAATCCCGTTGATCGCTGTCAGGTCATCCGGGGTCGATGATGCCATCTTCAGTGTCTCGGTTTTCACGGCTTCCGACTCTGAAACAGATACGTCTGGTGTAGCTGTTGCGTCGGCGGACGGCGCATCCGCTTTGGTGGGTTTCGCCTTCGGTTCGGGTGGTGTCTGTTCGTAGGACTTCAACGCCGGGGTTGTTGCCTCTCGCTCTCTTAACCACCATATCCCTACCATAAAACCAACAATCGCCATAATGACCGACCAAAACCACTTCCGCATGATGTATTCCTCAATGACGACAATTTAGACAGACGGTGCGTGACAATCAACACACCACCTATTCTAGCGCATTCAACCTAGAAATTTGCGTGGGAACTTTGGTCTGGTGCTATAGGATCTGCCAGGACCTTATCTTGACGCCGGAGAACACTTCGCTATACTCATAAGTACATGGGCGGTTAGCTCAATTGGCAGAGCATTCGCCTTACACGCGAAGGGTTACAAGTTCGAGTCTTGTACCGCCCATAAATTAACGGCCTTCGGGCCGTTTTCTCGTTTATGCCGCCCTCCCCATCTGCTAAACTGTTGCTAGCAGATACACCTAGCAACACAGGAGCTACATTTATGGCAAAGTACAATTTTAAGTGGGATGACCCCTTCTTGTTGGAGGACCAACTGACAGAGGACGAAAAGGCGTATCGTGATCGTGCCTACGAGTACGCGCAAAATCGCCTGCGGCCTCGCATAGACGATGCCTTTGAGCATCAAACGGCGGATATTGCTATCTATGAGGAAATCGGTGAGCGTGGGCTGTTTGGTATTACACTCCCGACGGAGTACGGCGGTGAGGGCCAGGGATACGTCGCCTATGGTTTGGTCGCCCGTGAGTTCGAGCGGGTGGACTCGGTTTATCGCACGGTTAGTAGTGTGCAGGCGTCGTTGACCATGTACCCGATCTATGCTTTTGGGTCCGAGGCACAAAAGCGGAAATATCTCCCGGTGCTGGCCCGTGGTGAGCGACGCGGCGCGTTTGGCCTTACTGAACCGGATGCTGGCAGTGACCCTGGCGGCCTTACCACCTGTGCAGAGAAAATCGACGGCGGTTACCGCATCAGCGGTAAGAAACGCTGGAGCACCTCGCCTATGGCGGATACGTTTATTGTCTGGGCAAAATCACCTGCCCACGATAACAGGCTCAAGGGTTTTATCCTCGAACGGGGTATGGCGGGCCTGGAAACGCCAAAGATTCAGGGTAAGCTCGGCTTTCGTGGTGCGCCCACCGGCGAAATGGTGTTAGATAACGTTGAGGTGCCAGAGGAAAACATGCTGCCAGATGCGACGGGATTCGGCCCTGCATTTGAGTGCCTGAACCGCGCCCGCTATGGTATCTCCTGGGGGGTGATGGGCGCTGCTGAGGCCTGTTGGCACGCTGCCCGTCGTTATACAATGGGAAGGGAGCAGTTTGGGCGTCCGTTGGCTGCCAACCAGTTGATCCAGCTTAAACTGGCGGATATGCAGTCGGAGATTGCCCTGGGCCTTCAGGGTGCGTTGCGCGTGGGGCGGTTGTTCGACGAAAAACGCTTCGCCCCAGAGATGATCTCTATTGTCAAGCGTAATAACTGCGGCAAGGCGCTAGACATTGCCCGGGTTGCGCGGGACATGCACGGGGGTAATGGCCTGTTAGCGGAGTATGAGGTCTTCCGACACATGGTTAACCTCGAAGCCGTCAACACCTACGAGGGTACCCATGACATCCACGCGCTCATCCTGGGCCGCGCCCAGACGGGTATCGCTGCGTTCTCCTAACCATTAAAGGTGGTAATTCGCGGTGAGTGGTATATTCGCGTGGAAGATTGACCGCATAACAAGCGAACGGAAATAGGTTTATGTATACCCTCATTCAAGGCGTTTTTTACGCAGTCGGCATGTCCCCGGATGCGGATTCGATCAAGTTCAAGGCAAGTAACCCCGCGTGGTGGGAGACTATAGAAACTGATCACCGCGAACGCTTTGAGCGTGAGCTAAAAGCGGCTGATGGGGTTGTCACAATTCGCCTGGAAGGGATTGACGCGCTAGAAACGCATTACACGCCGCCATCGGTGCGAACCCCGAGTGACCTCACGAAAAAGGCGAAGGGGATTAAACGTCCGAGTAAGGGAAATCACAAGCAGCCATCATACCTGGGCGAAGGTGCAACGAACATCTTCTTGTCGTTCATGGGGTGTGAGGATGTGACGTGGCAGCGTTGGGGGCACAATACCTGGATTGACACGGCAGTCGTGAATGGGCGACTTGTCGAGGATAAGTTCGAGGATGCGATTCCCGGTTATATCATCACGGATGATGTGGAGCGCAACGGGCGTCCGTTGGGCTTTGTGTTTTTGGGAGAGCCGCCTGCCGCTGATGGTACGCGTTTGAAGCGGACGGAAGTAGGCGCGTGGGTGATAGACAGCGCGAATTATCATTTGGTCCAGCAGGGAATGGTCTATCCGTTCTTCTACATGGGGCTACCTGCGTCGATTCGACTTCCATTGTTGGAAGCAGCACAGGCGGCCCAGGGTAAACTTGTGCCCAATGCAGTGTGGAGCCATGACTACACCGTTGAGGGTGTTGTGTTGTCGTCGTTGGAGGCGTTGTACACGGACACGGTGGTTTACCCGTATCTGTTCCGGCGGCTGGTGCGCCAGTGGTATAACAAGACGATGGCTCGCTATTGGAATGGTATTCGTTATGATGTAGAGGCATTGCCGGATGGTGGTGATTTGTCCCTGGACCTGGATGGGTTCTTCAAAGAGGGTGATCCGTGGCTCTTCATCAGCAGTGAGCAGGACTTTGTTCACCTGAGCGATATTTTGACGGTGGAGCATAATCGCCTTCAGTTGGCGGTGTATCCCTACGATATTGTGTTCTTATCGTAGACATCAGCCGATCACCCTGTTGTTCGCCTGACTGTCCCTGTACAGTAAGTTACAAAGTTATGTAGTAGATGCACTAGGAGCATATAGACAGATGCGAGTTCTCTTACTAGTGGTAAGCCTGATGATGCTGGCGTGGCCTGTCGCAGCACAACCGGAGACGACCGAGGTTACGCTCAATTTTACGGCGATGGTTGGCGACGAGCCAGCGCAGTGTGGGGAAACCTACCCCGGAATTGGCACAGACGAGGCCGAAATCAGCTTTAACGACTTTCGTTTGTATGTGTCGAACGTGAAGCTCGTCACAGCGGACGGGGATGCCGTGGCGGTGGCGATTGACCAGGATACGCCCTGGCAGCATCAGGGTGTGATTTTGCTTGACTTTGAGGACGGCACAGCGAGTTGTAGCGAGGTTGGTAACGCGGCACTCAATGGGCAGGTGACGGGCATTGTTCCACTAGGGGATTATGCCGGGGTGCAGTTCGATATGGGGGTCCCGTTTGAACTAAATCATGCGGATGTGATTGCCGCGTCTTCGCCACTCAACATCGCGGCGATGTGGTGGAACTGGCAGGGCGGTTACAAGTTCATGCGGGCGGACCTGATGACTGACGGGGCGGAAACGCCTGCGTACAACATTCACCTGGGTAGTACGGGCTGTGCATCGCCTGCGGGTGTGGTCTCACCGACGGAAGCGTGCGCCCAGCCGAATATCACGACGATTACCCTCACAGACTTTGACTTTGAAACGGATGTGATTGTTGCGGACCTGGGCGAGTTACTGGCGGATGTGTCGCTCCACGATAATACGCCGATGCCTCCCGGTTGTATGGCAGGGAGGGATGACCCGGATTGCCCAGCGGTGTATGCGGGTTTTGGGCTGTCTTTGGAGGCAGGTGTCTGCGCGGCGGGCGGCCCGGTCTGTGAATCACAGACGTTTTTCCGGGTGGCGAGCGTGGATGCGGTGACACTTATCGAGCGAACGGACCTGATGCCAATGGAGATGAATATGGGTGGTGAGGGGCATGGCGGTCACGGTGGGTAAGTGAG
>CAYWZS010000013.1:7742-61937 GCA_964462905.1 uncultured Anaerolineaceae bacterium
TGAGATTTATCGTGATATGTTTGAGGGCAGATGAACTGTGATTTTACGAGTCCTGATTGTGCTGGCACTGGCGATAGCTGGTGTGCTGAAGGCTCCCTTTATGCCGCTGGCGCTGACGTCTGTTCCAGCACACGAGTTGTTTTTCTCGTTGATCGGTGCGGTGCAGTTGATGGCGGCGTTGGCGTTGCTCGTGCAACCGCGAGCGGCGGCCCGCTGGGCAGGCATGATTGGGGCTGGAACTGGGTTTATGGTGACACTGATGGCGGCGCTGGTGGAGGTGCCGTTTACGAATGTGGGCCTGATGTGGACCCCGGCATTGTTGGCGGCGTTTATTGCCGAAGGTGTAGCGTTTGGCCTCTTGTTGGTCCATGTGCCGGTGGAGGGCGTGCAACGGGCGGTGCTCCCGGCGCGGGCGTTGGCTGTGTTAGCGGTGAGTGGTGCGGTCTACGCGGGGGCGTTGCTGGCGGAACCCCACTATCCCGACCTCGTACATGATGTGACCGACCACTTCGCGACGTTCGAAATCCCTGATGTGCCAACCGACTACGTGTGGGATCTGCCTGCTGGGTTCCCGCTACCGCCTGTGCCAGAAGATAACCCGATGACCGTGGAGAAGGTGGAGCTAGGGCGTTACCTGTTCTACGACAAGCGGCTGTCCGGCAATGGGACCATGTCGTGTGCGTCGTGCCATTCTCAGGAACTCGCGTTTACGGACGGGGTGGATGTCCCGGTGGGGTCTACGGGGGAAACACACGTCCGTAACTCGCAGACGTTGGCGAACATTGCCTACAATGCCAGTTACACCTGGGGTAACCCGGTGCTGGCGGAAATCGAGGACCAGGTGGTGATTCCGCTGTTCGGCGAGTTCCCGGTGGAGATGGGTGTCACGGGCAATGAGGCGGAGGTGATTGCCCGACTACGAGAGGATACGATTTACCCGTATCTGTTCGCAGCGGCCTACCTGGATGCGGATGATCCGTACACCTTCGAGAATGTGGTGGATGCGCTGTCGTCCTTCACCCGGTCGATGATTTCTGCCAACTCGCGATATGACCAGTTCGTCTATGGCGGCGATATGGATGCGCTAACCGAAGCCGAATTGCGCGGGATGGAGCTTTTTCTGTCGGAGACGCTTGAGTGCCATCACTGTCATGTGGGCTTTAACTTCTCGCTGTCCACGCGCCACGCCGGGACGACCTTTCTCGAGATGCCGTTCTTCAACACAGGGTTGTACAATGTGGACGACGAGGGGGCATACCCGCGTGGCAATACGGGGGTCTACGAGATTACGGGAACGCCGGAGGATATGGGCCGCTTCCGCCCGCCGACGTTACGGAATATCGAACTCACCGCACCGTATATGCACGATGGGAGTATCGCCACGCTGGAGGAGGTCATCGACCACTATGCGGCGGGGGGGCGCAATGTGATTGCGGGGCGCTACGCGGGTGATGGTCGTGTGAACCCGTACAAGAGCGGGTTTGTGTCCGGCTTTGAGGTCACTGAGCAGGAGAAGGCCGATTTGGTCGCCTTCTTGCGAAGCCTGACCGACGAACAGTTCATCACGGACCCGCGCTACAGCAATCCATTTGAGGACATATCTGAGCAACTCGCACGCGGCGACTAGGGCCGCCTTACGAAAGGGCAAACCATGATTCCGACATTTCGCTGGTATGGGGCTGATGACCCGGTAACGTTGCAGCATATTCGGCAGATTCCGGGAATGGTCGGGATTGTGGGGAGTTTGTTCGACCTGCCGCCGGGAGCACTGTGGACGGTGGAGCGGATTCAGGCGTTACAGGGTGAGATTGCGGTGTCTGGGTTGCGGCTGGAGGTGATCGAGAGCGTGAACATTCACGAGGCGATCAAGCTGGGGCTGCCAGAGCGTGACCAATATATAGCAGCCTATCAGCAGACACTTCGTAACTTGAGTGCGTGCGGTGTGCGGGTGGTGTGCTATAACTTCATGCCCGTGTTTGACTGGGCGCGAACAGACCTTGCGATGCCACTTCCAGATGGCTCGAACGCGTTGTCGTTCAACCAGGCGGACCTGGCGGCTTTCGACTTCAGTAGGGGGCTGCCGGATATGCCTGCCTGGGCGAATAGCTACAATGCCGAGGAACTCCAGGCGATTTTGATGGCATATGAGACGACAGACGAGGCGGCGTTGTTCGCTAACCTGGTCTACTTCCTAGAGGCTGTGGTTCCCGTGGCAGAAGAAGTTGATGTTAAGCTGGCGATTCACCCAGATGACCCACCGTGGTCGATTTTCGGATTGCCGCGTATTGTACGGGATGCGGAGACGCTACAACGCATTTTCGACGCGGTGCCGAGTCGCCACAACGGGCTGACGTTCTGCACGGGGTCTTTGGGCGCGAACCCGGATAACCCGTTGGTGGAGATGGTCGAACAATTTGGTGAGCGGATTCACTTTGCCCACCTGCGAAATGTGAAGCACGTTGGGGAGAAGCACTTTCACGAGAGCGAGCACCCGTCACGATTTGGTTATGTGGATATGGTGGGCGTCATCCGGGGCCTACTGGCGCAGGGTCGGGACATCGCCTGGCGGCCTGACCACGGACGGATGATCTGGGGGGAGACAGGTAAGCCCGGATATGGGCTGTATGACCGGGCGCTGGGGGCGATGTACATTCAGGGTGTGGTAGAGGGCCTGCGCTCTGGCTGATGGGTGTGGGATGGCGATGACTTGAACCGTAGCCACAGCCACTGGCCGAAGAACGTCAGCGCAAAAATACTGCTCATCGTCAGGACAATTGCCGCGCCGGAGGGGACATCAAAATAGTAGGAGAAGTAGAAGCCGATAATCCCGCTGAAAACGCCAATACCCGCTGAGATCGATATCATCCAGTGTAACCGTTTAACCAGTAACCGTGCGGTGGCAGCGGGTGCAATCAGCAATGCCAGCATGAGCGCAATACCCACCGATTGCAGGCTGGCGACAATCGCAACGGCGATGAGAATGAGCAAGAGTACGCGCAACCCCTCCACCGGGAGCTTGAGTGTGTGGGCGAGGCTGAGGTCGAAGCTGATAATCATAAATTCCTTGTAGAACAGCAGTATCACGGTGAGAACGACCAACGTCAACCCGCCCATGATCCACAGGTCACTGGTGCTGATGCCGTTGATACTGCCGAACAGAATATGCGCGAGGTCTACGCTGTAATTTTGTTGGGTGCTGATGATGACGATGCCGAGCGCGAACATCGTCACAAAGACAAGGCCGATGGCGGTGTCCTCCTTGATGCGTTCGTTGCGAGTCATCCAGGCAATCACCAGCGCCGACAGCACCCCTGCGCCCAGTCCCCCAATGAACAGATGGCTGCCGAGCGAGCCGCCGCCAAGTGAGTAAGACAGTGCTACGCCGGGTAGGATGGTGTGCGCCAGCGCATCCCCAAAGAAGGACATGCCACGCACGACGACAAAACAGCCGACAACCGCACTCAGCGCCCCGACAATCATCAGGGCGATGAGGCCGCGTTGGATGAAGGCGTATTGCAGCGGCTCTGTCAGAATATCCAGCAAGTTCATGAGTTCAGTCCCCGCAGCCGTGTTCGTCAGCAATCATGAACATTTGCCCCTGGTCGTTAAAGACTTGCACCGCCCCACTGTAGGCTTGTTTTAGGATGTCTGGGCGCATGACCTCGGGCGGGGTACCGTAAGCAACCACACGTTGGTTGATGAGCAGCATTTTGTCGAAGTGGGTTGCGGCCTTGTGCATGTCGTGTGTGGCGAGCAGCACGGTGATTCCCTGGTCCTGTAGCACATCTAAAGTGGTCATGATCTCACGTTCGGCGGTGGTATCTACCCCGGTAAACGGCTCATCCATCAGCAGGACGTTGGTTTCTTGTGCCAGTGCCCGTGCGATGAACACCCGCCGCCGTTGGCCGCCGCTCAGTTCGCCGATTTGCCGTTCAACGAGATGTGTCAGGCTAAGGGTTTCCAGCACATGCTTCACCAGCTCGCGGTCCTGGGCACGCGGCCAACGAAACCACCCAATTTGGCGGGTACGGCCCATCATGACTACATCGTGTACAGTGACGGGGAAGCTCCAGTCAATCGCCTCGTGTTGTGGCACATAACCTACGAAGTCGTGGCTCACGATGCAGTCCTTGCCGTTGACGGAGATTTCGCCTTTGGTGAAGGGGATTAGCCCGACGATGGCCCTAAACAGGGTGGATTTTCCCGCTCCATTGGGGCCGATGACGGCGACACGGTCGCCATGTGTGACCGAGAAAGAGAGATTTTCGATAGCGTGGGGATTGCCGGGGTACCCCGCAGACAGCCCTATAACGTCGATGGCGTGAGACGAGGGGGTTGTCTGTTTTGGTGCAACCGACCTAAATATGGGTTGTGCAGCCATAAATAGCAAAACTCCTCAAAATAGCGTTAAGAGGTAGCTGGCATGTGCGAGCTACCTCGTTGTGATGTTCAGATGTCGAAGTGTAGCGAAACCTTACGGTTTAGTCACTGCTGGTCATCATTTGGCCGCCGAGTGCTTCAACGATGGTTGTTGTGTTGTAGAGCATATAGTCAATGTAGGTGCTGGCGGGGCCGTCGGTATCACTCAGAGAGCCACTGTAGAGGACAAACAACTGGGCGTCTGTCTCGGCGGCAATCTGCTCCATAACCGCATCGCTCACGGTCGTCTCCGCGAAGATCGCCGGGACGCCCTCGTCGTTGATGGTGTCGATGACACCGGCTATGTCGGCGGCACTCGGCTCAACGGCGGTCGCCCCTCCCGGTATGACCGTGGTCACGACCTCAAAATCGAAGCGACCTGCGAAGTAGCCCAGGGACTCGTGATTCGTGACCATGATCCGGTTTTCCTCTGGGATCGTCTCAACCATCGGCTCGATTGTATCGTGGAAGAGCGCGTCAAGTTGCTCCAGGTAGGCCGCTGCGTTGGCGGTGTAGATTTCGGCGTTGGCTGGGTCCATCTCCACCAGCGTGTCACGAATCAGCATGGTCCAGTACATGACGTTGTGCGGGTCCATCCAGACGTGCGGGTCGCAAGCGCCGTGGTCGTGGTCCTCACCCTGGTGTTCGTCGTCACCGTGTTCGCTGTGGTCCTCGCCTTCATGATCGTGGCTGTGGCCCTCACCACAGTCTGCGGTGTAGAGCGCACCCAGGGTTTCGACGCTACCGTGGTTATGGTCGTGGTCTTCGCCATGGTCGTCATGCTCGTGGTCATGGATAGCTTCCATCTCAGCGTAGTGAGTTTCGCACAGCGCCGCGAGTACCGTCATGTCCTCGCTCATGGTCATCTCGCCCTCGTGGTCGTGGTCTTCGCTCTCGTGGTCGTGGTCTTCGCCCTCGTGGTCGTGACCACCAGCACCGAAGGCAATCATCTCAACGCAGGCGGAAGCCTCGATAATGGTCGTCTCTTCGCCTGCGTTTTCGATGGCCGGTAGCAGGCTCTCCTCAAAGAGGGCACCGTTGACAAATACAACGTCAGCATCCGCGATGGCCGTCAGGTCACGCGGGGACGGCTCGAAGCTGTGCGGGTCCGCGCCGACGGGCATCAGCGATGATACATCGGCGGCATCCCCAACGACGTTCATGACAACGTCGGCCAAAATACTGTAGCTGGCCGCAATTTGTAGGCGGTCATCTTGCGCCTGAACGCCACCCGCGACGAGCGCGAGGAGCAAAGTTAAACTGAGAAATATACGCTTCATAGTCTCTCTCTCTGAAATGGTTTTGGGAGCAAAACAAGTGATACTAAATCTCATTATAGGAGTTGTCAGATGCGGTTCAAGGTCGAATTTGAGATTAGGTATCATCACAGAGGGATAGTGGATAGGTCCAGGCTAGACGCGGCGTAGCTGGTGGTGCATGATTTTCGCCATATACGACGACAGACAGACCAGACAGGCCATACCATGCAAGACACGATGTTTCTGCTCCGGCAGCCTTCTCCCCACCGCATGATCCTGCAATATCACCCGCAGATCGGGCACCTGTTCGTGCCGAACCAGACGGCGCGGATTCCCAGCGAGACAGGCGGTTATTTTATCCGCACGAACGGACAGGGTTTCCGCTCGGATATTGATTTTGTGTCGCCGAAAGGCGAACACCCGCGTATGCTGTTCCTGGGAGACTCGTTCACGGCGGGGGACGGCGTGGCGAATCACGAGCGATTTTCGGAGCGCGTCGGGCGGCTGTTAGGGGCAGAAGTCTATAACATGGCCGTCAGCGGCACAGGGACCGACCAGCAAGTTCTCATCTATGAACAGTTTGGCGCGGAGCTTGAAGTGGATTTGATCGTGTTCTGCGTGAATGTGGTCAACATCGAGCGTAACAAGCTGACGCATCGTGAATCCGTAGACCGCACGACGGGCCAGCGTGTCATGGTTCCCAAGCCATATTTTACCCTGGAGAACGGCGAATTGGTGCGAGGTCATGACCCGGTGCCGCTGGAGCGTCCGCCTGTGCCGAGTGCGGGTGGTGGCGGCGGCGCGTTGGACGCAATCAAACAGGTGTACAAACACCCGAGTATGGCCCCACTACGCGGTTTGTATCGAAAGTCCGGGTTGCGGGTTACTGTCAAGCGAAATATTGACCCATACCCTGATTATGCTGATGCGAACAGCGACGGCTGGGTTTTGATGGCGGCGTTGCTGAAAAGGCTAATCGCGGTGGCTGGGAACACGCCAGTGTTGGTTGTTCCCGTGCCGTCTACCGCTTACTATCGTGATGGGGCAAAGCCGACCTATCAGGCGCGGTTTGCGTCGTTGACGGGGGTTAATGTACGTGTGATGGACCTGACGACCTCACTAAGCAACCTCTCCGACGATGAAAAGGAGAAACTCACGTTCGCCCATGATCGTCATCATCTGTCGGCGTATGGTCATGGGCGCGTGGGCGACCTGTTGGCGCAGGAGGTGATGGCGGTGTTGGGTGTTGAGAGCCAACCCTACACGCCAGAACAACAGCGTTCGTCAACGGATGGGCGCTACATCCTGGGGATTTCGGCGTTCTACCACAATTCGGCGGCGGCGATTATTCGTGATGGGCAGATTGTGGCGGCGGCGGAAGAGGAACGCTTTACCCGCGTCAAGAATGATCGCGGGTTCCCGGCGCGTGCTGTGAATTACTGTTTGGAGGCGGCGGGGATTGCACCTGACGACCTGGAAGCCGTCGTCTACTATGACAACGCCTATCTGACATTTGAGCGTTTGATGGGAACGCAGATCGCGCTAGGTGCTGGTGGTGCGGACGCATGGCGGCGGGTGTTGCCATCGTGGACCAGTTACAAGTTGCACATCCCACGCCTGATTCGCGAGGCGTTAAGCTACCAGGGGCGAATTCTCCAAGGCGTACACCATCGCTCACATGCGGCCAGCGCGTTTTTCCCGTCTCCATTTGGGGAGGCGGCAATCGTTACGATTGACGGCGTGGGCGAGTGGGCCACGGTCACGATTGGTCACGGAAAAGACGGACGTGTCGAAATCCTGAAGGAGAGCCACTTTCCGCACTCGCTGGGCCTGTTGTACTCAGCGTTTACGCAGTTTACCGGGTTCAAGGTGAACAGTGGCGAGTACAAGATGATGGGCCTCGCCCCCTATGGCGACCCGGTTTATGTGAACATGATGTATGAGCATTTGGTGGATGTGGGCGATGAGGGGGCGCTGGCGCTCAACATGGACTACTTCGACTTCCTGGGTGCGCCGCGTATGACCAATGCTGCGTTCGCGGACCTGTTCGGTGGGCCGCCGCGTGACCCCAATGATCGTATTACGCAGCGCGAGCGGGATATGGCGCGGTCGGTGCAGGTTGTTGCGGAGGAGGTCATGTTGCGGATGGTGCGTCATGCCCACGCACTAACAGGGGCCAAGTATCTGTGTCTGGCGGGTGGGGTGGCGCTCAACTGTGTGGCGAATGGACGGATTCTGCGTGAAGGGCCGTTCGAGGACATCTGGATTCAGCCTGCCGCTGGGGATAGTGGTTGTGCGTTGGGGGCGGCGCTGGATGCTCACTATACCTACTTTGGCGCGGAGCGGCAGATGCGCCCCGACGGGCGGCCCGGACAGGGCGGTTCGTATTGGGGGCCGGCTTACAGTGACGACGAGATTCGGGCGTTTTTGGGCACACATGGTTATCCCTACACGGAACTTGATCCGGCAGACCGTGCGGACACACTGGCTGGGTATGTCGAGGCGGGTAAGGTTATCGGTCACTTTGACGGGCGCTTGGAGTATGGGCCACGGGCGCTAGGTTCGCGTAGTATCATCGGGGATGCACGTAGCCAGGAGATGCAGACGACAATCAATCTCAAGATCAAGTATCGCGAGTCGTTTCGTCCGTTTGCCCCGGCGGTGCTGGCAGAGGATGTGAGCGATTACTTTGCGTTGGACCGCGAAAGCCCGTATATGTTGCTGGTGGCGGATGTGGTCGAGAGGCGGCGCTTGCCCTTCGAGCGCGGTGACGAGGAGGACATGCTGGCGGTGGTGCGCCGTCCCCGGAGTGACATCCCGGCGGTGACGCATGTGGACTACTCCGCACGGGTTCAGACGGTACAGCGCGATGACCACCCGACATATCACGCATTGATTGCGGCCTTTAAAGCACGCACGGGAACGAGTGTGATCGTCAACACGTCGTTTAACGTGCGCGGTGAGCCTATCGTCTGTACGCCGTATGATGCCTATCGCTGTTTTATGCGAACGGAGATGGACGTGTTGGTGTTGGGCAACTTGCTATTGCATAAGGTGGAGCAACCTGAATGGAATGAACCCAAGGGCCACGACGAGCACCACGATACACCGAGCGCGACAGGTGAGCATCCGTTGGCAGGGGCACTGGGAACCGTGTTCGACCAGCAATTTGGCGGACTGGCAGCAGGATCGGCGTTTGACCTGCTCGCTGGTGGTGCGGTGTGGCGTGACGTGACCGACTCGACAGCGCGAGAGCCGTTCGAGATCCCGCCTGCCTTGGACAGCGAGAAACTAGACGCACAGGCGATGGCCGGGGCGATTGTTGGGCAGTGGCAGCGAATACCGGAAACGGAGCGCGATGCACTGCGGCAGGTAGTGGCGGCGGTGCTGGAGGTCGGTTTGAAAGCGCGTTCCGGCAAGATTGCTGAGGAGGCCGAAACCGTCTCCGACGCAATTTATGTGATGTACTAGGCGGGGCTACTGGGTAAGTTGCCCAGGTGACAGCGCATCCTGAATGTGATGGTACGACAGCGAAACGAGGGAGAACGTGGCAGCACTCAGCGGACACACGGCACTTGTGACAGGAGGCGGACGTGGCATTGGGCGGTCGTTGGCGTTACAACTTGCGGGCTTGGGCGCAAATGTGGCGGTGATGGCCCGTAGCGCGGACGAGGTCAACGCGGTCGCGGGGGAGATTAAGGCAAAGGGTGGGAAGGCGTTGGCCGTGACGGGTGATGTGGCTGATTATGATGTCGTGGCGCGGGCGGTGGACACGATCTCGCAGGCATTGGGGCCTGTGGATGTCGTTGTTAACAACGCGGCGATTCTCGGCACGATTGACAGCATCGAAAACACGGACCCGGCGCTGTGGGCGCAGACGCAGATGATCAACGTGGTGGGACCATACAATGTCATCCGGGCGACCTTGCCAGGTATGTTGGCGGCGGGTTGGGGCCGCGTGGTTAATATCGGGTCTGGTGTGGCACGGGGGGAGGGTAAAACGCGCTTGGGGGGCTACTCGGTCAGCAAGGCGGCGCTGGACATGCTCACGCGCAATGCGGCGGCAGAGGTTACAAGCCGTGGGGTACAGATCAACAGTGTGTATCCGGGTGTGGTCGAAACGTATATGACGGATACGATCCGCGAGACGGAAACTGCCGGAGACTTGGTTGAGCGGTTTGAGAAGATGCACGCGGCAGGTGAGATGTTTACGCCGGACAAATCCGCCGGGTTGATTGTCGGTGTGTTGTTCAGCGGCAAGAGCGGGGCCGTGTTGGACATCCGCCAGGATGGTGATGCGTTGTTGGGTTATCTGCGGGCAGCCGTTGCCCAGGCTTCGTAGAATCACAAGCGTTGTGGGGGGATTCGTGTTATGCTTGGGCCATGAGCTTACGACACGTCACAAACCTCTTTGGAGATAAACTTCACACGCTACCGTTACTGGTGCTCTACCTGACAGACGGTTGCAACAGCCGTTGCGCGATGTGCGACATTTGGCGGAATCCTCGGCAGAACATGTCCCCGGAATTGGTCGATCAACTGGTTGCGGCTGCAAAGGATATGGGGGTACGTTGGTTGCTCATAAGCGGTGGTGAGGCCACCCAGCATCCTGAGTGGGCGGCGATAGCGCGGCGGTTTCGCGGTGAGAATATCTATGTGATGTTGCTGACGAACGCGCTCCACCTCGAACGTCAGGCGGATGCCATGGCGGGCAGCGTGGACGAAGTGGTTGTCAGCCTAGATGCTGGGACCGCGCCGACTTATCACGAGATTCGCG
Organism: uncultured Anaerolineaceae bacterium; assembly: GCA_964462905.1. Classification (GTDB taxonomy): domain Bacteria; phylum Chloroflexota; class Anaerolineae; order Aggregatilineales; family Phototrophicaceae; genus DAOTTY01. The sequence goes on from CAYWZS010000013.1 coordinate 18,198, forward strand.
GGGTGAACGGCTTTGAGCGTGTGCTGAATGGCGTTCGTGCTGTTAGAACACGGGGGGTCGCGGTGACGACGCGCACCACCATCCAGCGCCAGAATTACACTGAAATTCCACAGATTATCGAAGCCGCACTCGCGGCGGATGCCAATTTGATTAGCTTCCTGGCAGTGGATGTGAGTAGTGAAGTTGCCTTTGGTGAGCGGGTTGAAAATCCACACTCCCCAGCATTAACTTCCACAGATATTGATGCGTTCGCGGAAACTCTCGATTGGGTTGAGCGCGAATATGCCGCTGTGTTTGCATCTGGGCGGATTGCGGAGTCCCCGGCGAAACTGCGGCGGATGCTACGGTACTTTCGGGCGGTAAACGGCGAAACGTCATTCGACGGCCCGCGTTGTAATGCGCCGCATATCTCCACGGTGGTTGAGGTGGATGGCCGGGTGCGCTCGTGCTATTTCCTGCCGGAGATCGGCCAGTTGGACGCCCACACGGACCTGCCGACATTGCTTAATGGCCCCGTTGGGATAGCGATGCGTGCGGCCTACCGTGAGGGAACGCGGCCAGAGTGTGCGCGTTGTGTGTGCCCGTTGTACAAGGGGCCGCGTGCGCTGGCCCGCCTTTAGGAACCCTGCCTTATGCCTGAACCGCATGAACTGAGTAGCCGAGATGCCTACGCGCAATGGGCAACGAGTTACCCCCCACAAGCCCATAATCCGCTGATGCGTGCCGAAGAAAATGCTATGCTGCCGCTGTTGCCAAGCCTAGCGGGTAAGACGGTTGTGGATTTGGCGTGTGGGTCTGGGCGATATGGGCAGTTGGCGTTGGCGCGGGGGGCGGCGTATGTCATTGGTGTGGACGATAGCCCAGCGATGATCGCGGCGGGTTTACGGGCCGGGGTACGGTTGCGGTTCCTGGAGGCGAGCATGGCGCAGGTACCGTTGCAGCGTGCTATTGCCGATGTGGTGGTGTGTGCGTTGGCGGTGGGGCATGTGCCAGACATTAAACCTGTGATCTGCGAGATAAGCCGTTTGCTACGGCCAGGTGGCACTGCACTGGTAAGTGATTTTCACCCGAAGTTGTTCGCAGTCGGGGCGAAACGCACATTTACCGGAGACGATGGTACAACATATGCTGTTGAACACTACGCGCATCCCCTGGTGCAGGTTAAAGCCGTTGCCAATGCCGCGAATTTGGATGTGGTTGATGTGTGGGAGCCGCGCCTGTGGATCAACCAGAGTTGGCGACCTGCTGTTGTTATTTACCGCCTGAAACGTCGGGACGATGTGTCACGTAGAGCCACAGGATACCAACTGTCATGAGGGCTGGGGGAATACATATTGCTAGAATGAGCCTTACCGCGTCCCCAACGCCGAGTTGACCCAGCCCCAACCAGATCACCCCGAACAGGAAAATTGAACCAAGCGCAACGCCAATACCTGCTGTAATGATCTTGCCAGTCGGGGTGGGGGTTGTCGAAGGGGTTTTTTCGGTCATGTGGCCGCCTGTTCGCGTGTGTATGGACAAAACGGCGCGCAGTATACCTGATGTGTGGATGAGATGGGACGGCGAAAGTTAGCGTTATGGGCTGTTGCCGTTGGTTTTGGTGGACATCGTCTTGAGGTGTTGGATGATGCGCTGGATATCGCGTTGTTCGTTGGTGAGCTTGCCATCCGGCTCAATATGAATGACGACTTGTTCCGGGGTGGCGGCTTGCATGGGTAAACGCCAGGCGTCCGGGATGGGGCGTTGTGCGGTTGCTTGTGGTGGCAGAGATGATATGGGTTGCGCGATGGAATTGGACAGTCGGTGAATTTCGGCATGAGCGCCCGGTTTAGTGCTCACACGGCGCGGACGAGCGCCGAGAACGCCGGAGTAGTAAAAGGGAAGCCGTCGTCGCCGTCGGTTTGCCAGGATGACGGTTGCGGATACCACACCCCATAATAGACTGAGGATATAGGTTGTTATGGTGAGTGAGTCGGCGTAGATACTTGCGCCCATGCGTATAACCCCGTCTGAATAAACAAGACCCTCCCTATTTACATAGTAGTTCTGGGAGGGTTCGGGATGCAATTAGGGTTCGGGTCTAAGTTCGTTTAGATGGGGTTTATGCTGGGTGGAGTGGTGTCCACCCTACCCGTGCGGTTTGAGGGAAGCACCGCCCTACTTTAGCTTGGCGACATAGGCCGGAAGTGCGGCGTACCACTTGGTTGAATCGACCACATCTGACAGTTTCACCTGGTCCAGCACGGTATGGGCGTGGAGTTCATCGCCGGGTCCGAAGCCGATGCTGGGAATCCCTGCTTTGCCGCGCCAGTAGATGCCGTTGGTGGAAAAGTCCCACTTGCCGGTATTGGGTGCTTCGCCGTAGACGGCCAGGCCCGCCTCCACACCTGCCTGCACGAATGGATCATCATTGTCGAGCGCCCAGGCGGGGTAGATTTTGTCCGCGCCGAACGCGAAACCGGTGTAGCTTTCCTCGTCGTCGTAGAGGATGCTGGCCTCGATGTCGTCGCGGTCCCCGATAATGTCTTTGATGCGTTGGAGCGCGTCCTGGGGGTCCTCGCCGAAGGTGATACGCTGGTCGATGTAGACGACGGCCTCATCCGGGACGGCGTTGAGGGATGGGGTCTGGACTTCGACCTTGGTAACGGTGATGCGCCCATGTCCCAGGAAGTCATCGTCGCCGAGTTTTGGCTCTAACTTGCTGATGGCGTCGATAATCGGGACGACCTTGTAGACGGCGTTGTCCCCCATGAAGTTGCTGGCGGCATGGGCGCTTTTGCCCTTGGCGACGACCTTCATCTCCACACGGCCTTTATGCCCCCGGTAGATTTGCATTTTGGTCGGCTCGCCGATGACGACAAAGTCCGGCTTGAGGCCCTCGTGTTCGACGAGCGCATGGCAGGCGATCCCGTCGTTGCGCTCCTCCATATTGCCGAAGACATAGGCGGTGACGCCGTCCAGCAGGCCAAGTTGCTTGGCAATCGCTAGGCCGTAGACCATGCCGGGGGTGCTGTTCTTTTCGTCACAGGCCCCACGAGCGAAAAACACCCCGTTTTCTTCTTTGCCCTCGAAGGGGTCCCAGTCCCATTCCTCCGGGTCGCCGATACCGACGGTATCGATGTGGGTGTCGTACATTAGTTTGACGGGGCCATCGCCGATACGCCCGATCACATTGCCCATAGAGTCCCACCAGACATCGTCAAAGCCCATTTTCTCCATCTCCGCCTGGACGCGCTCGCCCACCTCGCGAATCTGGCTGTCATGGGATGGGATCGCGCAGAGTTCCTTGAGGAAGGTGATAATGTCCTCGCGGTAGCCCTCAACAAGTTCTTGAATCTTGGCCGAATCGACCTGTGCTGCATCCACCATAATTTGTGTTGTTCCTTGTCTGAACTAACAAGCGTTGGGAAAAGCGTGGGCATATGCCAAGCGTCACAGACTATAGCAATGGGTTTCTTGGAAAACAAAGCCTAATTTGTGCTAACCGAGCCGTCTAGGGATTGAATCTTCGGCGCGGAGCAACCAAACACGCCCTTGATTGTACTCGGGTGTGACCCGTTGGACATAAACGGCATCGCGGCCCACCAGGGCGATGTTCTGTGCGGTTGACCACTCCGCGCCATGTTTGGCGGTGACGGGTAAGCCGTTGGCAGGTTGGACTGTCGCGGCGAACACGAACTCCAATTGGTCGCGGCCTGTGTGTTGCCATAGCCCGACCCAGCGCAGATTCACATCAATGTTGAGGTAGCGCACCAGCTCAACACGTAGTTCCGTCCAGGGGGCAAGCCGCCCACGGCAACGAATGCGAGGTAAGGCCGGACGCTCACCTTCGCCAGTGACGGTGAGGACGCGTTTGTGATTTTCATCGTAGATAACGCCGACTGATGCGATATAGAAGCGGACATGACGGGGTTCGGGTTGGCCCCGGAGCAGGTTTTGAACCCAGCGCCACGCTAGCTTGCGTTTGATCCGGCGGATTTCTACTGGGGGGGTGGTCAGCGTGTGCAGGACGGGTGCTTGTGGTTCCAGCGCATCATGGGCCATGTTTGCGCCGAACACCTTTTGCGGCATGGAACTCAGCCAGAAGTAGGCGTTGGCGCTGGCTTCGTCTGTTTGGTCTGCGACTTGGCCGCCGATGGGATAGCCTGAGAATAAGATATTCAGGCGATTGGTGGCCTGTAGAAAGTACAGGCCAACGGGTTGATCGATACCAGGGTGGACGCCCGTCTCTTCGTGGGCTTCGCGGGCGGCGGCCTCGTCTACAGGTTCATGACGGTCTAACCGCCCGGTGGGGAGGTTCCACACATCGAGGTCGCCCCGGCGCGAGAGTAGGACGCGCCCGTCGTCGTCGTAGACAGCGCACGCAACCCCTAACCGTAGAAACGTCCGGTTTAGCACGTTAGATTTTCCCGTCGATCAACTGTTTGGAGATGGCGTTGTGCTGTTCCATCAGGACGGGGAGGTCGGTGGTGAGGAGTTGCCCGTCCTGTACCACTACTTCACCGTTAATTACGGTGATGTCCGCATTTACGGACTGGCAGAACAGGAGCGCCGCGACGGGGTCATGGAGCGCCCCGGCAAAGCCCGGTTGGTGCAGGTCGAAGGCGGCGAAATCTGCGGACATGCCGGGGGCGAGTGCGCCGATGTCGTCCCGGCCCAGGACTGCCGCGCCACCTAACGTCGCGACTTCTAAGGCTTCACGAGCGGTTATCGCGCCGGGGTTTCCGCCTACACGCTGTAAGAGCATTGCCTGCCGTGCTTCGGCGAGCAGGTGGCCGCTGTCGTTGGAGGCGCTGCCGTCTACGCCAAGGCCAACATTCACGCCTGTGTCCAACATCTGCCGCAGGGGGGCAATCCCCGAAGCAAGGCGCATGTTGGATGATGGACAGTGGCAGACACCTGTTCCCGTGCGAGCGAACAGGCCAATTTCTTCGCCGTTGAGCTTGACGCAGTGGGCATGCCACACGTCGTCGCCGACCCACCCCACGTTCTCGGCGTAGTCGCCGGGGCGCATCCCGTAGACCTCCAGGCTGTAGGTGATGTCGTTGTCGTTTTCGGCGAGGTGAGTGTGTAGGTGGACGTTGTAGCTACGGGCTAATGCGGCGGACTCGCGCATGAGATCGTTACTGACGGTGAACGGTGAGCAGGGCGCGACCACGACTCGCAGCATGGCGTGGCGCTCGGCGTTGTGATATTGCTCAATGAGGCGGCGGGTGTCTTTCAAGATGGCCGCTTCGTCCTCAACGACGCTGTCCGGCGGGAGGCCGCCGTCGGACTCGCCGACGCTCATGGACCCACGTGCGGCGTGAAAGCGCATTTTGATTTCTTGGGCGGCGCGGATTTGGTCGTCGAGGGTGGCGTCGTTGGGGTAGATGTAGAGATGGTCCGACGAGGTGGTACAACCAGACAGCATGAGTTCGGCCATTGCCAATTTAGATGCTGTATACACAGCCTCGCCCGTCAGACCGGCCCAGATCGGGTATAATGCAGTAAGCCAGCCAAACAACTCACGGTCTTGGGCGACGACGCGCGTTAACGACTGCACCATATGGTGGTGGGTGTTCACCAAACCGGGAATGACAACGTGGTGTGGTAAGTCTAGCACTAGATCTGCGGTTTGGGCTGGCATATCATCCAAGTTACCAACGGCCTCGACCACACCATCTCGCACGAACATGGCGGCGTCGTGAAGTTCGCGGCGTTGGTTGTCCATCGTAACGAGGGTGTGAATGTGGTGGGCCAGTAGGGTTGGCATGTAATGGTGGCTCCTGCGTGTTTAAATGGCGGTTATGCGTTTGTGGCAGGGGGAATGTACCCACACGCGGCATATTTGTAAACACATTTGAACAACTCCCAACAAGATGTACACCCCTATCGCCAGCGGATTTAGGTAACATTTAGAGTGTGAAATCGTCAACTATGCCTTATCGAGCGTTGAGTTCTGGCAGAGGACCAATTATCTATGACTAAAAATCAACTTAAAAACGTCCACATGCGACGGGGTCAGGCGGCGTTAGAGTACGCCCTGATTGCGGCGTTGGTCGGCTTGGCGCTGGTGGTGGCGTTGCTGGCAACCGGCCCTGTATTGGGGAACATTTTCTCCAGCGTTATCGTCGGAGCACTTGGTGATGAACAGGATTTGCGTGCTACGCCGGAGGGCGGGCCGACATCCTTCTGGCTGACGGTGACGTGGGTCGCAACCCAGACGCCGCAGGAGGAGCCGTTCCCGACAAACATTGCGGACCCGCGCCCATCGCCCGTACCACCGGGATTTGAGGAGCCGACCCCGGTTCCGCCGGAGCCGACGGACACGGTCGAGCCGACTTCAACGGTGGCGGCCTCACCGACACCGCCCGACCTGGATTTCGACCTTGCCTTTAACGACGAGGCCGCACAACCGGACTGGTATCGTTTGTCTGGCAGCAACTACTTGGGACAGGATGCCTGGGAGGGGTTGTTTTGGCAGGACCGCCGCAACGACCTCACCTACGATCCGTTTGAGGGCCGGACCAATGTGCGTTTCGTGAAGGCATATGATCCCAACGATGGCAACTTCGTGACGCCATTGACAGAACTCGCTGGTATGAGCAAGCAGTGGTTCTCTGCACGCTTCACCCGTCCGATTGTGGTGATCGGCGATGAAGATCGTCGTGTGGGCGTGCGTGTGTCCAACCCATCTGGCGGTGTTCGTGTTTATCTCAACACCGAGACAAACACGCCGGATCTGCCGTGTCGCACATACCGACCGCCGGAGACGACCCGTGACCTTCTCTCGCCAGAGATTAGCTGCCTGTTGTTGGACGCCTGGGTGAATGTGCCGGAGGACGAGTACACCGCCGTCTTCACGTTGCCGGGAGGTGGGCCAGGCGCAACTGAGCAACAACTGTTGGCGAATGCGGCCAAATACACGATTACGGTGGAGTACTATCACCGCACGGGTTCCCCGAATGTGCAGGTAGAGTTGTTCTCCCCGCAGACGAACCGCGACGACGTACCCACGGGTGCTGATCCCGTCGATTGTAAGTGGCGTCAATATACGGGTGCAGACGGCCCCCGGTCCAACACGCGTGAGTTCTCTTGGAGCTACGCTGTGGGCGTGGAAGACATGCCGAACAACAGTGAGTGTCACTTGGAATTGCGTGGGTCGGTTCTCCTGAACGGCTCGGCGGATGGTGAACCGTCACAGAACAACGAGGATGCCTACACCTTGGCACCGCCGCCTATGCTGTCCTTCTGGCATATCTGGGACTTGCCAACGGGTACAAGTGTCCGCCTGGAGGTTGCACCTTACAACCGCGTGCTCTTGGATGACAACGACGACACCACAGACCCGATTGCTGACTTAGATGGGCGTTGGAACACCATCTGGGACAGTGGGAGTGCTGGGATTGACGGCACGAGCAACTATGAGTGGACACAGGAGCGTGTCGAGCTAACGGGGTACAACACCGACGATGTGTTGACCTATCGCTTTGTGATCCGTAGCCAGGGGGCGGCAACAGACCGTAAGGCTTGGTTTGTGGATGACATCTTCATTGGCAACGAGAACCTGCCGAACCTGCTGGACGCGAACCCTGCACCGGAAGACACGTTCGGTGTTTGTGTGGGGAGCGGTACGGACCCAGAGACGGATAAGACTAACTGTGCCCGTGATGGTTTCTGGAACCTGGATGACACGGCCCAGGCGGAGGACTTCCGCACGACGGGCCGCTGGGGCCTGACGGCAAACACTGGGGCGGTGAGCGGTTTGGCCTGGGAAGATGACCCGACGAACCCCTACAGCCTGGAAGACCGTGGCGACCGGGTCTACTACATTGAGTTTGATAAGCGTGTCGATGTGACGGACACCTACGACAGCGGCACTGGCACGTATGTGTCCACCTTCACGGATGTGGACGGGGACGCAGGCCCGCCGATGGTGACCTTCTGGCAGACCTATAACCTCGGTGATGATGCCCGCCTAGAAATGCAGTACTTCGATGATGATAGCGGCTCTTGGCAATTGCTCCGCACATTCGCAGAGACAGGCCCCAGCCCGACGAGTGGTATCTCTCGCCAGGACAAGCACTTTGTTGAGGTGCCGTTGCACCTACGCCAGCAACCCGGCACGGATGTGTTTGAAACGGCGGCTGACGGTTGGACGGACTGGTACGAGAACCCGCTACGCCTGCGTTTCGCGTTGATTGTCTCCCCGGATGCGACCTCCTCCCCGGATGCTGCTGGTTGGACAATTGATGACATCTTGATTGAGCGCCTGGGCCTGGTGGACTTCGCGCCGTACCCGTTGAAGGACAGCGCGGGTGATGACATCGACGGTGAGAACAAGTCTATCGCGGAGTCGCGCAATCTGTGGAACCGCACGGGCTTGTGGGATATTGCCTCTGGGCGGACCTACGGCGGCGGTAACTTTGCCTTTACGGACAGCCCGAATGGGGACTACATCGCGGGTAGTAACACGATGTTAGAGCTTCGTGCGCCTATCGACCTGAACAGCGACACACCGCAGAACCCGGCCTCGCAGACCTGTACCGATGCGGAGTCGATCACGGGGTCGTGTTTGCCAGTAGCGGAGCGCCAACAGCCCGCAAGCCAGCCGACGCTGTCTTTCTGGTGGAACCGTGCTTTGGCAAATGACCACACGTTCTACGTTGAGATGTACCCGAACGGTGGTGCTGGCCCGGCGCAGGTGATCTGGGAGTATGTATACGACGCCGATGACGCCGTCCAGCCTGCCTGGGAGCGTGCCGAGATTGCGCTGTGGCCCTTCCTGCCGGATAACGGCGATGCTATTGACGACGACGTGCAGATTGTCTTCCGCTTGGACGCATCCGCTGATGCCTCGGTGACCGCTGATGGTATCTGGTTGGATGACATCCGTATTCAGGATAACGACGACAACCCGGTGTTCTTGCTGGGTGCGGGCACGAATGGCGGTAACGGCCAACTCTACTTTGATGACATCGACCAGCGCCAACTGCTGCCAACCGAGTTGTTCAACAACTCCAACGCGTTGCGCTGGTGGGAGCGTTTCTACCTGGGTGGGACGTGGACTGCCCTAGACACCACGCCGAACTTTGACCCTTCGACAGGTGTGCTGGCGTTGCACGAAAGCCCTGGTTTGAGTGCGGACCCGTTCAGCGCGGAGAACTCCTTCCGCTATGAGGCGAACACCTTCCAGACGATCGAAATGATCCGTCACATTGATCTCTCGAATATTCAGACGTTGCGTGGCTCTGGTGACCCGATTGGGTTCGATACAGAGGGTGACGACGCCAGCCCGATGCTAGTGTGGTGGCACCGCTACGATAAGGGGCCGAAGACCCGCCTGAAGGTGCAGATTGCAGCCAAGCTGGCGACGGAGCCACCGGCTGGCACGCTAACCTATGGTGGCGACGAGCTTTACGGCTGGACGCCCTGGCAAAACGTGTACATCACACCACCGGGAGCCTACAACCAGAACGCCCGTGAGTATCAGTGGGTCCGTGAGCGGGTGAACCTGCAATATGCCGCGATCTACGACGATAACGGCGACCCGACAGGCACCGTGGAGAACTTCGTCGGCAAGACGATTCGTGTGCGGTTTGTGTTGGACGCCAACGAGACGGTTAGCGAGGGTGATGTCCGTGATGGTTGGTTCATCGACAATATCCAGTTTACGAGCTTCGAGCCGCGTATCTACACGGTGCCGTTTAGCGACAACGGTGAGAACCAGGCTAACTGGGTAACGGAAGGTACATGGGGCCTGGACGTGGAGCACGCCCGTGGTGGTGCAAGTACGCCGTCGTTGGCTGGTGATGCGGGGTGGTCTGCCCTTTACCTGAACTGTACCCGTCGCCCGGATGAGAACTCGGGTGTGCCCGCCGACCGTAACGACAACAACGGCTGTGGTGGCTCTGCCTATGAGAGCATGTTGATTAGCCCTGGATTCCGTAATCTGTATGATTATACGGATGATGATAACGGTACGCCTGGCGATATTGCCAACCCGAACGACCAGTGGAACGTGCGTGACTTTGTCTCGGACTTGAACTTTGATTTCAACTACGACAGTGACTACGGTGGTAGTCCGCCCAACGCCCCAGGTGGTTTTGGTTGGAACGACCACTTTGCGGCCGAGTTCCGCCGCACGGTGATTGTGACGGAGCCGTATCGCTACCAGTTCTACGTGCGTTCAGACGATGGGGTCCGTGTGGGTATAACGCCGTTCCCGACGACAAACGAGGTACAGCGCTTCATTGCGACGCAGTTCGACGTGAACGCGCAGGTTGGGACGCAGCGGTTCGAGGACTTGCCGGACCGCCCCGGAACGTTTATCTCCTACAATAACGTCATCAACGCGTGGCGCGACCAGGCCCCGACGGTCTACCAAGGCGCGGTGACACTTGTCCCGAATGCGGACAACTCGCCGCGTGAGTACGAACTCACTGTACACTACTACGAGCGGGGCGGTGGTGCCGAAATTTCCTTTGGCCTGAGTGGTGTTAACGCGTCCTTCAGTGATAGCCCGATGATTGTTCCATCTGCCGACAAGGCGGACCGTATTCCGGTGAACTACCTCAGTGACACGGCGATGGTGTTGGACGGCCTGCTGGACTTGTCCGGCACGAACCGCCCAATCCTGAACTTCTTCACCTTGCATGAGTTGAGCAATGTAAACTCAACCTTCTACGTGCAGGTGTCCGACGACGGCGGGTTCACCTGGAATGAGGGCGACCAGGGGTTGGACGACGACTTCAACTTGTCTGATGGTACGCGGATCGACGTGTACTTCACGACGACGTGGAGCAATGACCGGAAGTCCTGGGAGGAACGGACTTACAACCTATCCGACTGGAAGAATAAGATGATCTCGCTTCGCTTCCGTTTGGATGTGAATGCGACGCAGAATGACGTGGAGAATGCGTCCAACAACGTTAACAACGAGTACAACGGTGCGAATGTCGCCTCGATCCTCGTGTTTGACATTGAGCCACCGTCCTCGGTGCCACAGATCGTCAATCAGTCCGAGTTGAATGTGATCGCTGAGCGCAACGAGGAGGCCCTGCTTGAGGTGATTGCCTCTGGTCAGTCCCCGCTACGCTATGAGTGGTATCGTGGGCCGACAGTCCAGACGGACCCGAATGTGGTTCCGTCGGATGCGGTGTTGGTAGCAACTAATGTGACGGCCTTCACGCCGGACACCAGCAAGACCGGCACCTTTAACTACTGGGTGCGTATCTCTAACTTGATCTCGGACACGAACCCCAGTGTTTCCCCGGCGTTGAGTTCGCCGTGGTTGGTGCGGGTGGTGAACTGTCGCCCACAGGACGTTGGGGACTGTGGCACGTATCGCCTGAACTTCAACGGAAATGACATCGCAACCAATGACGGTAGCTTACCGGGCTGGGCGGGAACGCGCGACAGCGCCAACTCCAACACCTTTAAGCCGAATAACGGCTCTGGTTATGACCGCCGCAACAAAAATGGAATTGATATTCCGAGTGCTCATGACAGCCTGTTCGTGCGGAGCGCGATTAACGACAATGTGGACACGGATGACCTGTACGAGTCGCACTTCCGCGAGAACGTGCCGCTAACGTGGGCCTTGCCTATCGAGAATGGGTCGTACATTGTGCGCTTGTATGTGTCCGATACTGAGGGTTCGGATGACCTGAACAAGCGCAACAACCGCCGCTTCGGTGTGACGTTGGAGGGCGAGACGGCTAAACTCAATGTGGCCGACACGAACTTGATTAACGCGCTGGACGGCGATGGCCTGCTGGACGGTGGGATCGGTGACTCCATCATGGAGTTGATCTTCCGCTCTGGGCAGTATGCCAACAGCAGTTTCACGGGGCCTGTTGGTAGAACGCCGGTTGTGCTTGAGCTGGCGGCGGTGAACGTGACAGATGGTGTGTTGGACATCACACTCACCCCGACTGAGAACAACTGGATTGAGATCTCTGGCTTGGAGACGATTCCGGTGTCGTTGGATGACATTATCATCAACGAGCAACCCGCCAACCGGACGATCGCGAGTGGCTTCGGCACGACGTTAACCGTCCGCAGCACTGGCCCTGCCGACCGCATTACATGGTATGAGGGGACGCCGCCGGCGGATGACGCTGCGCCGACAACGGGTGCCGTCAAGGTGGTGACGATTGAGGATGGGTTATTGGTGCAGACTGATACACTCACCTTGCCGAGGGTGATGGAGACAACACCGTACTTTGCTCGTGTGGAGAACACGGACACTGGACAAGCGGTGAACTCGGACGTTGCGATGGTGACGGTCTGTGACTTTGATCCGACAGTGCTAGGGTCCTGTGACCGCTGGTACATCAACTCGGGTCTTAAAAATGGGACATTCCAGTCCGCAGATGGCATCGTCTGGCACGGCGACGGTGGGTTTACCAATAGCTTCAACGACAGCCATCGCCGGACAGATACCGATTGGCAGACGTTCAATGCGGGGGCTGGTTTGGACGTGGTTCACACCAATAGCGGTGCTGGCGGGTCGATCTTCGCCAACTTCATCGAGGATGGTGACTTTGGCTACCAAATCACTGGCGTCACGAACGGTACCTATACCGTGAAGCTGTACTTCCATGATCCGTTTGACCGCACCGACCGGGAGTTCGACATCGTGTTTGAGGGCTTCCGGTATGTGTCGCGCTACAACCTGTTTCAGTCGGCAGGTGCTCGTGACACGCTCCAGGTGGAAACCTACACGGTGACAGTGTTGGACAATGAGCTGAACTTGTGGCTGGACAACAAGAGTGCGCGGTCGTTGCTCGCAGGTATGGAGTTCTACCCGCAGTCGTCTAATGTGGAGATTATCACGAATAACCTCCTGTCCAACGCAGGTTTCGAGTCTGGTAACTTCGACGGGTGGACGCCCACAAGTGGCACGGCGACGATCACAACAAGCCAGTCGTATGAAGGGAACAGCGCGGCCCAATTAACCCGTTTCGGCACCCTGCCGTCGGGGATTGAGCGCACGTTCACTGGCTTGAAGCCCGGCACGCGCTACACGCTGGGTGTGTACGTTCGGACGGCGCGTGTGTCCGACCGGGCCTACCTGTATGCCCGTGGCTATGGTGGACCGGACCTCCCGATCAATCGTGGTGACACCACGGCATTCTCGACGGAGTGGACGCTCGTTCAGTTGGAGTTTACGACCGGGCCAAGCTCGAACAGTGTGACCTTTGGTGTGACGCGTGATGAGACGGACGGTGGTGACGCTGTCTGGCTGGATAACTTCTCGTTGGTAGAAACACCGTAACATTGGTTCCGTAAGTACCCCAAGGGGTGCATCTGAAAAAGCCCCTCACCTATGATTGGGTGAGGGGCTTTTTGTTTGTGGTCCTCGGTAAAAAAGATGTCGTACTCGTCTTGTAGGGTGTTACAGCAACACAGCCATGAAACGTGCTGCTTGGCGCTCTGCCCAGTAGCTATACCGCCCAGGTAACAGCCCTTCGACAAAGCCAACGTGCCCACCGTGTAACGGAAAACCGCCGGATAGCGCCGGGTTTTGTTCGACCAAAGCATATGGGATGTCGGTGGGGTCAAAGAAGGGGTCGTCTACCGCCCGTAGTACCAGGGTGGGCACGCGGATGCCGGCCAGGAAGTTCTGGGATGAACTGCGGCTGTAGTAGTCGTCGGCGCTCTCAAAGCCGTGGAGTGGGGCTGTGTACAGGTCATCAAAGGTGCGAAAGTCGTTGACCTCGTCCAATCGACTGACATCGACATAGTCCGCTACGATGTCGCCTAGGCCGCGCACTTTGGCTTTTAGCGGGTTGAGCATCCGTTGAGTGTAGAGGGTACCGGCCCCTTTCGCCATTACATGTGACCCTGCTACAAGGTCGAAGGGAGGTGAGATGGCGACGGCTGCATTCAAACGCGGCAGGAGCGTATCTCCGTTTTCGCCAAGGTACTTGAGCAGGATGTTCCCACCCAGGGAAATAGCGATAATCCCCTTGGGGACATCTGGATAGCGTTCGTCTAGCCAGTTGTGGACGAAGGCAAGGTCCTCTGTCATCCCCGCGTGGTAGAGCTGGGGTGTCCAGTTGAGTTCACCACTACAGGAGCGCATGTTCATCCCCACACAACGCACCCCCCGCCGCGATAGATAGCGGTAGATTTCCTGGGCAGGGCCGCTACGGGCGTTGCCCTCCAGCCCATGTAGAAACAAGACGACGGGTTTTGTGTCGCCCAGCATTTCCCAGGTTGCGCCGGGCACATCAGCAAAGTCGATATCCAGAAAGTCACCATCGGGCGTAAACAGGCGTTCCCGCCGGAAGTGAATCCCGCCTCGGTTGCGTAAGACGCTACCCATCACGGTTTGGGTGTGCGGGCTGTCCATCAGGCGGTGTGGGGTAAATGGTTCGATGTCGATCTTGGCTTGAAAGCGCATCCTGGCTCCCTGTGGTTATTGCTGGCAAAACTTGGGTGTATGCACCCCTTACGCAAATGCCGGGGGGTATGTTGCAAGCTCTATGATAGCGCAAGCGATGCGTTCTATGGAGATGACCCCGTCAAATTAGGGGATTCCGCGTGTTCAAAACGATCTGATTTCTGCTATCCTCATGCGCGGCACCCAAAGGAGTAACGAGACCATGACAGACTCTAAACAATACACAGCAACCTTTCTCTCAGAAACAGCCAAAATTGCAAATCGCATCGACCATGACGCAATTGTTACAGCTATTGATATTCTGGACACGGTACGAACCGCAGGTGGGCGGCTGTTTATCCTGGGCAACGGCGGTAGCGCCGGGAACGCCTCTCATGCGGTAAACGACTTTCGTAAGATTGCGGGGATTGAGACTTACGCGCCGACGGATAACGTCTCCGAACTGACGGCTTGGATCAATGATGTGAGTTGGGGAGCAACCTTTGCGGAGTGGCTGAAGGTTTCTAAGCTAGGCGAGAACGATGCCATCATGGTGTTTTCCGTTGGGGGCGGGTCGGATACGACATCGCTCAACTTGGTGAACGCGATGTTGCTGGCAAAGGAACGTCATGCAAAGGTCATTGCCGTGGTGAGCCGTAATGGTGGTAAGGCCAAAGAACTCGCGGATGCCTGTGTGCTGGTACCCGTGGTTGCAGATGACCGCATTACACCCCACGCGGAGAGCTGGCAGGCGGTGGTTTGGCACCTCATTGTGAATGCGCTGGTGAGCAAGTAGGCCGTGACACGGGCTATGTTCCTGGACCGGGACGGGGTGGTCAATGAACTCGTCTACTATCCTGATTATGGCGAGGACGAGTCGCCGCGTCAACCAGGGGACTTGCGTCTGCTGCCTGGGGTGGCTGAGGCGATGGCTATGTTGGTGGCTGAGGGGTGGGCGTTGGTGTTGGTTTCCAACCAGCCGAGCTACGCCAAGGGCAAAACGACCCTGGAATCGCTGAAGGCGGTTCACAAGGCGCTGTTGGGGGAACTTGAGCGGGCTGGGGTGGGTCTAACAGCGGCGCACTATAGCTACACGCATCCTCGCGGTGTTGTCCCAGAATATACGACGGCGTCTATGTATCGTAAGCCAAACCCTGGTATGGTTTATGAGGCGGCTCGCGATTTTGCGCTTGACTTAAACGCGAGCTGGTTCGTGGGGGACCGTGACACGGATGTACAATGCGGCCAAGCGGCGGGGACAAAAACGGCGCTGGTGCGTTATCCCCTCTCGGCGAACAAACAGGGCACTTCATCCCCGGACATTGTTGTGCCGGACCTACCCACTTTTACACATCACGTTTTGAATCCCACAACAGGAGTATGCTAAATCTCGATGAACATCAATGATCTGAAGATCAAAATCTTCGCAGACGGCGCAAATTTACAGGATATGCTCGCGCTTTATGAGAAACCCTATATCCAGGGCTTCACCACGAACCCCACGCTGATGAACAAGGTAGGTATCCGCGATTACGAGGGATTCGCAAAAGAAGTGCTCCAACACATCTCGGATCGTCCGATCTCCTTTGAGGTGTTCTCCGATGAGTTTGACGAGATGGAGCGGCAGGCTCGTAAAATCCAGAGTTGGGGCGAGAACGTTTACATCAAAATCCCGGTGACGAACACCCGTGGCGAACCCGCCTACGAGCTAATTCAGCGGCTTTCGTCCGGCGGTGCCAAGCTGAATGTGACGGCGATTTTCACGTTGGAGCAGGTGCAGGCCGTGGCGGACGCGCTACGGGGGGGTGCGCCGAGTTATGTGTCGGTGTTTGCGGGGCGTATTGCGGATACGGGGGTGGACCCAATCCCGCATATGGAGCAGTGTCTCGTGATTTTGAAGGATGTACCGACGGCGGAACTGTTGTGGGCGTCCCCGCGTGAGCTGTTGAATATCGTCCAGGCGGACAAGATAGGGTGCCACATCATTACCGCAACGCCAGACATCCTGAAGAAGTTGGAGAAACTCGGTAAAGACCTTGCCGAGTTCTCCCTGGAAACAGTCGAGATGTTCTACAAGGACGCGCAGGCCGCAGGTTTCACGCTGTAGTTGGCTCCGTCACAAACGGCAGGTGAATATGCACGGTGGTGGTTTTGCCGGGAATGCTCTCGATGTGAAACGTGCCCTCGTGGACTTCGGTCATGCGGTTGGCAATTGTGAGGCCGAAGCCGAGGCCCTGCTGTTCAAAGAAGGCCCGTTCGAACTGCATATAGGCCCCAATGGCGTCGATATCCTCCTGTGTCATGCCCCATCCGTTGTCGGTGACACGAATGTGTAGCATATTTTCCTTTACCGTGGCCGAGACGTGTACAGCATCCCCTTGGCGTGAGAATTTAAAGGCATTGTCTATCACTTCCATGACGATGCGGGCGAGATTGTCCGCATCAATTGCCAATGTTCCATCAATATGCGGTGTGTCGAGGTGGAGGTCGTTTTCCCGCTTGTAATTGATAGCCTTATGCTGTGCTTGCTGGGTGATGATAGCCCCAGCATACTCTGCACGGCCAGTCCGCACGAGCCGCCGCCGTTTCTCATCTGTTTTCATGATCTCCAGGTTGGCGTAGATCACATAGTTTTCCACAAGGCGATAGAGGCGGTTCGAGGCGTCGTTGATGTGTTGGGCCATTTCTTCGACCTGTTGTTGATCGAGGATTGCCGCATCTGTCATGAGGATTTCGGAGAATCCTAGAATGGCGTTGAGAGGGGTCCGCATCTCGTGGGGGAGCGCGAGCGCAATACTCTTGCGAAGTTGGTCGAGCCGTTCCTCGGCCTCCTCCACTACGCTACGTCGGCGGTCTAGCCGAGTGTTGACGGATGTAATGAGTTCTTCGGCGGTGAAGGGTTTGGTCAGATAGTCATCTGCGCCGAGCGCCATGCCCTCGCGCCACTCGCTGCGTCCGGTTCGAGCGGTCAAGAATATGAAGGGGATATTCATGGTGGTGGGGTGGCTGCGAATGTATTCCAGTACGTCGTACCCGTCCATAATCGGCATTCGAATATCGCAGATAATCAACTGGGGATGTTCTTTTTCGGCGAGATCAACACCCTCTTTGCCGTTGGGTGCTGTGAGAATGCTGAAACCCTCTAGGGAAAGCATTTCGGTGATGTCGTCGCGCAGTTCCTCAGAGTCCTCAATGACAAGTATTTTCTTCGTCATGCCCGGCATTGCCTCGCCTAGAATTAATTTTGCATCAATTATACCAGATAAGTCGCTTCTGTCACTATGTTATGTTTGGTAACGGGTACGTGTTGCATGAGCGTTGTTTTTGCAAATGCCAGGTCGGATGATGTGTTGTGTAAACTGGTGGGTGAATCGTGATTGTATTGGAGATGTGCTGTGCCTGCTGATCTCATTCAACTTACAGACCAGGGTTTCTACTGTGCAATGGGGGATTTCTATGTGGACCCCTGGCGTCCGGTAGCGCGTGCGGTTATCACCCATGCACATGCTGATCACTTTGCGCGGGAGTGTGGGAGCTATCTTGTTGCGGATGAGGGGGAATCAGTTTTTAGGGTGCGGCTTGGCGGAAGTGCAAATATCCAGACGGCAAACTACAGTGAAAAGACGATGGTTAACGGTGTGACTGTGTCGCTGCATCCTGCGGGGCACATCCTGGGGAGCGCCCAGGTCCGGGTGGAGCATAACGGCGAGGTGTGGGTTATCTCTGGGGACTACAATAACGCTGGACACAGCCGTACCTGCACCCCGTTTGAGACCGTAAAATGTCACACGTTTGTTACCGAGGCGACCTTTGCGTTACCGATTTATCACTGGCAACCGGAAGCTGAGGTGTACGCCGACCTGAATGCGTGGTGGCGTGCTAACCGGGAGGCGGGGCGTGCCAGCATCGTGTATGCCTACGCGCTAGGGAAGGCGCAGCGCGTCCTGGCTGGGCTGGACCCCGACATTGGCCCGATCTTCACGCATGGGGCGGTGGAGGGGATAAACCGTGCATACCGTACAGCAGGAACCGACCTGCCGCCGACAACCTACGTTACAGCACATATGGAGCGGACGCATAAGCCCGACTGGAAGGGCGCGTTGGTGATTGCACCCCTTAGCGCACGCGGTACAACCTGGGTGCGGAAGTTCGGCAATTCGTCCTCGGCGTTTGTCTCTGGCTGGATGCAGATTCGTGGGGCGCGACGGCGGCGGGCTGTGGATCGCGGCTTTGTGATGAGCGATCACGCCGACTGGAACGGGCTGTTACGCGCCATCAAGGAAACTGGGGCGGAGCGGGTCGGTGTGACACACGGTTACGTCCCGGTGTTGGTGCGCTACCTGCGTGAACAGGGCTATGATGCGGCCTCATATGACACGCGCTACCAGGTGAACGACGATGACAGCGGCGATTCGGACGACGACGTATGAAACAGTTCACAGCACTCTATTCACGGTTGGATGAAACCAACAAAACCAATGCTAAGGTTGCTGCCTTGGTAGATTATTTTGAGGGGGCTTCCGCAGAAGATGCTGCGTGGGCGGTGTACTTCCTCAGTGGTAACCGCCCGCGCCGGGTGGTGAGTGGGCGCGTGTTGGGGGAGTGGGTGACGGACGAAATCGGTATCCCGGCGTGGCTCTTTCGTGAAGCCTACGATGCCGTAGGCGACATCGCCGAGACGATCACATTGATCTTGCCGGATACGGGCGCGTCCAGTGATGTGCCGCTACACCAGTGGGTTGAAGAACGCCTATTGCCGCTACAGGATAAAACCGATGATGAGCGCCGTGCGGAGATCGTAGGAGCGTGGCGCGAGCTAGACCGACAGCAGCGGTTTATCTGGAACAAGTTGTTGACGGGCGGCTTCCGGGTGGGGGTATCTGCCAAGCTGGTGACGCGTGCGCTGGCACAGGTCGCGGAGATTGACCCCGCCGTGATTTCGCACCGAATGATGGGGAAATGGGAGCCGACAGCGGATTTCTACCGCTCATTGCTCTCTGATGACACAGGTGATGCCGACATCAGCCGTCCGTATCCGTTTTTCCTGGCCTATCCGATTGAGGATGACCCGCAGGACGAACTCGGGCCGCGTGGTGAGTGGCAGGTCGAGTGGAAGTGGGACGGTATCCGGGCGCAACTCATCAAACGGGAGGGTGAGGTGTTCCTGTGGACACGCGGCGAGGAACTGGTCACGGATCGCTATCCAGAGGTGGTGATGGCTGCTGAAGATTTACCAGATGGGACCGTGATTGACGGCGAACTGTTGCCCTGGAGGGATGGTCAGGTGTTGCCGTTTGCACAGTTGCAGCGTCGGATTGGGCGTAAGCGGATGGGGAAGCAACTACTGGCGGAGGTTCCAGTGATTCTGATGGGGTATGACCTGCTGGAACACGATGGTGTGGATGTCCGTGAAACGCCACTACGGCAGCGCCGTAAACAGCTTGATGCTATGCTTGCCAAGCTCGAATCTGAGGTGATTTTCCCATCGGCGGTGGTTGATGCACCAGCCTGGGATGCGCTGGCGACGTTGCGCGAGGAGAGCCGCGAGCGGATGGTGGAGGGTTTCATGCTGAAGGGGTTGGAATCGCCGTACCGGGTGGGGCGCGTGCGCGGTGACTGGTGGAAATGGAAGGTGGAACCGTACACGGTTGATGCTGTGATGATCTACGCACAACGGGGCAGCGGCAAACGTGCCAGCCTCTATACGGATTACACATTCGCTGTGTGGGATGAGACCGAGGACGGCAAAACACTCGTGCCTTTTGCAAAAGCCTACAGCGGCCTGACAGACGCCGAAATTCGACAGGTGGACAAGTTTGTGCGGGCGAACACGTCGGAGCGGTTCGGGCCAGTCCGCAGTGTGAAGCCTGAACTCGTTTTTGAAATCGCCTTCGAGAACATTCAACGCTCGACCAGGCATAAGTCCGGGATTGCTGTGCGTTTCCCGCGTATTTTGCGCTGGCGACAGGACAAGAAGCCTGAAGATGCTGATACGCTGGAAACGATTGAGGGGATGCTGCCCCACTATGACTGAATCAGCGCAAACCCTCCGACCGATAACGGCGTGGTTCGAGGCGCAGGGATGGCAGCCTTTTGGGTTTCAACAGGATGTGTGGCGGCACTACCTGGACGGTGACAGTGGCCTGATCCACTCGCCGACCGGGACGGGAAAAACCTATGCTGCCTGGATGGGGGCGCTGGCGGAGTGGCTGGCGGAGGACGATCACGGTTGGAAACCGACGAAAAAGACACCTGCGCCGCCGATTCGTGTGCTGTGGATCACCCCGTTACGCGCTTTGGCGGGTGATACGGCCAAGACGCTCTCGGAGCCGTTGGCGGCGCTCGACATCTCGTGGCGTGTGGAAACGCGCACCGGGGATACGTCGTCATCAGCTCGGCAACGGCAGAAGCGACGGCTGCCAACAGCCCTCATAACTACGCCAGAGAGCCTCTCGTTGATCCTGACGTGGGATGATGCCCACGAGCAACTCAAGGACTTGCGGTTGGTCGTTGTAGATGAGTGGCACGAGCTATTGAGCAGCAAGCGCGGTACGCAGACAGAACTCGCGTTGGCCCGGCTACGACGTTGGAACCCTGACCTGCGAACCTGGGGACTTTCCGCAACGATGGGGAATTTGGACACGGCGCTGCGAACGCTGGTCGGGCAGGCGCGTTTGGACACGGGCGAAGTCCCGACGGGGCATCTGGTACAGGGTGATTTGAGCAAACAACTTGTCGTAGAAAGCATTATCCCGTCTTCTATGGAGCGTTTCCCGTGGGCGGGGCACCTTGCGTTGAAGCTATTGCCGCAGGTATTGGAGATTATCCAGAATAACCGAACAACGCTCGTGTTCTGTAACACCCGCGCCCAAGTGGAAATCTGGTATCAGGCGCTCTTAGACGCTGCCCCCGACCTTGCCGGGTTGGTCGCCGTTCATCACAGCGCCATCGAACCGGGAACGCGAACCTGGGTGGAGAATGCGCTGCGTGAGGCGAGCCTGAAGTGTGTCGTGTGTACGTCTAGCCTAGACCTCGGCGTGGACTTTCCCGATGTGGACGCCGTGCTGCAAATTAGCAGTCCTAAGGGGGTTGCGCGGTTGATGCAACGCGCAGGGCGTAGTGGACACCAGCCGGGGGCCGAGAGCCGTGTGATCTGCGTGCCTGCTCATGCCTTTGAGTTGCTGGAGGTGTCTGCTGCACGGTTGGCGATGACTCACAAGCGGCTTGAGGACCGTCCCCCAATCGACAACGCGCTGGATGTGCTGGTGCAGCATCTTGTGACGATTGGACTGGGCGGCGGTTTCGTGCCGGATGAACTATTTAGCGAGGTACGGACGGCCTACTCCTATCGTAACCTTACCCGGCAGGCGTGGGCATGGGCGCTGTCGTTTGTGACTTACGGTGGTGATGCCCTCAAGGCCTATGAGCAGTATCGGCGGGTGGAACCGCACGCAGACCTGTACACTGTGCAGGATAAAACGGTGGCACGGTTGCATCGGATGTCGATTGGCACGATCACGGGGGATAGCTCGTTACAAGTGCAATATTTGAAGGGGCCGAAGATCGGGCAGATTGAGGAGTCGTTCATCAGCCGTTTGAAGCCGGGGGATCGTTTTACACTCAGTGGTAAGGTGTTGGAGTACGTGCGCCTGAAGGACATGAAGGTTCTTGTGCGGAAGGCCAAGGGTAGCAAGGGCGTTGTGCCGCGCTGGTACGGAGGGCGATTGCCGCTCTCCGAGACGCTGACGGACTTTATCCGTTTGCGACTGGCGGAGGCCCGCGCAGGCGTTTTTGCGGATGCCGAGATGCAGGCTCTCATCCCGATTTTCGACCTACAACGCCAAGTCTCGCAGGTGCCGACAGCGGATGAACTGTTGATTGAACGGTTGCAAACGCGTGACGGTTATCACCTGTTTTTCTATGCGTTTGCGGGGCGGTTAGTCCATGAGGGGTTGAGCGCCCTGGTTGCTTATCGCTTGTCCCGCTTACAGCCGATCACCTTTACAATCTCAACCAATGACTATGGGTTTGAGCTGCTTTCGCCGGACCCCGCACCACTGGAGGCGGCCCTTGACGACGCCCTATTCTGTGTCGAGGGTCTGATTGAGGACATCGAACAGAGCATGAACGAGGCGGAAATGGCGCGACGGCAGTTTCGCGAGATTGCGCGGGTGTCTGGGTTGGTGTATCCGAACTTCCCTGGCGGGCGCAAGACGGTCAAGCAGTTGCAGGTTTCTAGCAGCTTGATCTTCGATGTGCTGTCGAACTATGACGCAGAAAACCTACTGTTGCAGCAGGCGCGGGATGAGGTGTTGACGCAGCAACTCGAACAGGTCCGCATGACCAACGCGCTCAACCGCATGGCAGAGAGCGAAATCATTATCAAAGACACGCAACGGGCGACGCCGTTCGCTTTCCCGTTAATGGTGGACCGCCTGCGGCAGACTGTCAGCAGTGAAACGCTTGACAGGCGCATTGCGCGGATGGTGGAACAACTTGAAAAAGCTGTGAACGACTGATGCTGGACGCTAAATTTGGGGGCGAATTATTACAATTGTTGCCCCAGCGGGGTGTGTATCGCCCAAGTAACAGCACGCTTTATATTGCAGATACCCACTGGGGTAAGGATGCCAGCTTCCGGGCGTTGCATGTGCCGTTGCCCACGGGGGGCTTGCAAGACGACCTGAAGCGGCTGTCGGAAGCGTTAGAAATCACGGGCGCAGAACGGCTTGTGGTGCTTGGGGACCTCACACACTCGCACCATAGCTTTAGCGAGCAGACGGTGGCGCGTGTGGCGGCATGGCGCATGGCACACGGTGAATGTGCTGTGCAGTTGGTTGTGGGCAATCATGACCGCGAAGTTGAAAACCTGCCCGTAACCTGGGCAATTGAGACCCTTGCGCCACCACATAACGATGATGGTTTCCTGTTAACCCATTTCCCGGAAGAACATCCGAATGCGTTTGTGCTGTGTGGGCACCTGCACCCGTTGTGGTGCTTGGTGGGGCGTGGCAAGCAGAGCCTAAGGCTACCGTGTTTCATCCAAACGAAGGGGATGTTGATTTTGCCAGCGTTCAGCACGTTCACGGGCGCAACCGCGAATCATCTTCACGGTGTGCGCCGTGTGTATGGCATCACGGGGGAGCACGTGCTTCAGGTCCGCTAGATCACGCGGGTGTTGCCGCCGTCGATAGGCACCTGGGCACCCGTGGTCCGCTTAAAGGCTGGCCCCGCTATCGTGACGGCAAGTTGCCCGACATCGGCGGAGGTGATCTCGACACCAAGTAGGTTCTTGGTCTTGTACTGTTGGATCGTCAGGCCGTAGTGCGCGGCACGCGATGCTAACAGGTCCTCGGTCCATAGCCCTGTATCGAACACGGCATCCGGGTGGAGGATGTTCACGCGCACACCGTCGGCGGCGAGTTCTAACGCGGCCACGCGGGCCAGTTGGGTGAGGCCAGCCTTGGTGACGGAGTAGGCGGCGGCCCCAGGGCCGGGGGCGGGGACGTTCTTACTGCCGATTACGATAATCGACGGGTCAATACCCAGCTTGAGGTAGGGGGTCGTGGCACGAATGAGCCGTTGATGGCTGGTGAGGTTGACCGCGACGGCCTTGTCCCACACATCTGGTGTGATCTCGTCTACAGTCGCGTTGGCGGGGAAGTAGCCGACGTTTGTTACGAGCACATCTAACCCGCCGAAGCGTTCAACTGTCTGCTCAATCGCGTGTGTGATAGCGGCTTCGTCGGTGACGTCAACCTGAAGGCCGAGTTGCCCGTGTCCGCTGAAGATTTCGATAACGGATGGGTCCAGGTCCAGCGCGACGACGGCGGCACCTGCCCCGGCGAAGGCCTCCGCACACGCTCGTCCGATGCCGCTGGCGGCCCCTGTTACAAGCGCAACCCTGCCCTGGAATGGGGGCGGGGTCCCCCCGCGTTTGAGCTTGGCTTGTTCCAGTTCCCAGTACTCCATGTCGAACAGGTCTTGCTGGCCGAGTGCCTGCCAGCCGCCGAGCGCCTCTGCCCACTGTTGGGACGCTATCGTATGGTCGATAATGTTTGACACGATGGTGACGGCTTTGGCGGTATTTCCAAAGCTGATGATGCCCTGGCCCGGCCAAACACCCCAACGCGGTGCGGGGTCTAACATGGTCAAGCCCTTGGTCGTGTGTGTGTCGAAGTAAGTGGCGTAGTCGTCGGCGTAGCTGCCAACGTCCGCTGCTGGATTATCCCCGACGATGATCGGAACGCGCTTGGTACGGATGATGTGGTCTGGTGTGAGTGGCCCCTGTAGGGCTACATCACGCAGGTTATCCAGCCCGGCGTAGCCAACAGCCTGCGCAGAGGCGTTTAGCGATGCGAGCATGGGTTTCCCGGCGCGATGGCTGACAGCCTTACGAAGCGTAGCCAACCCCATGTGATCTATGGGAGTAGGCGTGGCTTCTACTAGGGAGAGGGCGTTACGTTTTGCCAGGAAATCCTCGGCAGCCCCAACGATGTCTAGCATTCGCTCGTAACTGGTGCGGGCGTTATCGTGGAAGGTGAATACACCGTGGCTCATGAGGATGATGCCGTCTAGCTTTTTCCAATCGACTTCGCGGGTCATCTCGTAGACCTTGCGTGCGAGTTTAAAGCCGGGCATGACATAGGGGACGATGAACACGCGGTCGCCGTAGATGGCCTCAATGTGGGCGCGGCCGTCGGGCGTGTTGGTGACGGCTACAACCGCGTCTGTGTGGGTGTGGTCCACAAATTTGTAGGGGATCACGGCATGTAGGATCGCCTCTACTGACGGATTGGGGGCGAAGGGGTTGGTCATGGCGGCGCGTTGTTCCCGCACAATGATTGAATCGCTTAACGTTTCGAACTTGGCGAGCTTGAGCAGCAAGTCCATCTTCACGGGAGAGAATCCGGGTTTCTCGATGGTCGCGAGGTCCCAACCGCTGCCTTTAACGTAGAGCAGGTGAACCGGGTCGCCGAAGAAATCCGGCTCCTCAATTTTGACGGAGGTGTTACCGCCACCGTGCAGCACTAGCGATGGGTCCGCACCGAGCAGGCGTGAGGTGTAGACCCGCATTCCCAGCGGGTCATCGGCGTAGTGGGCCGCGTCGGTGTCGTTCCAGTAGTTTACTGGCATCGTGGGTTAGCTCCCGTGCTCTGCCATGAGTTTTCGGATATTATGGTCAAACGGCGGACGGATGACCCCGAACTCAGTAATGATCGCAGTGATGTACTTGGCCGGGGTTACGTCAAATGCCGGATTACCCACCTCTACATCATCCGGGGTGATCTGAGATTCACGGACGTGTGTTACCTCGACAGGACCACGCTCCTCAATTTCGATGCTATCGCCGGTGGGGGTGTCCATGTCAATTGTAGAGATGGGGGCGGCGACGTAGAACGGGACGCCATTCTCACGGGCAACGACGGCGAGATTGTAGGTGCCGATCTTGTTGGCGGCGTCGCCGTTGGCGGCGATGCGATCCGCACCGACCACGCACAGGTCTACGCCCTGTGTCCGCATATAGTGGCCGCTGGCGCTGTCGGCGATGACCTTATGCGGGATGTTCTCCTGCTTGAGTTCCCACGAGGTGAGGCGTGCACCCTGCAAACGCGGACGCGTTTCGTCCACCAGGACGTTGATCCCCTTGCCCGCGTAGTGTGCGGAGCGAATGACACCGAGCGCGGTTCCCCAGTTCACGGTGGCAAGGCTGCCCGTGTTGCAGTGGTGGATGATGGTGGCGTTTTCTGGCACGAGTTCCGCGCCGTAGGCCCCCATGCGCTTGTTGATCTCTACGTCCTCATCGGCGATTTTCTGGGCCTCGGCGAGCATGGCTGCTTTCATGGCGTCCACGCTGTCGAAATCCATTAGGGCCAGCGTGTTCATGCGCTTGATGGCCCAGAATAGATTCACCGCTGTTGGGCGGGACTTCGCGAGTACCTCGCCAGCGGCGATCAAGTCCTTACGGAGGCCCTCTACGGTGGGTGTTTCGCTCTTTTGGGCGGCAATTGCCATCCCGAAACCTGCTGCTGCGCCGATGGCCGGGGCACCCCGGACGACCATTGTGCGGATAGCGTCTGCGACCTCTTGGTAGGTGTCAAAGGCAATCACTTCATACTTAAGCGGCAGTTTGGGTTGGTTAATCATCCATACGCGCCCGTCTTTCCAGTAAACGGTGCGTTGAAGTTCTTGCTCGGTTGTCACGGTATACTCCTCAGTGGATAAGCTGTGTTTTTGTCTGGTTTTATGCGTTCAGGTGATTAGGACGGCTTGACGGCCTCGACTGCGTCCATGAGGGCCTCGATTGTGTCGAAGCTGTCGCGCTGCATGAGCAGGACGTGGCCCATGTTCATGGCAACTGTGGCGGCGACGGTTTTGTCGTTCACATCCTCAATCCCGCGAATGTCCTCGACCCCGGCCAGCCCAATAACGCGGCGGTACATGACGCAACCCGCCATCCCAGCGGAATCCTTAAGCAGCGTGTCCATGTAGTCCTTGCGATAGGCCTGTGGCATGTTGATCGGGTCGGTTTGGTCCCAAGTGTGCTGGAATTCGCGGACGAAGGTGTTCCACATATCGACGATCACCCCACGCAGGTAGGCGTGGAAGTCCGTCCGGGTTGCCTCGTCCTTCATGCGGGCGTACTGCGCGGCGTAGTTGAGCAGGAACTCGGCGATGTTGAGGCCGAGGTCGAAGCTCATGGGGCCGTAGTAGGCAAACTCGGGGTCAAAAACGTAGGTGTCTGTCTGGTTGACCATGATGCTGCCCGTGTGTAGGTCGCCGTGGAGGAGGGCTTGCGCCTCCGTCATGAACTTCTGCTTCATCTTGGCGACCTCAACCCGCAGCGCCTCGTCTGCCTGGTGCTTCTCCACCTCTGGGCGCAGTTCGTCGTGGAAGGCGTTGCGCTCTGTCTCGCGGAATGGCTCGGTGAAGATCAGGTCCTCGGTGATCTTGCACATCTCCGGGCTGATGAACTTCGCAACGGCGTATTTCTTCTCGTCGTAGGCCATGACGAGGTCTGAGGTTGCGCCAAGTGTACGCGCCATGAAGATACCGAGGTGCTCCGCGATTTTCGGGTATTTAATCCCCTGGATTAGCCCTTTACGCAGGATGATGTGGTCATCTAGGTTTCGCATGGCGATGAGGTACATGTCCAGATCAACATGGTACACATCTGGGGTGTACTCTGGGGCAAGCTGATTGTGTTCGGTGAGCGCTTGTGCCTCGATCCGTGCGCGGTCTGGCGGTAGCGGCCAGCTTTCCCCGACAAGGCGCACATAGGGAAGTGCCTGCTTCACGACCATCGTGCGAGAGCGGTCGGCCTCCGCGTAGAGCTTAAACACGAGGTTGAGGTTGCCGTCCCCGACTTCTTCGGCAGTAATGGTATCACCCGGCTCGAAGGCCTGTTTCAAGAGCGCGTCGTGTTTCTGTACATACTCGACGACGGTTTTTTCGTCTAACGGATAGTAAACGTCATTGGTGGTTGTGGTTTGTTGAGTCATTAATTTGTTCCTTTAAGTGAGTTGCATCGTCTATTTCGCAACAACGCAAAAGTTCGTTCTGCTATGTTAGGCACTAGCCCGAGTTGCGCCGGAAGAAGTAGAAGCTAAGGGCGAGCGACGACAACAGCACCGTGCCTTTAATCACGTCTTGGTAGTAGTCTGCAATGCCGAGCTTTGTCAGGCCGTTGAGCATAATGCCGACGAACAAGGCCCCGACGACCGTTCCGAACACGTTCGCACGACGCGCACCCAACACGGCAAAGCCAAAGTAGGTCGCCGCGACACTGTCTAGCAGCAGGTCGCCACCCGCGCCGATGGCACCGCGCCCGGTGCGCGAGGCGAGCACAATCCCGGCGATGGCTGCCAGAACCCCGCTCATGGTGTAGGTCATCAGCCGAATGCGGTTGATGGGGATACCAGAGAGGCGGGCGGCCTCCTGATTACTACCGACAGCGTAGATCATCCGGCCCCAGCGGGTGTATTGCAGAAAGACGTGGAAGATCACGGCGATAATCGCCATAAAGATCACGGCATAGGGCAGTCCCTGGAAGATATTGCCCCGGAAGAAGAAGTCTGGCGGGAAGATGGTCACGAGCCAGCCGGGAACCTCACCCGCCCAGATTTGCCCACCGCCCAGCTCCGCGAAGATATCCGGGATGCGTCCCTCGGCGTTGGCCCCCTCGGCACTCCACGGGTTGCGCATCCCGAAGGCGGCGGCCTCTCCCTGTGTGATGACGCGGTGTAGACCGTCCGCGAAGTACAACATGCCAAGTGTTGCCAGCAGGTCCGGGATGTAGAGGCGGATAATCAGGAAGGCGTTGATGATGCCGATGATCGCGCCTACGATTAGGCCTGCGCCCACGGCTAACGTCCAGTGCCACTCCCAGATGACCATGAGTGCTACAGACAACATGGACGATAGGCTCGCGACGGACCCCACCGACACATCGAAGCCGCCGACGGCGACCGAGAGCGTCACACCGATGCTGGCGATGATGAGAATGGATGAGGACCGAATAATGTTGAGCAGGTTGGTTGAGGTCATGAAGGTATCCGTCACGGTCGTAAAGTAGCCGATGACAGCGACGACGGCTACAATCATGCCGTACTTGATAATGAATTCGAAGATCGCCTCGCGTACTCTCCCGCTGTTATCGGCGGAACTGGGAGCTTGATTCTGTGTTATCTCGGTCATAGTGGTTGTTTATCCTGCGCTGTTTGTGGTTGCTAGGGGTTGTGGTGCGTCGCGAAGTTGGCCGTCTGCGCCGCGTGCGCCCGTGGCATACTCTAGGATCAACTGGCGGTCCATTTCATCCTCGGTCAGGGTTGCGATAATCCGCCCGTCACGCATGACGATGACGCGGTTTGCCACGCCGATGACTTCATCAATATCCGACGACGCGTAAATCACGGCGGCGCGCTCACATAGCTTTTGTGCCAGGACGTAAACGTCGTATTTTGCTCGCACGTCGATCCCCTGGGTGGCCTCGTCGAAGATCATCACACGGGCAGCACTGCCGAACCACTTGCCGATGGCAACTTTCTGTTGGTTGCCGCCGCTCAAGTTCTTGACCAAAGCGCTGACATCGCGGGGTTTGAGGTCTACATCCCCAGCGATGCGGGTTGCGTTGGTGTGTTCTGCGCCGTAGCGCATCAGTCCCGCAATCCAGGTGAAGGCACTCAGGAAGGGGAGTGAGATGTTGCGTTGAATCGGGTCCTCGACCAGCACGCCCTGGGAGCGTCGTTCTTCTGGAACAAGAAAAATGCCATTTTCTACGGCGACATTGGGTGAGGTCATGCGGATTGGCTTGCCGTCTACGGTGATTTCGCCGCCGTCGATTGGGTCCGCGCCGAAGAGTGCCCGCATGAGTTCGGTTTTCCCCGCGCCGACTAACCCGGCCACGCCCAGGATTTCCCCCTGATGCACCTTGAAGTTGATGTCGTGGAGGACGCCGCGATGGTGTAGCGCCTTAACTTCCATGATGACTGTGTCGGTCGTCTTATCTTCTTTCGGTGGGAAGGCCTCGGTCACGGCAGCGCCAAGCATCCCCTCGCTGATGCGGCCCACATCGTATTCGCTGACGGGGAAGTGGGCAACCTTCTCGCCGTTTCTTAGGATGGTGATGTCGTCTGCGATCTGGCGAATTTCTGCGAGGCGGTGCGAAATATAGATAATTCCAATGCCCTCGGCCTGTAAGCGCCGGATGGTGGTGAAAAGCTCTGCGACTTCTGGCAGGCTGAGAGATGTCGTTGGTTCGTCGAAGATGAGGTATTTTACCTGTTGGTGAACCGCCCGCGCGATCACCAGCATCTGCTTTTGGTGTAGCACGAGGTCCTCAACGCGGGCGGTAACATCAATGTTGAGGTGCATTTCCTCCAGGATCTCGCGGGCGCGTTGGTTCATCGACCGCCAGTTCATCCAGACGTTGCTAGTGTCTTGCACGGTTTCGTTTAGGAGCAGGTTCTCCGTGACGGTGAGGTCTGGCACGAGAACCGTGTCGACCTCTTGGTAGACGGCTTGGATGCCGTGGCGCATCGCGTCTGAGGGGCGGTGAATGTCCACCTGGACATCATCTATATGGATGTCGCCCTCATAATGGTTGTAATACCCGGTCAGAATTTTGATGAAGGTGCTTTTACCCGCGCCGTTGGCACCCACCAAAGCCATCACCTGACCGGCGGGTACCTCCATGTGCACATCATTGAGCGCAACCACGCCGGGGAAGCGCTTGCCCAGTCCAACTGCTTTGAGTGCCATAAGGATTCCTCTGTTTAGGGGGTGGGACAGCCCACGAGCGGCCGCCCCACGTTGAAGCCAACGAACGACTACATGTTTTCCATCATGAGACGATACATCCATGGGAACCAAGCGATGTCACTCTCGCCGAGTTCGGGGAGGGCAACCACCAGTTCGTCCATGTTGGTCACGTCATTTTCCAGCAGGAAGTCGCGAGTGATGAGCGCCGGGGGTACCAGCAGGAACTTACCGGGGTCCTCTTCACCGAGCATGGCCGCAACCGTGCGCATACCCACGCGCCCGGTGTTGAACGGGTCCGTCGCGACAACGGCCTCCCACGGGCTACCGTCCTCACGCATGAGGGCGATGTTCTCGTCGGAGATGTCTACGGCATACACGTCAATGAACTCGTTAAGCCCAGCCTGGTTGATGGACTGTACCGCGCCCTTCGCCAGTTCGTCCCACATGGCGACAACGGTATCTACTTCCTGGAACTCGCCAAGTAGCGCGTCCATACGGGTCTGCGTGTCGGCAGCGGTGGACTCGGTGAGTGCGCCAGCCATCACAACCTCGTTAATGCCGGGGTAGCGCCACAGGAAGTCCTGGTAGGTGCGGTCACGCTTATCCAGCGGTGGGATGCCAAGGATGTTGAGGTATATGAGTTCCGCCTCGCCGCGCTTCTCTAGGGCAACATGCTTCATCACCTCATAGCCAATCAACAGGTCGTCCTGCTCAATTTCCGGCACAGCGGGGTTATTGACAATCGTATCGAAGGTCGCAACCGCGATACCCTGTTCCATGGCTCCGTTAATCAACTGTGTGACGGCTTCGGAGGCACCGTGGCTGACGAGAATACCGTCCGGCTGCTCGCTGATGGCGTTCTCAAGCTGGGTGACCATCTCGGCCTCATCGCCGCGTGCGTTGAACTCTTTCCACTCAATGCCGAGTTCGTCGGCCATTGAGCCAGCACCAGCCAGGTAACGGCTCATGAACGCGCCGTCGTCAAGCTGGCGCACGACGATCACGCTGGGCGCTTCGTCACCGGTGAAGGCTGCTGGCAGTTCAACGTCCGCGAATTCGCTCAGGTCTGCGGGGACTGGGCTGGCTGCCATTGCGCCTTCATCACCGCCACCGCCGACCATCGGCATCTTAGCACCGTTCTCTGCGAGTACGGTTTCCATCCACGGGAACCAGCTAATGTCGCTCTCGCCAAGCTGTGGCATTGCCTCGACCAGCTCGTCCATGTTGGTCACGTCGTTTTCCAACAGGAAGTCGCGGGTGATAAGAGCTGGTTCCACCAGCAGGAATTTACCGGGGTCCTCACCGCCGAGCATGGCAGCCACAGTACGCATACCCACGCGCCCGGTGTTGAACGGGTCCGTCGCGACAACGGCCTTCCACGGGCTACCGTCCTCACGCATGAGGGCGATGTTCTCATCGGAGATGTCCACGGCATACACGTCAATGAACTCGTTAAGGCCAGCCTGGTTGATGGACTGTACCGCGCCCTTCGCCAGTTCGTCCCACATGGCGACAACGGTATCTACTTCCTGGAACTCGCCAAGTAGCGCGTCCATACGGGTCTGCGTGTCGGCAGCGGTGGACTCGGTGAGTGCGCCAGCCATCACAACCTCGTTAATGCCGGGGTAGCGCCACAGGAAGTCCTGGTAGGTGCGGTCACGCTTATCCAGCGGCGGGATGCCGAGGATGTTGAGGTAGATGAGGTTTGCCTCGCCGCGCTTCTCTATCGCAACGTGTTTCATCAACTCCATACCAATCCGCAGGTCGTCCTGCTCGATCTCCGGCACAGCAGGGTTATTGACAATCGTGTCGAAGGTCGCAACTTGGATGCCCTGCTCCATCGCCTGATTGATGAGTTCCGTTACAGCCTCGGACGCGCCGTGGCTAACGAGAATGCCGTCTGGCTGCTCGCTGATGGCGTTCTCAAGCTGGGTGACCATCTCGGCCTCATCGCCGCGTGCGTTGAACTCTTTCCACTCAATGCCGAGTTCGTCGGCCATTGAGCCAGCACCAGCCAGGTAACGGCTCATGAACGCGCCGTCGTCAAGCTGGCGCACGACGATCACGCTGGGAGCGGTATCCCCGGCGAAGGCCTCTGGCACATCCTGCGCGAATAGCGCTGTTGGCATAACCGCGACGAGTAGCATTGTCAGCACGGTCATGGCGGCGAACAAACGTTGTTTTATGTTAAGCATGTAAAAAACTCCAAGTGACTAAACAAGCAATTTTGTCAACGTGCGTCCTATCTTCGATGGTGCGCTTTGCCTCTCAATTCAAAGACGGACAAAAGATTTTTTATCACACTATCCCCGTTAGTCGGCGACAGTATGCGTGATAACAAGTTCCCAGATGCGTTTCTCATTT
This sequence comes from uncultured Anaerolineaceae bacterium, assembly GCA_964462905.1. Classification (GTDB taxonomy): domain Bacteria; phylum Chloroflexota; class Anaerolineae; order Aggregatilineales; family Phototrophicaceae; genus DAOTTY01. The sequence continues at coordinate 51,196 of CAYWZS010000013.1, forward strand.
TCGTCCGCACGAACAATATCCTGCATGGCGAGCGTGGTGAAGAACACGTCGGACATCGCCAGCAACGCAATGCGTGCGATGACGGGTTCCAGGCGCGTTTCACGGGCGCTGTATTGGAGGATAATGTCGCTGTGGGCTGTAATCGGTGATGGCACTGTCCCCGTCATGGCGATGGTGGTGATGTTGCGTTCACGGGCGTAACGCAGGGTATTGACGGGTTCTGCCGATGCCCCGGAGTGTGAAACAGCGATCACCGCGTCGTCTGGCCCCAACAACGCTAATCGGGTGAGTTGAATGTAGGGGTCTGTGATGACCTCGCAGGGTAAGCCCAACCGAATGAGCTTGTTATACAGGTCTACGGCGAAAGGGGCAGATGTGCCTACGCCGACGATTATCACCTGCCTTGCACCACGCACCGTCTGCACGGCGCGGTCTAGCTGTAGTGGGTCAATCAACGCCAGCGTATCTCGCAGGGAGGCGATACTAGAGTAAATGATGCCCTCAGCAATTTGCGGAATTGTATCCGACGGTTTGATTTCGCCGTGGATCGAGTGCATGGGGTTCGCAAGCATCTGGGTCAACGCGAAGCGAAAGTTTAGATAACCCTTGTACCCGGCAGACTTGCAGAAGCGCACGACGGTTGCCTCACTGACACCCGCATGGGCTGCTGTATCGGCAATTGTTGAGGCGGCGACATGGGCAGGATCCGCTAAGACTAGATGCGCGACCTTGGCCTCTGCTTTGGAGAAACTATCCATCCTTGCCCGGATGGTTGCTAGAGGTGTGTTGGAAATAAACTTTTGCTTATCCACATCAAGGACTCTTAATAAAAAGGCTTTATTTTGAAAGTGAGTTTCAGGAAAACGCCCAAAAATCAACAAATTGCAGGCTTTGCTCCTTACATTGTAGAATTTACCTGAAACTCAAATTTTTGTCAAATGATTTCCAGGCCCAGTTGGCGGCGTTGCTCAAGAAATCAACGACATGAAATGCCGCACGTTCTCGGTTAAGTCTGGGCTGTGTCGGTGTAGCCCACCGCCGATCAAATACACTACATCCTCGCCGTAAAAGTTATTCATCTTCGGCACTTTTTCCATTGTCATGCCACCACCGGGAGCCGGGAATATCGGCTTGAGCGATCCCATATCGGCGGCGGTGCCGTCAACAATAGTGCGGCATTCATCCTCGGAGAACGAGAAGCGCCCGCCGAAGTTGGGATAGACGCTCATATCGGCCCCAGCCAATCGCTGCAACTGCCCATAGAGTGCGTAATGACTGAACCCGTTGTACTTGCTCGTGACCATGCTCCCGTAGAACGATGGGTGGCTCATGACGGGGAGATTGATGTTGTCGTCGCTGGCAACCCGGCGCATGGTGTCGAACCCGGTGAGGCCGGGACAGACCAGCAAACCGCCTGCGCCCATCTGCGCGGCGAACTGTGCGTACTCGTGGACCTTGTCTGCCGGGGCGGTGATGTTTGGCAGGTAGCGACACTTCAGGCCGGTTTCCTGGTTGGCGCGGTGGACAGCCTCGCTGCACTTCTCGACACGTTCCCGAAACTCGGAGAAAGGCTGGTTCACGAGGCCGTGGTCGTCTTTGATGAGGTCTAGCCCGCCTAATGCAAATTGATAGGCCATGTCTGCGAGGGCATCCGCGCTGAGACCCATCGGCTTGAGGGCGCTGCACATCAGCGGGCGGCCCTGCACACCGACCAGCTCGCGCACCCCCTCTCGGCCATAGCGCGGTCCCCGGAAGGCGTGTAATTTGGCTTCGGGGAGGTCGAAGCGTGCGAGCCGAATACCCGGTAGCAGGCTGACGTTGCCGTAGACCACATTAAGGAATTGCACGAGGTCCGGCCCGGCGGTTTCGTTGGCATAGCTGATGACCACCTCGTAGCGGCCATCTGCCATTGGCGCGATGCCCTCCACCTGCCCAATGACATGGTCCTGAATGTCACCTGCTGGGGCGAGTTCCGCCGGAAACTCAATTGTCTGCTCAACGGCGATGGCGAATGCGCGTTGGTCGGCATCGGTGGCGTCGTCGGCCACGACTTCGTATACCACGCGGAACCGCTCCCCGGACAGTCCCGCAACTGTTGGACGTTCTGGCAGGGTCATAGCGCGTCTGCCTTGGCCTCACTGAATGTCTCTTGTACGCCGACGGCTTTCAAGTCATCCTCGCTAATGTTGAGACGCTGATTCATCAGTTTCTCGACAGCGCCCACCAGTGCAGCGGCGTCCAGGTTGTACTTCTTCATGAGATAGGTGCGGCTGGCCCCGTGGGCGTACTTGTCGCGCAGGCCCAGGCGCACGAGCTTCTTACCGACGCCGTTGTCCGCCATGACCTCAGCAACGGCGCTCCCCAGTCCACCGATAATCGTGTGGTTTTCCAGCGTAATTACGCCGTGACGGGCGGACTCAATCGCCTCCATAATGCGAGGGTCCGTGAACGGCTTGTGGGTGCTGATATGCAGGTGATGGACCGAGATACCACGCTCCGCCAACACACCCGTCGCCCGCATAGCTTCCTCTGTCGTAATGCCCGCCGTGATGATGGCGACATCCTCACCCCGGCTCAACACACGCCCCTGGTTGAGCACCATTGGCTCGGACTTGGGGAACAGGCGCGGGACATCGCCGCGCAGAAAGCGCACATAGACGGGACCGTCAATGTTGTGGGCTACATCGATGACGGACTCGACCTCTGTTGCGTCACCTGTTTCGAGGACCGTCATGTTGGGGGTCGCCCGCATGATCGAGATGTCCTCAATTGCCTGGTGCGTCACGCCGCCGGGGGTCGTGATGCCCGGTAAGAAGGCAATGAAGCGCACGGGAAGGTTCGGGTAAGCGATGGACATCGCCAGTTGGTCGTAGGGGCGGCGGTAGATGAACACAGCGAAGGTGTGAACCCACGGCTCGAAGCCCTCACGGGCCAGCCCCGCTGCAAAGCCCATCATGTTCTGCTCGGCCATGCCCATACTGAAGAAGCGGTCCGGGTAGGTGTCGCGCCAGTTGCCGACTTCGCACGAGTTCGTGAGGTCCGCCGCCAGGACGACCACCTTGGGCTTAGCTGCCGACCACTTAATGAAGTTCTCCACATGGGGGCGTCGTACTATTTCGGCCATGATTAGTCCTCCTCCAGGTTCAGTGCGCTATCGACAATGGCGTCGAGTTCGTCTAGGTCCAGGTTTAACAGTTGGATGCCCTTCGTTTTGGAAGCGGCTTTCTCCTTCCAGGCTTTGACCTGGTGCATCATGTCGTAGATTGCGTCAAGGGTTCCAGCGTCCATCTCGACCATCGGTGCTTCGCTGTCCTTGCGCTTGGCATTATAGAGGCGCTTGGTCATGTGGTAGGCCAAACGATACCGTTCACGCTCCTCGCTGCTCTTAAACTTGACGGTGTGGAGCTTGGGCGCACGTTCCTTCAGCAACGGGATACCACGTGTCGGGTCGGTGCGTGCCAACACGACGAGGGGGCGTCCGTCTGGTTGGAGCGTGGTGGGGTGGTAGAGGGCCTCAATGTCGTGGCCGTCAACCTCGAATACGCGAGCGCCGAAGGCTTCTAGGCGAGCGGCGGCAGGTTCGATGTTCATCACAGCAGCCATTTGGCCGTCACACTGTTGGCCGTTCATGTCAACGAAGATGCCGACGTTGTCCAGCTTGTACCAGCACATCGCTTGGATTGCCTCCCAGGTTTGGCCCTCTTGGAGTTCGCCGTCGCTCATGTAGATCCACACGCGGCCCGGTTCACCCTTGAGGCGGCGTCCTAGCGCGACCCCTCCCGCCTGGCTGATGGCCTGTGCCAGCGAACCCGTTGTGGACTCAACGCCGGGGGAGTGCTCCGCGCCGATCATCTCGATGGTGTAACCATCCTTGTTGAACAGGTCTAACGCGTTGGGGGACAGCCGCCCGACCTCGATCAGTACCGAGTACAGCACCAGCGCGTAGTGTGCTGGTGAGAAGATGAAGCGGTCATAATGGGGCGCACGGGGACCGTTGTAGGCACCACCGTTGAAGTAGTCCGGGTTGTCTGGGCCGGGTACGCCATCGAAGGGTTGTGGGTCTGCGGGGGCGGTGCTTTCGCCCAGGTTCATCACCATCGTGTAGAGCGTTGCGAGTGTCTCGGCAGAGGAGCAGGCTTGGCTAAGATAGCCGCCGTTGTTGGCAAGAACGTGCTCAAACACGCGCATACGAATGTTGTTTGCGATCTGTTGAGCATAGTCGATTTGTCGCGAGTGGTTGGAAGGGGGGTGATAGCCATTGGTTGACATGATGAATACATCTCTCTCTGGATATTTTAAGATGAAGAATATGTCGGCGATGCGTGAACAATTGTGCAGTGATGCGCGTTTGTTCACGTCTCTAATTAGGAGCATACCACGTATCAAGCGATAATGTCAAAACATTAAACTGCTGCTTCGAGCAAGTTCGCAGCGGTTATCATATCCGTGATAAGCGTGTCCGGGGCCTTGCTGCGGAGCGCACCGAGTAAGGCTTTGATCTTGTGTGGCCCGTGGGCCATCAACACAACATTCGGGATACGTTGCAGGTCGTCCCAGCCGACCCCTAGAATGCGGTCTGCGACGCCGCTAGTGACGGGTGTGCCGTCAATGTCGAAGCAGTGCAGGAGCATGTCACCGACCGCACCGCGTGCTTCTAGTGTCGTTATGTCCTCTGGCGTGAGGAAACCCGTCTGCACGAGGGTACTGGTTGCGCCGACCTCACCCACGCCGACAAACGCGAGCGTGCTGGCACGCCCGGCGGCGAGTGTCGTCTGCACATGGTCCTCTCCAAGTAGCGCATTGCGGACTGGGGCGGCGCTCACCAGGGCGGGGACCGCTAGCGGCATGAGTTTCGCGCCGAGGGCTTCGGCGACCCGCCCGCTGATGCTGTATGGGTTGGCTTTCCCTAGCATATTGCCGACGAGGTCCGCCACAACACAGTCTGGGATGTTGATTGCCGCCGGGAGATGGTCCGCGAGCTGGCTGACGGTACTGCTCCAACCGAAACCGATGTGTAATCCAGGCTCCAGTAACGATACCAACAGGTCCGCCGCTGCCCGCGCCATTGCTTCTGGGTTGGGGACGACGACCGCTTGTACGCCGAAGGTTGCCTCGATCTCGCGACTGAGCGCCATGTCGGGGGGCATCGGTGGGACTACCCGAATTTCGACGATTCCCTGCTCACGCGCTCGTTTGAGCAGTCGTGTCACCTTGACACGGCTCAGGTAGAGTTTGCGGGCAATTTCCGCGTGCGTGAGGTCATCTTGGTAGTACATCCACGCGGCGCGGACCATCAAGTCGTGGTCCGTCCGGGGCGTGTGGCTCATGCCAATGCCTCGTGGACAGCCGTCTCTGCGGTGGCGAGTGCTTGCTCGGGTGTCTTTTTCCCTACGAACGCCGCGAACACCTCGCCATACAGAACGCCCAGCACGCTACCAATTTCCGGTAGTGGGGGGAGGCTGTGGGCGCGTTCCATGAGTTGCTGTTGTGCCGCCAACCACGTGTAGGCTGCGAGGTTTTCTGGCGTGTAGGTGGTGGTGCGGATGGGGCTACCTGCTGCCATGAGGACGTGTGTGTCCAGGTCGGGCGTGTGTAGTTGCAGTAGCGCCGAAACAGCGGCCTGTTGCCGTTGTGGTGTGAGCGATGCTGGGACCGATGCCCCCCAGTTGACGTTCCACGGGGTTGTGAGCGAGACAGCGCGGTATGTCTCTGGCGCACGGCTCCCATCTGCGCGGAAGATGGGCGCGGCTTGCCCGCCCCAGGTGACGGCCATCGCCACCTCAGCCCTGCGAAGCGCATCGGCAACTGCTTCGTTGTTGTAGTCGCGTGTGTTGGACGGGGCATATTTCGTCAAACCAACATAGTCCGTTAGCGCGGCAACACCTTCATCGGTGTAAAAGATTGGCTGGTTATCCGTGTTGAGCAGGCCACCCGTGCGGTCTAGCAGGTAAGGCAACCAATCTAAGAAAATTTCGGAGGGATGGGCCTTTAGTGCGATAACTGCGCCGCCGTTTGGGGCGGTGGCCTGCGTACACAGCGTCACAATGTCACGCGGGGCGACTGTTGTCGTTGTCGCCTCGATGGGAACACGTTTTGGGTCGTAGAACAGAATATGCCCGTCACTGAACAGCGGCAGTAGGTAGGTTTTGCCATTATATTGACTGTCTGCGGTTGCTGATGGAAACAGGGTTTCTGCTGCATAGGTCGTGTAGACTGCTGGCAGGGTTGCAAAGTGATCGTCCAACGGCGCAATCCGTCCGGCAGCGGCTAACTCTGGCAACCACAGGTGCCCCGGCGCGAACACAACATCGTAGGGCGGTTCATCGGCGTCTAGGGCTGCGTCTAACCGGGCACGGTAGGCCGCGAAGGGGATGATGTCCAGCGTAATATCCAGGTGGGTGTGGGTTTTGCTCATCGCTTGGTAAGCGCGTAAGCCGGGGTCATCCGGGGCGAGGATGCGAATGGGCATGGGGGTAATGTCCTTTAAGAATCAAGCGAAATCTATGGTGATGAATCGCTCACAAGCATACCGCAAAATGACACTGGTCAGAGATTTTCAGTTCACATGTCCCATTGGGTCAGTCATCCACGTTACAATACTGCCGTTATCAGATCGCAACCGATAGGACATTTTGTATGCCTCACCTTCTGCCATGCCCGATGATAAGCCGTTGGCCGTGCGCCACGGTGCCGAGACGCCCACAATGGCTGTGGGTATGATTACGCAGCCGATGCAGGCTGACGAACTGGTACGGAATGGGCGGACGGATAGGGTGCTGTTGGGCCGCGAGATGCTTCGTGACCCGTACTGGGTGTTGCACGCGGCCTCTGTGTTGTGTAAAGCGGACAAAAGCCCGGTGCCGTCGCAATATTTGCGGTCGTTCTAGCGGCGGTGGAACGTGCTTCGAGGGTGGCACTTGTGAATCAATTCGGCTACATTGCCTTTGTTGTGTAGATTCACAAGCTGCACCTGTTGGCTAGGGGAACTTGGAATGGCTGTGACACTACAAGATATTGCCCTGCGGGCGGGGGTGTCCCGCTCGACAGTCTCTCGTGCGCTGAACGGTACTGGGCGTATGTCTGAGGACACCCGTCATGCGATTCAGCAGTTGGCAAAGGAGATGGGGTACATCCCGAACTTCCTGGCGCAGAGCCTGCACGAGGACAAAACGCAGATGATCGGTGTGGTGATTACGTCGGTCGGTGATCCCTACAATTGGGACTTGGTTGAGGGGATTGAGCAGGTGGCGGACCGTGCGGGATACACGATTTTCTTGGGTACCTCGAAGTTCGACCCCAAAAAAGAGATGGAGATGATCCTGAAGTTCTATCAACGGCGGGTGGACGGCCTTATTGTTCAGACCGCGCACCTGACCGATTTTCAGGATCAGCGTTTTGCCAGTATCAACGTGCCGATTGTGCTCGTCAACGATGAAACAGACAGCATTCAACACAACAACGTTACGGTTAACTCGCGTGCGGCGGCGAAGAAGGCCGTGGGTTATTTGTTTTCGCTGGGGCATCGCAAAATCGGCTACATCAGCCTGCCGTTGCGAATCTACTCCAACCGCAGGCGGCTAGAGGGGTATCGAGATGCGTTTGCCCAGTATGGGCAACCTTTGAATGAGGATTATGTATTTGCATTGCCCGCCATGCCGGACTATGAAACGGGCTACAATATGCTGGCGCGTGTATTGGAAGCGGGTGTCACGGCGGTATTTTGCTATAACGATATGATTGCCATTGGCCTTATGAACGCCTGCCGAGAGCAGGGGATTCGTATTCCCGATGACCTCAGTGTGGTCGGCTTTGACAATATTGACCAGGCCGGACAGTACCACCCCAGCTTGACGACGGTTCACCAGCCGAAATTGGAAATGGGCCGCGCTGCGATGGAGATGATTCTGACGGGGGAAACGGTGTTGCCAAACCGAATTCTGGAATGTGATTTGATTGTTCGAGAATCGACCCATCCGATTGCTTGGTGATGGCGGCGCTTCGCGCTTTTTGACATTATGATATGGTTTGCAGCAAAAACAGCAACGATACTAAATTTACTCAAAAGCAAAAAAGAGAACGTTCTGAATGTTTAGAGAAAATCGAGTGCGGGTTGGGGTTGTCGGGGCGGGGTTCTGGACGGAAGCTATGTATTTGCCTGCGATTGCCGCGCACCCTAATGCCGAAGTAACGGCGGTCTGTGCGCGGCGCGAAGCTAAGACCAAAGCCTTTGCAGAAGCGCAGAATATCTCTAACTACTTTACGGACTATGAGCTGATGTACGCCAGTGGTCTTGTTGATGCTGTCATTATCTCGACCGGAAATAAAACCCACTACGATATGACAATGAAGGCATTGGACGCGGGGTTACACGTCCTGTGTGAAAAGCCGCTGGCGATGAACGTCCAACAGGCGGACGCGATGGTCAAGAAGGCGGAGGAGACGGGGCTGAAGTGCATGGTGCCGTTTACCTATCGCTTTATGCCTGCGGAACGCTACATCAAGCAGTTGCTTGACGAGGGATACATCGGTAAGCCGTATCACTTGAACATGCGTTACTACACCGGATTTGCTCGCCATGGGGAGTACTTGTGGCGCTTTGACTTGGCGGAGTCCGGCGGCGGGGTTATCGGGGATATTGCCTCGCACTTCATGTATCTTGCGTACTGGTATTACGGGGAAGTTGAGTCGGTGATGTGCCAGTTTGGGTATATGGTGGAGCGTGACGCCCGCCCCGACGGCAACAACGACTACGTCCGCGCCGACGACAGCAGTAGCATCCTGATCCAGTTCAAGAACGGGGCGCAGGGGGTAATTATGGCGTCCGCTGTACTGTACGAGGACACACCTTTCGGCCAGACGCACCACAAGGAGTTCCACGGAAGCGAGGGCACGATTTATACCTACAATGATTGGAACACGGTGCAAGAGGTGCGCGGGGCGCAGGTAGGCGAGGGCATGATCCAACCGTTGCCGATTCCCGACGATGTGTGGGGTAACGTGCGGCGGGACACGGTTCACAACACCTATCGGGACGTGTTCCGGCAGAATGACTTTATGGCGCGTGGTTGGATCAGCGATATTCTGAACGATACGGCCTCGTTTCCTTCGTTTGCAGATGCCGCCTACATCCAACGGATGATCGCGGCGTGTCAGCTCAGTGCGAGTGAGGAGCGCCGCGTGCGGATGGAGGAGGTATAGCCTGGACTGAAGGGTGTAAACGGCAGGCATACGCCCTAATGTGAGTTAGTCCTATGCAGTGTCAACTGTGTGTCGTGTGCCAATCTCCAGGGTGTTCACGGATGCCGCGCTACGGTCAATGAATGAGCGCATGAAACGGATGAATGCGTAGACATCCTCGAAGTTCGTTGCCAAACCCACCGAGATACGAATCGAACTCGGGTAGATGCCCAGTGTAGCTGATGCCGTTTCGTATAATTCATCGAAAGTGATGCGTTGGTCCAGGTTAAAGAACTGTGCAATTTTGTCTTGGCTGAAGTCGTGGACGATTTCGCCGCTACCGGGATTACAGAAACAGCCCGTTCGCAGCGAGATGTTCTGTTGCCCCGCCAACATCTCTACCCGCCGATAGTCAAAGCGCGTGCCGACTGCATCAGTCAGGTTAAACGAGATGGTGCCGCCGCGCCTGTCGGTTGTTCGGGGGCCGTAGAGTTCCACGAGCGGCTCGCCGTTGGTGTGGTGGAGTGTGCTGAGTTGCGCTAGGAGCCAGCCAGTGAGCGCAGTGATGCGTGCCTGGATGTGCCCAATGCCGACGGATTGAATTTGGCGTAGGCCAATCTCCACGGCGGGGATACTCAAATAGTTGACGGTGCCGTCCTCGAAGGCGGCGTGGCCCTCGTTTAAATAGTGCCAACCAGCCCCTTGTACTGACGTGATCGAGATGGTGCCCCCGGCGAACCACGGGCGCTGTAATGTCTCTAGTGCATCCTTACGAGCAATCAGCGCCCCAATCCCAGCGGGGTAGCCGAAAATCTTGTAGAAGGACAACGATACAAAGTCTGGCTGATGCTGGCTGAGGTCTAACGGGTTGGGGGGGGTGTAGGCGGCAGCATCTAATAACACAACCCAACCCCGCGCTTTGGCCTGCGCGATCCACCCCAGATCATGCTTTACACTGGAGAAGTTCGACTGACCAGGGAACGCGAACAGGTTGGATACCTCTAGGTTGCGCTGTTCTAGTTCGTTGGTCAGTTCGCCCTGGTCTATACGGAGTTCTGGCTTGTGCGTTGGTACGTAGGTTACATCTGCGCCACGCGCACGGGCGAATTCACGAATGCCATTCACAGAATTGTGATTGTCGTAGAGGGCAACAAATCGTGAGCCTGACGTGAACGGAAATGCCTCCCCGACGAGCTTGAGTGCGCCGCTGGCATTGGCGGTGAAGATCACATCGTAGACGTTTGGGGCCGCATTAAAATAGTTGAGGACGTAGGCCCGCGCTTGTTCCGCACGGTCGGTCATGGCCTGGGATGTGGGATTATGTGAATGTGGGTTCCCCCAGACCCCATCCCGCAGCATCGCCATATGTTCATTTAACTGCGATTGCGCGTAGAGGCCACCCCCTGTGTAGTCCAGATAGACCTGTGCGTTATCATCTAGGCGTTGATACTCCCTGGCACGTAAATCATCGACATCAAACCCTGGATTTTGCTCCAAAAATTCTGCTTTTGCTGCTGCAAACTCAGGTTTGGAAATCATAATTTGTGTTCCTCTGATGATCATCA
>CAYWZS010000014.1:0-21542 GCA_964462905.1 uncultured Anaerolineaceae bacterium
CAGACTTTGCGCGGGGCGGCCTGTGGCGGTTGGTGTGGGTCTACATCAACTTTCACGAGCTAGAGTCGGACATGCACATCTTCTATGTGATCTATCAGGCTGTCTATGACGAGCTAGACATGGAGGATTTACTAGAGGATATTGCGCCGCCAGAACCCGACCCCGATCTTGATGAGAATCGAACGGTCCGCAATTTACGTAAACTGCTACAAAAGCTCGACAAATTTCATCAATGCCGGGTGGTCATTCTCATGGATGATTTCGACATCCCGTTGATGACGAAACAGGTTGAAAAAGACGAGGACCGCCTGCTAAGGACTATCAGCTATGATGCCTCAATGGTGATTGCCACAGATGACCCCATCTCCGAGATTGTGCCACTGCTCGCCCAGGATTCGCCGCTGTTGGGCATCCTCAGTCCGCAGGCCATCGGGTTGATTGAGGAACCAGCGGCCCGCAGGCTAATCAAAGAACCCGCCGCCGCTGTGGGTGTGACCTACCGCGAGCGCGAGGTGGACCTGCTGCTCAATGTCGCAGGACGACAGCCGTATCTGCTGACTACCGCCTGTGAAATCTACTTTGATATGCGTCCGTCTGTGCTTGATATCGACACCATGCTGCAAACCTCGACCTTGCTCTACCAACTGCGCGAACAACTCATGAACCGCCTGATGGTGTTGCCGCATGTCAACACAACACTCAACCTGATGTGGAGCAAACACGAGGCCCAGCGTGAGTTGCTGGTGGAGATGGGCCGTGCCGAGGCTGAGGGCGTCGTCGAGAGCAAAGACGCGCAGCATCTTGTGTTGCGGGGCATGGCCTACCAGGACGCAAACACCGGCAATTATCGCATTTTCTCCTCACTCCTCGCAGATTTCGTCCGCCGCCAGGCCAGCAGCCACGAGCAAAACGGCGCGAATGGCCGCCAGGACAGCTTGATGCAGGTCGCAGGCACCCTCAAGCCAATCGACCGGGCTGTGTTTGAGTATCTGGTGGACCGTCGCGGTGAGGTGTGTACGTTTGCGGAGTTGATCAAAGCCGTGTGGCCGGAGAACGAAGGTACCAAGCGGGCGCTAGAGGCCGCCGTCCACCGCCTGCGCCGCGACATGCCCCCCGGCCACGAGATCCATAACGAACGCGGACGCGGGTACATCTATGTGGCCTCCGAGGTTGAATCGCCCGTTTGAAATATTGCAAGTAGCCCATGAGAGCAGGGGCCGCTTGCAGTCGCTCATGTTATACTGGTTAAAGATTCGGTCTGCAAATGGATAGCCCCTGACATCATGGCGAAATTTTTGGTTCGGCGTACATTCTTGTTGCTGGTGACAATGTTGTTTGCCAGTGTGATTATCTTTGCCCTCACACAGTTGTTGCCGGGGGATATTGCCCGGTTGATCCTGGGGCCACGGGCGGCGGATGCTGCTGTTGACCAGTTCAACAACCGCTTCGGGCTGGACCAGCCCGTCGTGTTGCAGTATCTCAATTGGCTCGGCGGTTTTGTTGTGGGGGACTGGGGACGGTCCTACACTGGGGTCAACAGTGAGGTGCGCCCCCTGGTCCTCACACGCCTCTCCAACTCACTGATTCTGGCATCGTTTACCCTGCTGATTAGCATCCCGCTCTCGCTGTTGCTGGGTGTCGTCGCCGCCCTGCGCGAGAACACCTGGGTAGACGGCTTCGTGTCGGTTACGTCGCTGGCCGTTATCGGCCTGCCGGAATTCGTAACCGGGATCGTGCTGGTGAATGTGTTCGCGTTGCAGCTCGGCTGGTTCGACCCCATCTCGCAGGTCACAGACGGGATGACGCCCCTCCGCTGGCTGCAAATTCTAACGCTCCCGGCAATAACGGCCAGCCTGGTGTTGGTGGGCTACGTCGCCCGCATGACGCGCGCTGGAATGCTCGACGAGCTAAAAAAATCCTACGTCCGCACGGCTCAACTGAAAGGCCTCAGTGAACGGCAGGTGATCCTCAAGCATGTGCTGCGAAACGCTCTCCTCCCCACAATCACCGTGATCGCGATCAGCATGGGCTGGCTCATTGGTGGGATTGTCGTTATCGAGAACGTATTCAATTATCCGGGCGTGGGGTCGCTGCTGGTGGATGCGGTCAACCAGAAGAATTTCCCCGTCCTACAGGCCGTCACCATGATGATCGTGTTCTTCTTCGCGCTCAGCAACCTGATTGCAGACATCCTCTACGCGGTGCTGAACCCTCGTGTGCGGTTGGAGTGATAATTTGTAGGCGCTGGGTATATGATGGATACAACGTCATACTGCACTAAGGAAATAACCGCATGACCTTTGCAGATAACCATCCCCTGACCCAAGCTCGAAAACGGCTGGCGGCGGCCTTCAAGTCGCCTGTAATTGGGAGCGTGCTGTTGATTCTGGCAACGGTGGCGGCCCTCATCTGGGCGAACTCGCCGTGGCATCACAGCTACTTCCACCTGTGGGAAACACCCCTGAGTATTCAACTGGGGGAGTTCGTTTTCTCGTTGACGCTGCATCAGTGGATCAACGATGGGCTGATGGTGTTGTTCTTTCTGTCGGTGGGGCTAGAGATCAAACGTGAGGTATTGGCCGGAAAGCTGTCGTCGCCACGTAAGGCGATGTTGCCGGTTATGGCGGCGCTGGGCGGGATGCTCGTCCCGGCCCTGGTCTACACGCTATTCAACTTTAGTGGGCCGGGTGCGGTTGGTTGGGGTGTACCGATGGCAACCGACATTGCTTTCGCCATCGGGATTTTGTTGCTGCTGGGGAAGCGGGTACCGCTGTCGTTGAAGGTGTTCATCACGGCGCTGGCGATTATTGACGACATCGGCGCGGTGCTGGTGATTGCGGTATTTTACTCGGAGCAGATCAGCGGCGGGTGGTTGTTTGTGGCATTTGGTTTCCTGGGGACGATTTTCGTGTTTACACGGCTCAATGTGCGACACACGAGCGTCTACATGGTTCTCACAGCGGGGGTGTGGTTAGGTGTTATGTTCAGCGGGATTCACGCGACGTTGGCGGGTATCCTGGTGGCAATTATGGTCCCGGCCCGGGCACGCATCAACCCGGCGCACTTCATCCACCTGGAATACTACCACCTGCGGCGTCTCCGTCATGCGGAAATGACCGAAACCAGTGTGCTGACCGACGAGATACAGATCGAGTCGATTATCGCGGTGGAAGAAGCCGCACGCGATATGGAACCGGTATTGGTGTGGTTGGAACACACGCTACTGCCGTATGTGACGTTTATTGTCATTCCGCTGTTTGCGCTCTCCAATGCGGGGATACACCTCGCCGGGGACTGGCTAGGCTTGTTGGGCAACCCGGTGACGTTGGGCGTGATCTTCGGGTTGTTTGTCGGGAAGCAGGTGGGGGTGATGCTGTTTACGTGGTTGGCCGTGCGCTTGCGGTTGGCGGATATGCCAGCGGGTGTCACCTGGCCGCAGGTCTACGCGATGAGTTGGCTCACGTCGATTGGCTTCACGATGTCGCTGTTTATCACGGAGTTGGCGTTTACTGACCCGGCGATGATCGACCAGGCCAAGCTCGGTATCCTGCTGGCGTCCTTACTGGCGGGTGGGGTCGGCTACACACTGTTGCGGGTGCTGCTCCCGAACCTGGATGATGCGTCACAGTCTGCCTCGATAACACCAGCACCACTTAGCGAGCATGCTTAAACTGAGGACCGTCCCCACGAAACATCCCGTGCCGAATGTGGCGCGGGATGTTTTTATGCGCCAATCAACCGTCCACAGGAGCCTCATTGCTTTCAACTTCTGGCTTAACCCGTCACGCGCCGCCAGAACGACGACGAGAACTGTGGATCAATGTGTTTGGCAAATGTCTCCCAGTTTGGGTAGCTGTGCCGGAAGGCCGCCGGAGACATTCGTGCATCCTTGGCCGGGTAGAACGCGCCACCGTGTTCCATAACGAAGGCGTCCATGTTGTCCAACAGGCGGAGCGTCCCCGCCCCGCGCATGGGGAAGTCGATAGCGAGCGTTACGCCGGGACGCGGAAACGACAACATCCCCGGTGACTGCACATCCCCGAACGTCTTGAACACAATCAACGGCGACGCCTGTCCACTGCGGACAATGCGCTGGAATACCTCTTTAATTGGCTCGTAGCCCTCGTCGTAGGGTAGCACGAACTGATATTGCAGGAAGCCGCGCCGCCCATAGACCTTGTACCAATCCAGCGCCACGTCTAGGGGGTAGAAGAACGGGTTATAGTGCTTCACACCGCGTTTGTAGGGGACGATTTGCTTGTGGAAGTAGAGCAGGTTAAAGGCGCGGATTGTCAGCGGGTTGATGACGAACTCGGGTAAGTCGAACGGCACCGGGATCGATGGTAGTTTGGGCGGCTCGCTTGCCATCCCCAGCGGGGGATCGTAGAAGTCGCCGCGCTCGAACACGCCGCGCCCGAATTGGCCCCCGGTGGCGGTACAGTCCAGCCAGGAGACGGTGTAGTCGATCTCGTGCGATTCCTCCGACAGCCGGAAGAAGTCTTCAATGCTGGAAAACTGAATCGCCTCCGTTTCGACGTATGCCGTGGCGATGCGCTTCAGTGTGAACTCTGCCCACAGGATGACCCCCGTCAGGCCCAGGCCGCCGATGGTGGCGCGGAACATCTCCCGGTTTTCGTCCGGGGAACACAACAGGCGCTCGCCATCGGAGCGCAATAGCTCGAACTGGGTGACGTGACAGCCAAAGGTTCCCGCAGTGTGATGGTTTTTGCCGTGAACGTCGTTGGCGATGGCCCCGCCAACGGTGACGTACTTGGTCCCCGGCGACACTGGAACGAACCACCCCGCCGGGACGATGAGGTCTAGGATCTCTTTGACGGAGACACCCGCCTCACAGCGCAGGACGCCGTTTTCGCGGTCAAAGGCGATGAAGCGGCTGAGGCCGGTGGTGTCTAGCAAAACCCCGTCGTTGTTCAAACAACTGTCGCCGTAACTGCGCCCGTGGCCGAAGGGTAACACCGACGCCTCATAGCCGTTGAGGTCCGGCAGGTTGTGCCGCCAATCGACATGATCGACCCGCTTGGGCTTGCTGGCCGGGTAACGTCCCCAACTGTTGTACTGCTTTGCCATGCGTCGTTTTCCCCGAGGCTGTCAAAGTCTAAAAGTAAGCCAAGGGTACGCCGCTTAGTGGGGGACGTACAGGGCGAAATCTCCTCAAGTGGGTGATAGGCTTAAGTCAATCGTGAGGAAATGCGGACATATTGATGGGTAGGGTTGCCGTGTGGGTTCCTTCTCGGCTAAGATTTACAGTTGAATGAGCTGTACACGCTCAGAAATACCACTCAACTACAAAACAACCGGGATAAATTATGGCCGTGCTGGACAAAAACACCGACCTTAACACCGCACGTATGGAGCCGACCCTCTGGGAACGACTATGGCGCTCAACGGCGAGCTTCTTTAAGGAGATGGCGGCGCGTCCGCTGGCCTTTGGCGGTATGGTGATTGTGATTCTGTTTGTGCTGTTGGCGATCTTCGGGCCGATGATTGCGCCCTATAACTACCGCGACATCGTGCGCGACCCCGATACACGACGCGCCCAACAGGAAATTGCCCCCAACAGCGAATTCTGGTTCGGCACGGACGAGCGCGGACGCGACGTGTTCAGCCGGGTGCTGTGGGGCGCACGAGAGACGATTGGGTTACCCGCCGTCGCCACCCTGATTGCCGTTGCGTTAGGAACCGGCATCGGGCTGGCAACGGGTTACTACGGCGGCTGGTTCGACGAAGTCGTCAGCCGCTTTCTGGATATGCTGCTGGCGATTCCTGCGTTGGTGTTGGCGCTGGTGTTGCTCACGACGCTGGTCCCCGTGCTAGAGAACAGCGCGTTCTTCTTAGTGGAGGCCGTCGGCGCGACGACCATTAGCATTACGATTGTAATTGTGTTGCTGTACGTGCCGATTGTGACGCGGGTCATTCGGAGCGCGGTGATCGGTGTACGGGATCGCGGGTTTGTGGAGGCGGCCAAGCTACGGGGCGAACTCTCGGCCTACATTCTGTTCCGCGAGATCTTCCCCAGTGTACTACCTGCGCTGGTTGTGGAGGCGAGCCTGCGCCTGTCCTACGCGATCTTCCTGGTGGCAAGCCTGGGCTTTTTGGGGTTGGGTGTGCAACCGCCGTCCTCGGAGTGGGGGCGCATGGTGCTGGACGGGCGCGAGCAGCTCACCACGTCACCGTGGGCGATGTGGTTCCCAGCGGCGGCGATTGTGATCTTCATTGTGTCGGTCAACCTCATGAGTGATGGTCTGCGGCGGGTGTTCCGCTATGACTAGTCGATACGTGCTACGTCGCGGTTGCTGCTTCGCCATTTCCCCGATAAATAAAGGTGGTTTACGATGACCAACCCCCAGCCTGTTCTGGAAGCACGCGGCGTCTCCATTGAGTACAACATCCGTGGACGCTGGCTGAGTGCCGTCAACGATGTGACACTCAGCATCAACCCGTTGCAGATTCACGGCCTCGTGGGGGAGAGCGGCAGCGGCAAGACGACGCTCGGCCTTGGCCTCATGAAATACCTGGACCGCAACGCCCGCATCACCACCGGGGAAATCTGGTTCGACGGCGAGGACATCACCCACTACGAACCCGCGCGGATGCGCCGCATCTGGGGCAGTAAGATCGGCCTCGTGCCGCAAAACCCGCTGGACTCGCTCAACCCGTCGCTCAAGATTGGCGAGCAGATGACCGAACTCACGCTGCTGCACATGGACATCTCGCCGGGGGAAGCACGCGATAACGCCGCCCGCATGTTGGAGAGCGTCAAGATTGCGGACCCGGAGCGCATCCTAGATCGTTATCCACATCAGCTATCCGGCGGGATGCAACAGCGCGTCATGATCGCGCTGGCGCTGTCCACCCGTCCGCGTTTGCTGGTGCTGGATGAGCCGACCACTGCGCTCGATGTGACGACACAAGCGGTCATCCTGGACCTGGTGCGCGAGTTGATTAAGGCGGAGGAGAGCGCCGCACTGTACGTCTCGCATGACCTGGGGACGGTCGCGCAGTTGTGCGACTACGTGACCGTCCTCTACGCGGGCGAGAAGATGGAGGGCGCGTCCGTCCGTGATCTGTTCGCGAAGCCGCTGCACCCCTACACCGCCGGATTGCTGGCGAGTTTGCCGGGGGGCGATGACGATAGCCAGCGCCTCAGCACGATTGAGGGGGTTGCGCCGGACCTCGCGGAGCGCCCGCAGGCGTGCGTGTTTGCGTCGCGTTGCCCGATAGTGGTGGACAAGTGCCACACGGACAAGCCACCGCTTGAAGCACCGAGCGATAAGTCCCGTGAGTTGCGCTGCTGGCGCTGGGACGAGATCGAACGCGGCGAGGTGGTCCCGCGCAACCGTCCGCAGGGGGCCGCAGCGCAGGCCGACGTAGACCGTGATGAGAGCGTGCTCTACACCTACGATGTGAACAAGGACTTCGGCGGACAGACGTTTCTGGGCACCATCACGGGCACGGACCCCGACATCGTTCATGCTGTGGATGATGTCTCGGTGCAAATCAACCGCCGTAGCACACTCGGCCTTGTGGGGGAGAGCGGCAGCGGCAAGACGACGTTGGCGCGGGTGATTGTGGCGTTGCACGCGGCCACTAGCGGCAAGGTCGAGCTGTTGGAGGCGGAGGTTAGCAATAACCTGTCGGACCGATCCCGTGACGAACTGCGGAACCTGCAAATGGTGTTCCAGAACCCACACGACGCGCTCAACCCCTACCTGACAGTGGGGCAGACGGTGGGCCGCACCTATCAGCTACTTAGCAAGGCGGAAGGCGGCGAACGCCCGACACGGGCGCAGACACGGGCGCGGGTCGCGGAACTGCTGGAGGCGGTCGGCCTGACGGCGGAGTATGCGCGGCGCTACCCGGCGCAACTGTCCGGTGGCGAGAAACAGCGGGTCGCGATTGCGCGGGCCTTCGCCGCGAGTCCGGCGGTGGTCGTGGCGGATGAGCCGACGAGTTCGCTGGACGTGAGTGTACAGGCGACCATCCTCAACCTGCTGAAAGACCTACGGGCCAAGGAGGGCGCGAGCTACCTGTTCATCTCGCATGACCTCGAAGTCATTAAGTACCTTGCGGACTGGATTGTGGTGATGTACCTGGGGCAGGTTGTGGAGCAAGGGACCGCCAAGCAACTGACGGGGCCACCCTTCCACCCCTACACCGAGGCGCTGTTGAGCGCGATCCCGATCCCGGATCCCTTGGTGGAGGAGGGGCGCATCCGGCTAGAGGGCGATGTGCCGAGTCCGCGTAACCGCCCAAGCGGTTGCCCGTTCCACACGCGCTGCCCGCGCTACATTGGGGACATCTGCAAGGACGAGGAGCCACCCATGCGCGACACGGTAGACGGTCATCAGTATCGCTGCCACTACACGCCGGAGGAGTTGGTCGAACTTCAGACGGGAGCGCCCATCGCGGAGTAGGTAGTGGGTGGCGGCGGGCTGTCCGCTTGTTTTCCGGGATTTGTCCGGTGAACTTCCTTATATGTCGTGCCTCGGCAATGTCCTCGTTGGCGTTAAATTATACCCGTCCTACCACCATGCGAAATAGCGAAACAGCACATCCATCAAATCAAAACAGGCGCAGCACAATTTCCCCGACCTTGAGCAGATCGCGTGTGTCGGCCCCCGGAGCCGTCAGGCGCAGGCCGTCCCACCATTGATAGACCGTCAGGTTCAGGTCTAGATAGAATGTCGTCGTGACGCCGAGGTCGGGGACGGTGAGGGTGCGCTCCTCGATGTAGAAGCGGTTCGGTTCCCAGGCACTCGTCGCGGTGGGACCGTCCGCCGGGATGATCGTCTGTGGGCCGCTGTCGGACCCGGCGACGGTGCTATTCCCGTTCATCAGGGATAGGCTGATGCTGTAGTCGCGGTCTGGGGAGGTGTCCACGGACCACCATAGGCGCACCGTGACGGTTTGCCCCTTGAGCCGCGCTGGAGATTCCGCCAGTGTTGGCGCTCCGTCGGGACCGATGATGTCCGCGCCGTGGAAACGCATCCCGTTCTCGAAAAGCGTGCCGGTTGGGTTTGGGGGGGCCTCGTAGCGGCGTGTGAAGTAGGTTGGTGGGCCGATGAACGCGCCACCGACGCGCCCCGCACGGACGGCGGCCTCGGTTGCGGCATCCACATTGTTCTGATTCGATACGAAAAACACACGCCGGGCGTTCCCCGGTTCGGTGCGGATGGGGAGGCCGTCCGGGAAGTAGGCGCGGGCGTAGAAGTCCCAGAACTCCTCCTCACGGCAGTCACAGCCGAGGCCACTCAGGTTCGGGTCCAGCACGACGACATCGCCCCACTGCATTTCGTCCGCGAGCCAGGCGGCGGTTTCGCCGACGTAGGGCAGAAAGCTCTCGTAGTCGTGGCGGTCCAGCGGCGCAAAGAGCATCACGCCGAGTAACGCAACGTTGATCGCGCCAGAGGCAATCTGGGGGAGTTGGGATAGGCCGACGCCGGTCCAGATTGCGAGGCCGACCCAGGCGAGGTGCATGTAACGGGCGTTGAACAGCTTGAGCGCGTCGTCAAAGGCCCAGAACAGCAACGGAGCCAGCGCCCAGGCCCCGAAAACCCAGGCCGTCCGCGAGCGCCCGCGCCACAGCACGGCGACGGTTGCAACGAGAATGATCGCTGCCCATAACCACGGCAGCCGCCCGGCGAAACTGCCGTAGACCGTTGCCATGTCTGCCAGGAAAGCGGCCTCACGGGTGGAATTGGCCCCGGTGCGCCCCAGCGCGATTTGTCCACGGGCGATGATCTCTGGTAGGCCGAGGGTTATCAGTACCGCGACGGGATACCACCAAAGCCACACGTCACGCGGGCGGACGATAATCGTGTACAGTCCCAGCGCGAGGTAGATAAAAACTACCGTCGGGTGTAGGTAGAGGAAACCCGCCAGTGCGACACCCAACACGGCCCCCCGCGCCCATGTCGGACGGTTAAAGTGGCACAGGGTCAGCCACAACAGCAACGGGAGCAGGCTCAGGATGAAGGCGTGGCCGCGCAGAAACAGGCTGCGATACAGGCCCTCACCGCTGGCCGCGAGGACGATCACGGTGAGGAGGGCGGCGCGGCGTCCGAATATCTGACCCACGACGCGATAGAGCAGGGCGAGGCCGAGCAGGAAGAACAGCAGCGGTAGCATCCGTAGGGCGACAGGGTGGTGGCCGACGAGTGCCTGCCAGCCGCCGATAACCAGATAGGAGCCGGGGGGCCAGTCAATCGGCGTCCAGGCGATGATCTCACGGATGTCCCCGATGGAGCGCCACGCAGCCCACAGTTCGTCCCCGGCGAGGTTGCGCCAGTCTTGTAGATACTGGATTCGGCTGGCGGCGACGAGCAACCACACCAGCGCCAGTTGCAGGGGGTAGGGTCGGGGTGGGTTGTGGGGTGGCATGGTGGAGCCTCGGCGCTTGCCCAAATCGCGGCGTATGATGGCGCAGGATTCTGCTTATTCCTAGCCTTAGCCTGTTGATTTTCCCCGTAAACCTGGGACACTAGGCGCAATTCGCAAATTGTAGCTACGATGAAAGCCAACCTATGCTCAAGATTATGATCCTCGGCGCGACTTCCGCCATTGCCCACGCCACTGCTCGAAAGTTCGCTGCCGACGGAGCGCACTTCTACCTTGTCGCCCGTAACCAGCAGAAGCTCGACGCGCTGGCCGATGACCTGCGGGCGCACGGGGCGCAGACGGTTGCGTGCGCGGCACATGACCTTAACGCAGTAGCGGGCCACGCGGCCATGATCGACGCGGCGCAGGGGGCGCTTGGTGGGCTGGACGCGGCACTGGTGTGTTACGGCACGCTCCCGGACCAGTCCACGGCGGAGGGAAATTATCGGGCGGCGCATGATGCGTTTGAGGTGAACTTCCTGAGTCAGATGTCGCTGTTGACGGAACTCGGGAACTTCTTCGAGAAGGAGCGCCGGGGCGTGATCGCGGTGGTGTCGTCAGTGGCGGGGGACCGGGGCCGCGCCTCGAACTATGTCTACGCCTCCGCGATGGCCGCCAAGACGACCTTCGTCAGCGGGTTGCGGAACCGGCTGGCAAAGAGCGGCGTGCGCGTGGTCACGGTCAAGCCGGGGCAGATCGACACACCGATGACGGCCCACATGGACAAGGGAATCATCTGGGTAGGGCCGGATAGGGTCGGGGCGGACATCTACAAGGCGATGCGGACGGGGCCGGATGTGCTGTACACGCCTGGATTCTGGCGCGTCATCATGACGATTATCCGGGCACTGCCGGAGCCGATTTTCAAGCGGTTGGGCCTGTAAACTATGTCCATTAACCGAATTCACCATGTTCAGATCACCGTTGTGCCGGAGGACACCGACCGCGCTCGTCACTTCTACTGCAACCTACTGGGGCTGACGGAGGTCGAGAAGCCGGAGGCGCTCAAGCCGCGCGGGGGGTTCTGGATGCAGTTGGGGGACCAGCAGATTCATGTCGGGGTGGAACCGAAGGAGGGCCAGACGAAGGCGCATGTTGCGTATCAGGTGGATGACCTGGCGGCGTGGCGGGCGAAGCTGAGGGCGGCGGGAGTCGAGATCGGCACGTCGGTTGCGATCCCAGGGTTTGAGCGGTTCGAGTTTCGTGACCCGTTCGGGAACCGGGTGGAGTTTATTCAGCTGGATTAGGTTGCGTGTTATATGTTGTCCTTTTACGACCGTTATATAGAAACGATGTACTCACTACCAAAATGTTGGGTTTAGTGTTATTTTTGCATGAAAGATTCGTGTGTATTGTAAGCAACGGGTAACATATGACGGAAAACCAATTCACATTTAAGCGCGTCGCCCCGATTTTCTTCCTTGTTCTTGTTGATGTCCTCGGATTAAGCATCATCCTGCCGCTGATCCACCTGTACGCGGCGCAGTTTAACGCCTCGCCGTTGGGGATCGGGCTGGTGGTGGCGGCGTTTCCGCTGGCGCAACTCGTCGGCGTGCCGATGATGGGCGCGTTAAGTGACCGTTTCGGGCGTAAGCCGCTGTTGCTCATCAGCCAGGTGACAACGTGTATCAGTTTTATCCTGTTGGGGGCGGCCAACACGCTGTGGCTTGTCATTGCTTCGCGGGTGCTGGACGGCACATTCGGCGCGAATTTGTCCACGGCGCAGGCGGCGCTCAGTGATATTTCCGACGAGAAGAACCGTTCGCGGGCACTGGGCCTCACGGGGGCGGCGTTTGGGGTGGGGTTTGTGCTGGGGCCGATTATCAGCGTGATTTCGCTCAACTTCTCGGATAGCCTGGCAATTCCCGCTTACATTGCGGCGGCTTACTCCGCGCTGTCGATTTTCCTGACGCTCTTCCTGTTTGATGAGACGCTGGACCCAGAAGATCGCTCCGAGAGTACACGTAAGGCTGTTAGCCCGGTGAAGGCGATGAAGATGTTGCAGGACGGGCGGGTGCGGCTGTTGCTGGTGATGATGTTCGCGCAGCAGTTGATCTTCTTTGGCTTCGAGAGCTTGATCGGGGTGTTTACGCTCAGTCGGTTGGGGCTGTTGGGGCAGGGTAATGCCTATGTGTTCCTGTTCACGGGTGTGATTTTGGTGATGGTGCAGGGGCATTTCATCGGTAAGTGGACGGCGAAATACGGTGAGGCGCGGGTGGTGCAGGCGGCGCTTACGTTGTTGGCGGCGGGGTTGATCTGGTTGTCGTTCACGCCGCAACAGCCGCCGTACAACTACATCCGTCCGCGAGCAGAACGGGCCTTGCTCGAACAACAGCAGACGGGCGAGATCGCCTTGCGAATTGACCTGCCGGAAACCGACCAGCGCGGCCCGTGGGGCGTGCCGTGGCTGTTGATCGGGATTGTGCCGTTGAGTATCGGCGCGGGGTTGATTCGTCCGTCGATCAACTCACTGTTGACGCAACGCGCCAGGGAGAAAGAATACGGTATCATCCTTGGGTTGAGTACG
The DNA here is from genome assembly GCA_964462905.1 of uncultured Anaerolineaceae bacterium. Taxonomy (GTDB): domain Bacteria; phylum Chloroflexota; class Anaerolineae; order Aggregatilineales; family Phototrophicaceae; genus DAOTTY01. The sequence continues at coordinate 12,926 of CAYWZS010000014.1, forward strand.
GCGTTTGTGAGCGCCGCCAACGCGACCGCGCCTATTATCGGGGGGTGGTTGTTCGGGGCCGTGGGTTCGACCGCGCCCTTTCTCTATGGTGGGATAATTATGGCGGTGTTGGCGGTTATCAGCTATCGGACGGTCACGGATGGTCGAGCGCGTGATCCCGTCCCGACGGAAACGCCTGTGTTGGAGCAGTAGGTACGATGAGCGAACGGCCCACACAAAAGACCTCGTTCTGGGAGGAGATGGGTTTACCCGCGCCGGGGGCGCGTCTCTCGCGTGGGGATTGCATAGAAGTGTATACGCTGGTCGAAGGAAGCTATCGGCGGGTGGGAGCCTACCAACCGGGGGATACCTGCACCTCTCCGGCTTTGGGGAAGTCGGTCACAGTCGCAGAACTATTTAGCACGTAATATTCACACTATATCCGGGAGCCACCTGTGGACCTATTTCAGGGTCAAATCCAAGCGAACGGCCTAAATTTTACGTATCGTGACACCGGCGGCGATGGGCCGCTGGTTCTGTGTTTACATGGCTTCCCAGACACCCCGCATACGTGGTCTGACCTGATGCCACGCCTGCACGCGGCGGGTTACCGGGCCGTGGCCCCGTTCATGCGCGGGTATCCGCCGACGGAGGCCCCGGCGAACGGCTCCTACTCGGCAAAAGACCTCGCTGAGGATGCTGTGGCGTTGTTGGATGCTTTTGGGGCGGCGACAGCGATCATCATCGGGCATGATTGGGGGGCGTTAGCCGCTTACGCGGCAGTCGCGCTTGCGCCGGAGCGGTTCGAGCGCCTCATCACCGTTGCCATTCCGCATCCACGCGCCTTGAACCTGAATAATCCGCGTGCCTTGTGGGCCGCTCGGCATTTTGTCACCTTCCAGGTGCGCGGCGCAACGGTTGCGTGGATGGAGCGGGACAACTACGCCGCGTTGGACACGATCTATCGGCGGTGGTCGCCAACGTGGGATTACCCGGATACAGAGCTTGCGCCCGCTCGTGAGGCTTTGGCACAACCGGGCGGTGTGGAAGGGATGCTCGGCTACTATTGGTCGTTCTTGGCGGAGCGTCGTAACCCGGCAGTTCAAACCCTGTTGCGCCGCCACACCACAATCCCGACGCTGACGGTTCTTGGAGAAGCCGATGGTGCGTTGGCGTTGGACACGATGAAGCGCCCCTACAACGCTTTTACCGGCGCTTACACACAGGTCATTATGCCGGGGGCCGGGCACTTCCTGCACCGTGAGAAGCCCCAGGCATTTGCGGACCATGTGTTATCGTTTCTCGCTGGCTAATCTCCTGCCATCGCGGCGAGTTCGACCAGACTTGGCTGGACCTTGCGGAAGCTGACGACGTTGATCTGCGTCAGGATTAGCAGCGAGATCAGTAGGAAGCTCGCCTGAATGAGAAAGACCGTGACGTAACCCAGCGTGATATTCCCAGAGACAACGGTGACCACATCGCGGACAACACTCCCTAACAGCATCCCAACACCCCGTGAGGCGGCGTCCGCTACGCCCCACGCCCCGATGAACAGCCCGGCTTGCTCCGCCGTGGTCATGTCCAGCATGAGCGCGAGGTTGGTTGAGGTGGCAATCCCCGTCCCAAAACCAAGAATTGCAATCCCCGGCTGGAACACAACCGCCATCTCTGAGGACGTTCCGCTCATCGCAATCAGGATCAGGCCGATAGTGGCAATCGTGCCGCCCAGCATGGCCCCTGTTTTCTTAGACATCCAACGGCTTAATAGAAAGCCATAGGTCAACAGCGCGACCAGTGTTGTGCCGCCCCACAGCGCGGTGAGTTGGGTGGTTTCCTCAACGGTCATGTTAAAGGCGTGAGCGCCGAATGGCTCTAACAGCACGTCTTGGCCGAGAATGGCGCACAGCATCAGCACCAGGTAGATAAAGAAGATACGCGCTTGTGGGTTGTTGAGTACAGCGGAAATTGCCGCGCTCTGGCTCTCGCGCTCCTGGCGGGTGATCTCCGTAACGCGCTCCTCCAGGCCAACGATGCCGATTAGCGTTAGTAACAGGGCGACCCCTGCCGCGCCGAAGAACACGCGGATCAGTTGCGCCTCGGAGTAGGGTTCGAGCAGGCTGCCGATGATAATCGCGGAGGCAATGATGCTGGCGATCATCATGAACCACATGACGGCGATTGTGCGCGAGCGTTGATCTTCTTCGGAGAGGTCCGACGCCAGCGAGAGGTAGGACACGACGGCCAGGTTATAGCCGAAGCCCCACGCGCCAAACGCCACCACACCAAGCAATATGCCGGTGGTGAGGTTTTCCGCCATTTGCAGCGCCGCGAACGGCGTGAGGACCATCCCGCCCATACACAACACCATCCCCAGCAGGATGTAGGGTGTGCGCCGATAGCCGAAGATCGGGTGTGTGTCGGAATATTGGCCGATCCACACCTGCGCGGGAGACAACACATACGGCAGGATAATGAGGCCCGCGACGAGGGTCGTGAGCAGGCCGAGGTCGTGGATCATGACGCGGTTGAGCACGCCGTTGATGGCGACAAATGAGATGGCGACGGCTACATGGAGCAGCCCAAGCCGGATGTTCTTGAGAATGGTCATGGTGGTTGCTTCCCCTGGGTTGCAAAAGATGGTGTGGTGAGGAAGCCTGCACTCTGTTTGGCCGTAGTGCGGAATCCAAACTACACTTAAGATAACATTAGAGCAAGGTAGGGTGAAAATGCAACGAAACGGCGTGGAAAGTAACCTTACGGTCCCCCTCCTTTAGTGGGCGCTGCTCTCGCCCAGGTAGTTCTCCAACGCCTGCACTAGCAACGAGCCAACAATCGTCATGAACAGATAGATCACGGCAGCGGTGAGGTAGGTTTCCATATAGAGGAAGGACTGCCCGGCGGACAGCTTGGAGAGTTGGGTGATGTCGCGCACGGCGAGGATCGCCACTAGCGACGAGTCCTTAATCATGGCGATGAGGTCGTTGCCGAGGGGGGGCAACACGCGGCGGGTGGCCTGCGGTAGCACAATGTAACGCATCACCTGCCGCGGACGCAGGCCAATGGCTTGGGCCGCCTCACGCTGCCCCCGGCCTACGGACTGAATCCCGGCGCGGAACACCTCCGACAGAAACGCGCCGTAGGTTAGGCCGAGGCCAATGGTGGCCCGCCAGTCGTTGCTGAAGGCGCGTTGGTTGATCTCTAAAAAGGCGGGGAGCGGTAGGTCGTTCCAGAAAGAGATGAAGCCGGGGATCACCACAAAGGTCATAATCAGTAGTACGACGAGAATCGGCAGGCCCCGGAACAGTTCGAGATAAAAGGTGGCGGCGTGGTAGGCGACGATGCGACCGGGACCGCTGCGCTCGTCTGGGGGGTAGGAGCGGATGATGCCGACGAGCAGGCCAATCGCGGTGGCGATGATGTAGGCGATAAAGCTGATGCGTAGTGTGACGATGATCCCCTGGCGTAGATATAGGAAGATTTCGGTGTAGGTTTCGTTGGTGGCGATAAGGATGGCGGCGTAGATGCCGACTAGCCCCATTGCGACCAACCACCAGGGTATCTGACGGAGCCAGCCGAGGGTGGCGGATGTTGGGGGCGGGGCTAGTGGGTCGTCGTTTTTTGGTTTTTCCTGGGAGATGCTGCTCATGGGTGGGCTGGCCCCGCTGGTGATTGTTAACTGGGATTTAAACACCTAACGAGATTACAAAGCGTTGCGCGGCGTGTCAAATGCAAAAAGTGGCGAAGATCGACCGCAAAACTTGTGCAGGGCGCACAGGTGCGAGGTGCTGGGCCGCGTGCTATAGTCTCAAGCGTTTGTTCCCCATAAGATGCCTTGGAGCAAGGTTCCATGTCCTATCGTCCCGTTGCGAAGTCCGGCACGTTGGCGCTCAACGAGCAGATGCGTGCGTTAGAAGCCGCAGGTCAGACGGTCTACAGGTTCGGCTTTGGGGAGTCGCCGTTTTCGCCGTTGCTGGGTGTGCAGGCGGCGTTGGCGGACGCCACAGGACGGACAGAATACGCCCCGGTGAAAGGGTTGCCAGAACTGTGTGACCGGGTCGCGGCGTTTCACAGCGCGGCCCACGGCCCAGACATACGCGGCTCACAGGTGTATGTCGCGCCGGGGTCCAAACCGCTGCTGTTTGCGACGGTTGCGTCCTTTGCGCGGGCGCAGGTGTTTATCCCGGCCCCGGCTTGGGTGAGCTACGGCCCCCAGGCGCGGCTGATGGGCCATGAAGCGTGTATGATCCCGGCGGACTACGAGAACCGCTGGCGTGTAACGCCGGACGCGCTGGCAGATGCTGTTGCGCCACACGCGGACAATGGCGCGGCCAAGCTGCTCGTGCTGAACTACCCTGGCAACCCAGACGGCCTGAGCTATACGGGTGATGAACTGGCGGCGCTGGCGGATGTACTGCGGAAATACGAGATGTGGGTGCTGTCCGACGAGATTTACGGGTTGCTGGACCATGCCGGGGCGCATGAGTCGCTGCTGACTTACTACCCGGAGCGTACGGTGGTCACGACGGGCTTGTCCAAGTGGGCCGGGGCGGGTGGCTGGCGCTTTGGCGCGGCGATTTTGCCACAGGACGCGCCACGCGAGTTCACGGGGGCGTTTGTCGGTGTGGCGTCGGAGATATATTCGTGTGCGCCAACCCCTGTTCAGGTTGCGGCCATGGCTGCTTATGTGTGGAACGACGAAACACGACAGTTCGTGGACGATCAACGGGCGATTATCGGGGGGGTGGGCGCAACCCTACACCGGCAGTTGATAGACGAGGGGGTACGCGTTCACGCGCCGACAGGGGCCTTCTATATGCTGTTGGATTTCTCCGCGTTTAAGGCGGGGTTGGCCGCGCAGGGGGTTCACGATGATCTGACGCTGTGCAGCAAATTATTAGAGGAAACAGGGGTTGCGCTGTTGCCGGGGACTGCGTTCGGGATGCCGCCGGGGGCGCTTACCGCACGTATGGCGTATGTGGACTTCGACGGCGACGCGGCCCGTTCGCGGTTGGCAAACGGGGTGGAGGCCGCATCCGCCGCAGACACCGCCCGTATGACGGCTGGCATAGCCGCACTATGCGATTGGTTGCGAGGCTTTACTGCTTAGGTTATATTCGTATTGCCTGACAAAAATCCCGGCTAGGCAGGGCGACACGATCACCATTTGTTGACTTTAATGGTGAAATCCCAAGTAGTTTTGTTGATTCTGTCGTGTTTTGGCCCAATAAAAGTGGGTATGTTTTACTTATTCGCTTATTTATGGCCTTTGTTTTGCGATATGTGATCCAACCTCACGCACGAAATAGCAAACAGCCACGCCAAGCATAAAGCCCACGGAGGTATTTTTGCGTTAAAGCGATACGTGTACAGGCAACACAGCGCACTTAATGAAGATTGATGTGAGGGCAGTGATTTTTGTGTGTGTGTTGATCGTCAGAATGAGTTTGGGTGGTGTTTCTGTGAACATAAACTCGTTCGACAGTAATATAGAATGTGTTTCTGTTTTTAGTTAAGGAGTCTATACGTTATGCGTAGCAAGAGCCGTATGTTAACGGCGATGTTGATGGTTGCCGTGCTGATGGTCAGCGGGTTTGCGCTGGCTGGGGCACAGGATGACTGTAATTTTGCGGGTGATCCGATCATAATTGGTGGCCTAGCCCCATTGAGCGCACCGGGCGCAGTGACGGCGGGTGTGGCGATGGAGTGGTCCATGAACCAGGCGGTGACGGACATCAACGCGGCCTGTGGGATTGAGATTGATGGCGAGAACCGTATGTTGGAACTGGTTGTTGGCGACAGTGAGGGCCTGCCGGACGCGGGTCAGCGTGCTGCGGAACGCCTGGTTGAGGTCGATGGTATTGTGGGCGCGGTTGGCGTGTATCACAGCGCCGTTGGCCTGGCGACCATGGACGTGTTCCAGGAGAACGGAATCCCGACCGTGTACTCTGAGCCGTGGAACGACGACGTGACCATCTCCGGGCTGACGCGTCTCGAGGAGGACGGTATCGACTACATCTTCCGTATCGCCCCGACCTCTACCACGGTTTCCCGTGCGGCGGTAGACTGGCTGATTAATGAAGGTGTTGAGGACGTGGTGATTATCGCGGAGAACACCGACTACGGTATTGGCGCGGTGGAGCAGAACGAAGCGTTCTTCGGCGAGGCTGGCGTTGAGGTCGAGACGATCTTCATCGAGCTGGGCACTGAGGACTTTGTGCCGGTGTTGAGCCGTATCCAGGCCCGCGCCGAGGCCCCGGACGCTATCCGCATTGAGGTAACGGGCGAGACAGGCTTTAACGTCACGCAGCAGATGATCGAGCTGGGGATTGCCCCGACCGAGGACACCATCTGCAACACAATGCAGGATGCGATCCAGCCGGAGTATTGGGAAGCTGTGCCGGATGGTAACTTCTGTGCCTTCTACAAGGTCGGTATTGCCCCCGCCAACTATAACGAGCAGACCGAGGCGTTTGTTGCAGCCTATCGTGAGCGCTTCGACAGTGAGCCGGCTGGTTACTCGATGGCATCCTATGACGCTGTGTGGGTCATGGCAGATGGGCTGGAGCGTGCAGGCACGACCGAGGACGGCCCGGCCATCGTAGAGGCGCTAGAGGCGACCGACATCGTGGGCACGCAGGGGCGTTACTACTTCGAGTACACCTCCACCAACGCGCTCCCCGAGGACGGTAGCGTGCCGCAGTACCTGTGGCACCAGTGGCCGGACCCGGCAGTCATCGTGATTCAGTTCACCGAAGAGGGCCAGGACGCGGGTGAAGCGCCGGTTGTGTGGCCGCCGGCCTACCAGACAGAAGAGGGTGTCAGCTACTTCCCGCCGAGCTAGGGTGTAGGGCTGTTCGTTCTCGGCAGATGGGGCGCTCGTCACGAGTGTTCCATCTGTTTTTGTTTCCTGCGGTTTGGGCGAACCGCTGAAATGTACACTATTTGTGAAGCGGGGTTTTTGGCATGGAACCATTTGTGATCGGCTGGCTGTTGCTGGCCGGGCCGCTGTGGGCGCTCATTGGTGGGATTATGGTCCCGCGTGTGTACGCCGAACGTGGGCCGGACAACCAGCAGAGTATGCTCGCCGGGGTTTTGAGCGGGTTCACGCTCGGGCCGTTGGGGGTGGGCTACCTGTGGCAGCGCCCACGGCAGCTAGGGGCCGGGTTGTTTGTGACGTTGGGGATCATCGGGATGTTCCTGGTGGCGCAGGTCGTCGTCCGGGTTAACACAACCGCCTTGTTGTGGACGTGGTTGTTGTTGGCCGGGCCGCTATGGGCGGTGCTAGGTGGCATCTTCATCCCACGCCGTTACCGGGACGCGGGCCTGGTAGACGAGGGTACAACGGTTGCTGGGGTCTTGGGCGGGTTTGCCGCTGGTCCGCTGGTTCTTGTGCCCGTATGGTTCCAACTGCCAGATGTGCGGAACCGAGCGTGGGTGGGCACGCTGACGGCGATTGGTGTGCTAGAACTGTACACTGTGTTCGCCGTGACCAACCCCGATAACGTGTGTGTGGCGATGCCGTTCGCCCCGACCTATTTCACACAGCAGGTCATCAATGGGCTGACGATTGGCGTGATCTACGCGATTACCGCTGTGGGGCTGACGCTGATTTACAGTGTGCAGGGGATTGTGAACTTCGCTCACGGGCAGATTTACATGGTGGGTGGGTTCTTCAGCTACTATTTTTTGCTGTGGACCCAACGCTGGATGATCGGGCAGGGGTTAGTTGGTGAGGAGTTCATCCTGAACCCATTGTGGGGGATTCCGGTGGCAGGGGTGTTGTCGTTCCTGCTGGGCGCTGCGTTCGAGATGCTGTTCATCCGCCCGATGCACAAAGGGGCGATTGAGCGCCCGGCAGAATACGCCATCTTGATTACGTTCGGCTTTGGGTTTTTCCTGGAGTACACGACATTGGCGATGGTGGGGCCGTTCCCGCAGCGTGCGGAGGGCTTTACCGATATTCGGCGGGTGTCGTTGGCCGGGTTTGAGTTGGACGGCGACGCGGTGTTCGGGCCGTTTACGGTGCTGGCGGACCGGGGGGTGGCGATGTTCGTGGGGTTGGCGCTGTTGTTCTTCCTGTTGTGGTTCCTGCAACGGACGTGGGCGGGGCGTGCGCTGCGTGCTGTGAGCCAGGACAAAGACGCCGCCGCCGTGACGGGTGTGAACCCGCTGGGCATGAACACCTTCGCCTTTGCGCTGGGGAGTATGTTGGCCGGGATGAGTGGTGCGGCGCTGGTGCCGATTTTCGCGTGGGTGGCGTGGGTTGGCGCGGAAAGCGCGGTGCGGGCCTACGTGGTGGTGGTGCTAGGCGGTTTGGGGAGTGTCCCCGGGGCGCTGTTTGGGGGGTTGATTGTCGGCGTGGTGGAGTCGGTGGGGGCAGGCTGCTACCCGGACCCGTCACGCGGGGCGGCCTACAAAGAGGCGTTCGCGCTGGCGATCTTCGCCCTGATGTTGTTGTTGCGCCCCAACGGTTTGTTCGGGCAGAAGGAGTAAACAACGTATGAGCGCGATACGAAAACAATGGTCATCTTTTGAGAACTGGATAGACAGCGGTATTGGCCGGGCGCGACTGGGAATGATCCTGGTGGCGCTGGTCCTGGCCTACTTCCTGGTCTTTCCACTGCTGCCAATGACCTCC
>CAYWZS010000014.1:21642-60652 GCA_964462905.1 uncultured Anaerolineaceae bacterium
GGTGGCGCTGGTCCTGGCCTACTTCCTGGTCTTTCCACTGCTGCCAATGACCTCCAACTACAGCAAGACGGTGTTCATTAGCGGGTTTTTCTTCGCGGTGCTGGCGAGTAGCTGGGCGCTGCTGGCGGGCATTGCTGGGCAGTTCTCGTTCGGGCATATGGCGTTTATGGGCATCGGCGCGTACACCGCCGGGTTAATCGGCCAATACGGGGTACAGGTTGGCGCATTATCGCTGGCGGGGGAGGCCATCCCGGTGTGGGTGACTATTCTCGTGGGGACGCTGGCCGCCGGGCTAATTGGCCTGATCGTGGGGGCGCTGTGTTTGCGCCTGAAAGAGGCGTATCTGGCGCTGTTCACCATCGCGTTTAGCGAGTTGTTCCGCATCATCGTGTTGACGGAGTTCCGTATTACGGGCGGCAACAACGGCTTGCGGATGCGCCGTCTGTTCGATCTGGAGTCGATCACAGCCACGCGCAACGCCAACTACTACACGATGTTCATTGTGTTGGTGGTGTCGCTGGTGATTATGTACCTGCTGGCGAACAGCCGGGTGGGGCTGTTCCTGCGGGCGATGCGTGAGGACGACCAGGCCGCCAGCGCGTTGGGGGTGAACGTGGTGCGTTACAAGGTGTCTGTGTTCGTGCTCACCAGTATGATTGTCGGCTTTGCGGGGGGTATCTTCTACCATAACGTTGGTGCGGAGCGCATCACGCCGGAGTCGATTGAGGTGTTGCAGATGGCGCTTATCATCGCCTATGCCGTGATCGGCGGGATGGAGAGCTTGTTTGCGGCGGCGGCGGGGGCGTTTGTGGCGCGGTGGTTGTTGGAGGCCATGCGCGAGATACCGTATCCGTTTGGGTTGGAGATTGCCGGTTCAACCTCGTTACAGCCGGGCGCGTGGCGCTTTGCGCTGTTTGGGCTGGTGCTGGTGCTCACGTTGCGTTTTGCGCGGAACGGCCTGCTGTTTCCGGCTATTCAGTGGTTTAGCAATACTGACAGCGCCCGCAAGGAAACGGTTTCTATCCGAGATGACACAACCGATATGCCACCCTCCGCTGAGCCAGAAATCGAAGGAGCAACCCCATTATGAGCCAAGAACATGAGGTCAACCTCACGCTCAACAATGTCGCGAAGGACTTTGGCGGTGTGCGTGCTGTGAATCGCGTGTCATTTGCCATCACGGAGCCGCAGTTGGTCGGCCTGATTGGCCCCAACGGTGCGGGCAAGACCACGCTCACCAACATGATGACGGGGGTAATCCGTCCTAGTAGTGGCACGATTTACCTTAACGGGAAACGCATTGACGGGTTACGGTCTAGTACGGTTGCACGGGCTGGGCTGGGGCGCACCTTCCAGGTGACACGGGCACTCCGGCGGATGACGGTCATGGAAAATATGATGGTCCCGGCGCTGGCGATGCACCCGACGACACCCCGCGCCAAGCTAGAGGAAAGTGCCCGCGAGATGCTGGCGTTTCTGACGATTGAGCATCTGACGAACGAGCTAGGGCGGGCGCTCAGTGGGGGACAGCAAAAGCTGTTGGAGTTGGCGCGGTTGACGATGCTGGACCCGGCGGTGATCGTGCTGGATGAGCCGTTCGCGGGGGTGCATCCACGTTTGCAAGAGACAATCTACGGCTTCATCCATCGGATGCGCAGCGACGGCAAGACGATTATCCTGATTAGTCATGATATGGGCGCGGTGTTTGAGCTTTCCGAGCGGTTGATCGTGCTGAACTTCGGCACGTTGATCGCCGACGGCACCCCGGCGGAGGTCAAGGCGGACAAGGCGGTGATCGAGGCGTATTTGGGCGAGGACGAAGCCGAGGAGGTGGCGTAGATGTTGGAACTCAAGGACGTATATGTCGGCTACTACCCGGACCTGCACATCTTACGCGGCGTCCATATGACGGCCCAAGCCGGGAAGATCACAACGATCCTGGGGGCCAACGGCGTGGGCAAGTCCACGCTGTTGAAGGCCATCTACGGCTTTCTGAAGCCCCATAGCGGCGAGATCAACTTTGGGGGTAAGAATATTGCCGGGACGCCCACGCACCAGCTTATTGACCTGGGCATCAGCTATATTCCGCAGCAGCCGGGCGTGTTCAAGCATATGACTATCGAAGAAAACCTGCTGATGGGCGCGTGGACCTTCCGCGATGACCCATCACGCATCGAGGAACAGCTAACGAAGAACTTCGAGCGGTTCCCGGTGTTGAAGGAGCGGCGTAGGTCGTTGGCTGGGGAACTCAGCGGGGGCCAGCAGCGCATGGTAGAGATCGCCCGAACGCTGATGACCGGGCCACAACTGATCCTCGTTGACGAGCCGACCGCCGGGCTTGCCAAGCTCATCAGCGAGGAGGTCTACGAGATGTTGACGGACCTGCGCGACCGTGACGAGTTGACGATTGTGCTGGTGGACCAGGAGATCCGCCACGCGCTCAAGATTGCGGACTACGTTTATGTGTTTGAACTTGGGCGTAACAAGTATGAGGGGCCGGTTGAGGAGTTCGACGACCTCGAAAAGGCATTCTGGGCGTAATGCGAGCGCGTGACCTGCTTGGTGTGGACCTGTCCGAACAGTTATCACCGGGGCCGCTCAACGCGATTACGGATGTAGGCGGGGTGGCCGTAGGGCAGGTTACCCTTGCGCCGGATGACGAACCGCACATCCGCACCGGGGTAACGGCGATTCTCCCCGCGCCGCGTAACCTGTGGGAACAGCCCGTCTACGCCGCCGTCCACACCATGAACGGCTTTGGCAAGGCGACGGGCTTCGAGCAGGTGCGCGAAACAGGCTACATCCAGGCTCCGATTTTGCTGACCAACACCCTCAGCGTTGGCACGGCACTAGACGCAGGCTATCAGTGGATGGTGCGGCACAATCCACCGATTGCAGATGGCGGACGCTCGTCTATCAACGTGGTGGTAGCGGAGTGTAACGACAGTTTCCTCAACGACATGCGCGGTTTTCACATCACGCACCAGCATGTGTGGGATGCGATTGAGAGCGCAACCGGCGGCCCCGTGATGGAGGGGGCCGTTGGTGCGGCGACCGGGACCGCCTGTTACCAGTTCAAGGGGGGAATCGGCACCGCCTCCCGCGTCACCCCGGAGGGCTACACCGTCGGCGTGTTAACGCAGACGAACATGGGGCGGCGGAACGAGTTGCGCGTGTTTGGGGCACGGGTCGGCAAGCATCTCACCGAGGGCCATATGCCGGAGACGCCTGCCGGGTCGGTGATACTCATCGTTGCGACCGATGCCCCGGCGACTGTCGCCCATTTGGGACGGCTGGCGCGGCGGGTGCCGTTCGGCCTAGCGCGGACGGGGACGAGTTGCGCCCACGGTAGCGGCGACTTTGCCATCGCATTCTCGACGACGGACGGCGGCACCCTCCCCGACGACCCGGTAACGCTCGACGCGCTGTTTGCGGCGACGGTGGAGGCAACCGAGGAGGCGGTGCTCAACGCGCTGTTCGCGGCGAAAACCGTCACCGGGAAAAACGGCAACACGCTGTATGGCGTGCCGTTAGCGCGGGTGCGGGAACATATAGGGCGATCCAGCGAATCGCCCCTACAGCCGGGTGGTTCGGTTTAGACGAAGGCGTTATGCCCGGTGATGGCACGGCCCACGAGCAGCATGTTGATTTCGTTGGTCCCCTCGTAGGTGTAGATGATCTCCGCGTCGGTCATCAGGCGGGCGACGTGGCGGTCTGCTAGGATACCGTTACCGCCCATCACCTCACGCGCCAACTGGGTGACGTAGCGGGCTTTCTTGGCGTTGTGGTACTTCGCCATAGACGCGATGCCCTCGTCAACTTGACGGGCACCTGTCAACTGGGCAAGTTGGAAGCACATCAACTGCATGGCCGTGATCTCGGTTGCCATTTCGACGAGCTTCTGTTGCACAAGCTGGAAGCCCGCGATTGGCCTGCCGAACTGCTCACGCTCCAGCGTGTACTTGAGCGCCGCGTCGTAGGCCCCGGCAGCGGCCCCGGCAGCTTCCCAGGCGACACCTGTACGGCCAATCATCAGCACTTTGGCGGCGTCCTTGAAGGACCGCACCTTGTCCAGGCGGTTCTCCGCAGGGACGCGCACATTTTCCAGCGTGAGGTCGCCGTTCATGACGGCTCGCTTGCCGATTTTGTTTGGGATGTCCTCAATCGTGAGGCCCTCAACCCCATCCTTGGCCCCCTCGACGACGAACGCGCCGAGTGCGCCGTCCTCGTCCCGCGCCCAGATAATCAACACGTCGGAGATGCTGGCATTGCCGATCCAACGCTTTGCGCCGTTAAGGAGGTAGTCGTCGCCGTCACGGACCGCTGTTGTCTGGATGCCTGCCGCGTTAGAGCCGACCTCCGGCTCCGTCAGGCCGAACGCGCCGATAATCTCCAACTCGGCCATACGCGGGAGCCATCGCGCACGCTGTTCGTCGCTACCCAACAGGCCGATGCTGCTCATGGCAAGGCCGGAGTGAACACCGTAAAAGGTGCTGACGGACCCATCACCCCGCGATAACTCGTACATCGTCAGGCCCATCTCCAGCGGGTCCAGCCCAGCGCTACCCCAACCCCGGATCATCCCACCCATGATCCCCAAGTCCTTCATCGGCTTCACCAGCTCGTAGGGGAACTCGGCGTGGTCCCAGTAGGGGGTGATATTCGGCTTCACAACTTCCTCAACATAGGCCCGCAGGCGGTCGCGCAGGTCGCGCTGGCCCTCGGTCATGAAGTTATCCACCTTGAAGAAGTCGATCCCCGGGTAGGTCTGCACGGCGTTGTTAATCACTTTATGTCCATCCTAAACAATTTAATCGAAATTAGATTAGATTAGTCGCATTGTACAATGGATTTTGCGATTAATCAAACACTGATTTGATAAAAGCCGAGTCAGTTGAGTGGATGATAAACGTTACTGGCTATATGTAGACCGATTGGTATAATAGGAACTACCGCTTAAATAAGGTGCGTTATGACGTTTTCTACCCGTGACCAAATCATCGCCAAAACGTGTGACCTGCTAGAACTTCAAGGCTACCACGCCACCGGGCTGAACCAGATCATCCGGGAGAGTGGCAGTCCCAAGGGATCGCTCTACTACCACTTTCCAGGTGGCAAGGAGGAGTTGGCGTTGGAGGCGGTGAACCACGTCGGCGCAATTGTGCTGGACCGCATTCGCGAGAACTTGGCGGCGGTGGACGACGTGGGGGAGGCGGTCGAGGCGTTTGTCCTGTTCGTGGCGGAGAACGCCGAGCGGTCCGGCTGGCGGCAAGGCGGGCCGATTACGACGATTGCGATGGAGACAGCGGCGACGAATGATCGGCTGCGTGAGGCGTGTGCGGCAATCTACCAGCGTTGGCAGGTGGCGTTTGCCGAGCGACTGACGGCGGGCGGGGTCGGTGTAGAACGGGCGGGGCGGTTAGCCGCGTTAATGATCGCGTCTTTAGAGGGCGGGATCATTTTAGCCCGCACGAGCCAGAGCAAGACCCCACTGGCGGCGGTGGCGGTGGAACTGCGGCTGTTAATTGATGGGGCGGTCGGGTAGGCCGCTGGTCTTTTTTTGCCCCAATTATGTAGACTGGTCTAGTAAAAACATAGGAGCAATCCATACTATGCGAATTGATGTCTATCACGACACGGCTTGCCCGTGGTGCCGGATTGGTAAGGCCCACCTCAAGCAGGCGTTAGCGCAGTGGGACGGGGAACCGGTGGAGGTGCGTTACCACACCTTTTTTCTTAACCCGTCCATCCCGCCGGAGGGCTACAACTTCCGCGAGTACATGGCAGCCAAGGGCGACGGGCAGGTGCCGATGGAGAGTTGGTTTGCGCGTCCGCGTGAGATGGGCGCACAGGTCGGTGTGACGTTCAACTTCGAGAAGATAAAACATGCGCCGAATACGCTGCTGTCGCATCGGCTGATTGCGATGGCCCCAGCAGACGAGCGCGAGGCGGTCATTGACGCGGTGTATGCCGCGTACTTTGAACATGGGCGCAATATCGGTGAGCTTGAGGTTCTGGCCGAGATTGCGGCGGCGCACGGGAGGGACCCCGACGAGGTTCGGGCGCGTTTGGCAACGGATGAGGCCGAGCAGCAGGTATTGGCTGATGCCGCCCACGGTCAGCAGTTGGGCGTGACGGGCGTGCCCTTCTTCGTGTTTGAGAACAGGTACGGTTTCAGTGGCGCACAGCCACCAGCGGTGATTCTACAGGTAATGCAGCAAGTTCAAGAGGAGATGACCTAACATGGCGAAAATTGTGGTTTTTGGGGCAACCGGGCAGACCGGGATTCCGTTGGTGCAGCAGGCGTTGGACGCCGGGCATGAGGTGGTCGCATTTGTGCGGACGCCGAGTAAGATGACGATTCAGCATGAGCGGCTGGCACTGGTGCAGGGCGACGTGTTAAACAAGGCGGATGTCGAGCGGGCGATCACTGCGGACGCCGACGCAGTGGTGAGTGTGCTCGCACCGACGAAGGACGGGCCGCGTGAGGTGCTGTCGCAAGGGGCGGAATACATCATTGCGGCGATGAAAGCGGCCGGCGTGGAGCGGTTGATTTACATGACGGGAGCGGGGGTCACGCAGCCACAGGACCAGCCGGGGCTGTTCGATAAGTTCATCAAGTTTATGCTGAAGGCAACTGCCGGGGACGTGTTAGAGCACTCCGAGATGGCCGTGAAGCGCGTGCAGGCCAGCGACCTGGACTGGACTGTGGTGCGCGGGCCGATGCTCACGAATGGGCCACAGGGCGGGCAGGTGCGGGCCGGGTGGCTCGGCGGGGATGTCGGCTCGCGGTTGGCACGGGCAGACGCGGCAGCCTTCATGCTGGGGGAAATTGAGGGGCGAGAGTGGGTTCATAAAGCGCCGGTGGTGAGCAACTAGCGTCCACCAACGCGGAAGGTATTCCCCAACCGCCGGAAAAAGCGAGACACCACAAATAGAAACGGGAAGACAACCCCTACTACGAATAGCGCAAACAGCGCCCGGACGGTGGGAAAGGTGGGGTCAATCACAGCGCGTTGGGGGTCTTCCGGGTCGTAGTGGACGGTGAACTGCTCGCCGACGACGTATTGATCGTCAATTTGGCTGTATTGCGAGTCGCCTGTGAACAGCACGACCTGGTAAAAGCGGGACCGGGTTCCAACGTAGCGTTCGCCGTTTACGGTGTATTCGAAGTCAATAAAGGCGGTTTTGTTGTTGTCTCGGATGCGGGTGCCCGTGGTGGTGGCCCAGGTATCGCTGGCGAGGTAGTCGCGGGTGTCCGTCACGATGACTTGCCCGTGAAGCAGAGCTAGTAGGCCGAAGCCAAACACGAAGAGGAAGATGTGGGCCGGACTGCGGGATTGTGGATGGTTTTTGGACATGGGCGTGTGCAATCGCTAGGCAGACGATTTTATCGTACCACAGAAAAAGGCGCTATGTTATGCGTTGCACAGCGCCTTCTGATGCTGGTGTTCTAGTGTGATTTCGGCGGGGGTGGCCTTGGGTTCCACCCCTCCCGACGCCACGCTAGGAGACGTTACGCACGTTGCCCTTGGGCTTGCACCTGCTTGATGGCCTCAGCGTCCGCAATTAGGTCGCCACCGCGCACGGTCGCGCCGATAACGATGCCCGCACTCACAATAACGATGTTCTTGAGGATGTATTGGCCCTCCAATGTAGGGGCAAAGGGGAAGTTAGTAAAGCTCGCGTCCGGGAATAGAAACAGCGGGGTGATGGTGCCGAGCATCTGGCCGAACAGCAGCAGCAGCGTCACGCGCATGTACAGCCCGGTGATGAGGCCGATGCCGATAACGGTTTCCCACAGCGCCAGAGTCGGCAGGGACACGCTAGGCTGGATGAGGCCGAAGGTGAGGAGCGAAATCGTCTCGGCGGCGAGGTCCTGGGCAGGACTCATACCGGGGAAGAACTTCAAGACGCCAAACCACAGAAAAACGATGCCGATGCTGATGCGCAACAAAAACACGCCATGACGGGCCATCCAGGAGGTAACGGTCCGGTCGGTCTGGTCGAACAACTTACTGAAGAGCATATGATACCTTGTGAGGCTTACGATTCAGGTTGTGTGTCAAATTTCACAATCACACTTTAGCGCCCACTGCGTAAGAACCGCATATGATTTAGAGTGCATCTTGCTTATCAGACGATAAAGATTTTGTGAGTTATTTCACAATGTAAACTAAATCGTAATAATTTCTCGGATAGATCATATTCATCAGAGGAAAAAAACACCCACCGTTCAGGTGGGCGTGCGGGCGACGTTGGTCCGTTCCTGTCTATGTGTTATCGTGGCGCACGCTGGTTCTCGCGGCGGCGCTGTGCGGCCTGCTCGTAGGCCCTCTGGACTGTCTCGGCATCCGCGACCAAGTTACCACCGCGCACGGTCGCGCCGATGACGATACCCGCGCTCACGAGGACCAAATTCTTGATGATGTACTGGCCTTCAAGTGTTGGGGCGATGGGGAAGACGGTAAAGCTGGCCTCTGGAAACAGGAACAGCGGCGTTACCGTGCCGACCATCTGCCCGAACAGCAGTAGCAGCGTCACGCGCATGTACTTCCCGGTAATCAGGCCCAAGCCGATGAGCGTCTCCCACGTAGCTAGGATAGGTAATGACACATTTGGCGTCACGATGCCGAAGGTCAACAGCGAAATTGTCTCTGTGGCGAGGTCCTGGGCTGGGCTGAGGCCAGGGAAGAACTTCAGCACGCCAAACCACACAAATACAATACCCAGGCTGACGCGCAACAGTGGGACGCCGTAGCGGGCCATCCACACGATGATGGTCTCGTCCGTGCGGTTGAAAAGCTCTTGGTAGTTCACAATAGGTCGCTTTCACTCATCATCGTCACACTATAAATTGTACCCCAACACATGTAAGAAATGCGTTGAAAGTAGACAAGTGCTTGGTTGTGGGGGGCCAACAGACACACGGTGTGCCTGTTGCTGAGGGGTAATGTCGGCGTTAGTCGTCGCCAGTGGCGGCTTCTTCTAGCGTTTCGTCGTAGCACATGACCGTGCTGATAGGGTTGTTCTGGTTGATGTAGCCCCAGATGTCGATAACGGGCTTGCCCTTGGTGTCCAGGTTCTTGTATTCGCTGTGCGGCACACATAGAATCAACACGTCGGACTTGTCGATAACTTCCGCTAATGAGGACAGGTCCGGGTCTACGGTAACGTGGTCGTCTGTGGTGTAGACAGCGCGGGCGCGGAACTGGAGCAGTTTCTTCAGCTTATAGCTGAGGGAGGAGCGGATGTCGTCAATGTTGGCCTTAAATGCCATCCCCAACAGGCCGACGCGGGTCGTGGCAAGGTCGTGGTCGCGGGCGACGATCTGGTCTAGGACCCAGTTCACCATGCCCTCGTTTACCAGCATCGCGGAGTGGCCGATGCTGAAGGTGTTGTTGGAGAAGGCGGAAAGTTGCATGGTGTCCTTATACAAGCACGGCCCAGCCGCGAAACCCGCCCCAGGGACGCCATCCGCCCGCGAGTAGTTGTGCTTCATGCCGTTTAGCACGCGGTAGTAGTCCACACCTGCCTGGGCGGTCATCATGTAGAACTGGTTAGCGACGGCAAACTGGATGTAGCGCCAGGCGTTGTTGTAGAGCTTGGCGAACTCTGCCTCCATCGGCGAGAGGATGACCAGCTCTGGCACGAACTTGCTGAATAGGTCGCCAGCCGCTTTTTCTGCCTCTGGGGTGGTTCCGCTGATGATTTGCGGCAAGCTCTGGACTTCTTCGATGGCGCGGCCCTGGACGACACGCTCTGGACAGAAGGAGAGCAGCGGCGTGACACCATACTGATCCTCCAAGTAACGGCCCATCCAGTCCGTCGTGCCGGGGTAGACGGTCGAACGTAAAACGATCAACTGGTCGTTGTCGATGTACTGAGCTACGCTGTCGATAAACTCGCGCATCACACGCAAAACCGGGTTTTGGAACTCGTCCACGGGTGTGCCGATGGTGATAACGATGTCCTCACAATGCGCGATATCTGCGGGGTCGCTGGTGAGGTGGAGCCGCCCGGTGGGGAGTAGGCGGGCGAGCATTTCCTCTGCGCCTTCTTCCGCAAACGGGATGATACCCTTGCTGATTTTGCCGAGCGTGTCTTGGTTGATGTCGTAGATCAGCGTATTGAGTCCGTGGTCTGCAAGGACCATCGCAAGGGGTAGGCCGACGTGCCCACCACCGCCCACGACAACAATGTCATATTGGCGCGAGGTTACATTACCTTTTTGGGCTGGCATATACTGTACTCCAGACAATGAGTTGATGACCAAATATGAGTAACATGGTCATGATTTGTTTGGGATTGAACGTTAATTGTTCATTCTATGTGAAGGCAGAGCAAATGCTAGTTGCAATTACGACAAAAGCTGTGAGCGTTTGCCGTAAGGCAGTAGCGTGATGGTGAAGTTAGAGGTAACATTAAAAGTCAGATCAAGTTTTGCTGGTGTATGGTGAGCAGCATGACGAAAAACCACAAAGATGGTTCTTTAGGTTACCTATAAAGCGCCCCAAGGCGTGATGATATTTACCTAACGTTTGCGTTACGCTAGAGCGTAGCACAAAGAGTAGTTGAATGCTGCAACCGGGGACATTCAAAAACCTATGGATACAACAACAAGTACAAGACTCACCCTCATGCAGACGGTTGGAATTGGTGTCGGCGTTGTCGGCGTCGTTTTAGGCGTGATTGCCGGGTTGGTTAGTGGTTTGGATCGATTTTTCCAGATCTACCTCGTTTCATTTTCGCTCTGGCTAGACCTCTCGCTGGGCTGCCTGTTCTTCATGCTATTTCTGAATCTCGTCGATGGCCGTTGGGGCTTTGTGCTACAGCGGATCTTTGCGGCGGGTGCGCGGGTGATACCGCTGATGGCGCTCTTGCTGATCCCGTTGTTGGTGCGGTTGCCTGCACTCTACCCGTGGATTGGCGCGGGGACAGAATCGCACGGCTCAGGCTATGACACCTATCACTCGCTCTGGTTCTTCCTGTTGCGGGTGGTGTTGTACTTCGGCCTGTGGTCTTTCATGGCCTACCGCCTGAGCAATGCAAGCTACGAGACGGACAAAGACGACGGTCCAGACGAAGCCAAATACGCCCCAGTACAGCGCTTTTCTGCTGGGATGATGCTGGTGCTAGTCGTGCTGGTGACATTTGCCGCAATGGACTTCACGATGTCGAACACCGAGGCGTGGTTCTCCACCATCTGGGGTTGGCTGGCAATTGGGCGTCAGGGCTTCACCGCGATGATGTTTGCGGTTGTTATCGCAGCAGTCGTCGCCAATGACAGCCACATCAAGCCGCTTTACAACGAGCGCGTTCAGAAGGACTTGGGCACCCTGATTCTGGTGTCGATGATGGTCTGGATTTACCTGACACTGATGCAGTATTTCATCATGTGGTCGGGCAATGTGCCAACTAAGATCAAGTGGTTCGTCCCACGCACGACGGGGGTCTGGGCCAACTGGGTCACATTCTTGACGCTCGCCCATGCAATCCCGCTACTGCTGCTGTTGACACCAGGGCTGAAGAAGTTCCGCCTGTTCATGGTTGGGCTGGCGGTCTGGCTGTTCGTGATGCGCCTGGCGGAGTATTTCTGGCTGGTGTTGCCGACCTACGCACCGGACCAACTGTTCTCCGTGTTGGACCTCGCGCTGCCGATTGGGTTTGGCGGGTTGTGGGTGGCTGTATTTGCCTACATGTACCGCGCACAGCCGCTCGTGCCTGAGAACCACGCACATCTGGCGGATGCCATGGGCCACGATACGCCGGAACACCTAGAGGGCGTTGAGGCCACATAGTATAACCCCGTCTGGGGTCACAATCCGTCCCCACCCACGCACGTTAGCGTCACAATCACAACACTTCAAAAGGGGGTGTTGTGGTTTTGTGAATCTGCTCTTTGTGCCACAACTGGCAGAACCTAACTAACGTTACTTTAAGGGGAAATAA
The DNA here is from genome assembly GCA_964462905.1 of uncultured Anaerolineaceae bacterium. Classification (GTDB taxonomy): domain Bacteria; phylum Chloroflexota; class Anaerolineae; order Aggregatilineales; family Phototrophicaceae; genus DAOTTY01. The sequence goes on from CAYWZS010000014.1 coordinate 33,595, forward strand.
CATGGCTGTCCTTCGTAAACTATGGGGCGTTGCACGCGCAATCTTTAAAACCTTCCGCCTGTCGTTGCCGAAAATCGGTGTTGGCTGGATGTTCGCGCTGCTGACGATCAACTTTAACCGAATTACCATCTACGAACTGAATGTGACTGCTGTTGCCGTCACGGGGATGCTGGCATTGCACTACTTCCTGTCGCCGTTCCAGGTGATTACAGGGCGTCTGGCGGACCGCAACCCGATTTTGGGGCTGCGCCGCACACCGTACCTGCTGTTTGGTAGTGTCATGACGAGTTTGGTTTTTCTGGCGTTGCCGTCTGTTGCCGTGGCAATGGGCAATGGGGCGGGCTGGGGCTTCCCGGTTGGGGTGCTGTTGTTTTTGGTATTCGGTGTCTTTATCGCCATGATGGGCGACTCGCACCACTCGCTGATTGCTGAGGTGATTGTCCCAGAGCGCCGGGGCAGTGTGATTAGTGTGGTCTGGACCTTTACCATCCTGAGTACGATTATCGCAGCGGGCGTGATGACAGCGATTATGCCGGAGTACAACCCGCAGGATATGCAGCGGTTGTATAACCTGACCCCGATGATCGTGATTGGTGCAACCTTTTTGGGTGTGCTGGGTATGGAGCCGCGTTTGAAGGGCGACGAATTACAGGCGTCGGTTGAGTCGGCACGCGAGGTCGCCCCAGCAGGTAACCCGATTAAGGTGGCGATTGGTGTTTTGCGCGATAACCGCCAGGCATGGGGCTTTTTCGCCTTCATCTTTATGTCCATCTTCTCGATCTTCCTGCAAGACAATATCTTAGAACCGTTTGGCGGTGAGGTGTTCGGGATGGGCCTGAGCAAGACGAACAGCTTCCAGCCGATATGGGGCGGTGGCGTGTTGCTGGGTATGTTGGGGATGGGCCTGATCACCGCCTTCTTCGTCATCAGCAAGCGGGTCATCGTGTTGATCGGTTGTATCGGAACGGCGATCGGCATGTCTGGGTTGGCGTATGCTGCGTTGACACAACAAGCGGCTTTCATTACACCGTCGCTGATGTTTATGGGTCTGTTCACGGGCTTCTTCAACGTGGGCGCACTCTCGATGATGATGGATATGACCATTGAAGGGGCTACGGGCCTGTTCATGGGGTTGTGGGGTATGGCGCAGGCTTTTGGTAACGGTGCGGCCTCGTTTGGCGGTGGCGCGTTGCACACGGGCTTGATCGAGACGGGATTGCTGGCCCCGAATGTGGCCTACTTCGCAATCTTTGGGATTGAGGCGATTGGCATGACGACAGCAGCGGCAATTATGTGGCACCTGAGCGTGACACGCTTCCGCGACATCCACGCCGAAGGGCTGAAGCGTGTGGACACGATCCGAGCAATGGAAATCGGCGCGGTAGCGTAGGTTCGCCGTTGGCTTCTAGCTTTTGTTGGGCGTTGTTGGCCCAAAATTTGCAATGTGTTGTAGTTCACACTTTGTAATACAACGAGACTTGACGGTTTGCAATCGTCCGAAGGCCAACAGCGAAAAGCTGTATCGTACAGGACCGTTCTGGATGCTCGCTGTCGTGGGTGTTCAGGGCGGTTTTCGCATTCAGCCATATTGCGAGGCATAGACGGAGTAAAAAGCTAAAAATGAGCGCAGACAAGCCAAACAAGGCGGATTTTTCGTTTGATAAGCGTGTGTCCGGGCGCTACGACCACCAACGGGCACATCCCCCCGCCGTTTCTGCGGGAATTGGCGCGGCAATCGCGGCGGAGGTGCGGGACGGCGGCCCCGTGTTAGAGATTGGTATTGGAACGGGGCGGATTGCCGGGCCAGTGGTGGCGGCTGGGGCGTCGGTCTACGGCCTGGATGTTTCGGCGGAGATGCTGGCGGAGATCGGGCGGGGTGTCCCGAATTTGCACGCCTTGCGGGGGGATATGCACGCTTTGCCGTTCCCGGATGACAGTTTCAGCGTGGTGTTGGCGGTGCATGTGTTGCACCTTACGCGGGACTGGGGGGCCGTCTTGCGCGAGGCAGCGCGGGTGTTGCGTCCCGGTGGTGCGTTGGTCGTCGGGGAGGATGTGATTGACCCGCAGAGTGTCATCGGCATGTTGCGGGACCAGCTTCGGCGGGAGGCAGTGAAGGCTATGCCGGAGATGATGCCACCGGGCGCGGGTGTCCGCCGGGAGGATGTACTGCGCGACCTGGGCGGCACGGAGGTCTACACAGTAGAGGCGGCGGCCTGGGAGACCTACGTCAGCCCTGCGGAGCGCCTACGGGCGATAGACCGCCATGAGGACGCCGAAAGCTGGGCGTTACCACCGACTATCCGGGGTGATGTGGTGGGCGCGGTGAAGGACTTTGCAGCGGCAACCTGGGCGGATTTAGAGGCTGAACAGCCCATAGCGCGGACGTTTGTGTTAAAGGTGACACGCGGCGCGTGGGGGGGGGCGAGGGTGAGATGAGCGTGGTTGTGGGGGGAGTGCGTTTCTAAACTACGTCTTATCCGCTTTACGCATGAGTCGCGATATAATTAAATTGAAGTAAAGGATGAGTTTCATAAACAAGGAGACCCCACGTGAACAATAATAACATGAACTATATCCTTCCGATTGGCGCGACAGTAGCAGTCTTGCTATGGATTCTGATCCTCGTCGTATTCTAAAGCGCCCTGGGGTCAGTTGGTGCTGTAACCGTCACCTGCTGGCCCTTACATCTCCAAATAAAAAGGACACCATCGCGGTGTCCTTTTTCGTTTGGGTGCTGCCCGGTGCGGGTTATCGCTCCGAGCGGCGGCGGGCTGCCATGCGCCGTCCGTTCTCCTGCCAGGTGCCCCACAAGCTGTAGAGCAGCATAGCGAATGGAGCCGCCGCCAGCGCAGCGGTAATGAGGAAGCCAGGGCTTAGGACAATGTCCCAGAAGTTGAAGAAGTTGGGGTTAATCATGGTTGTTCTCTCCTTGAGTGGTTGACTAGTTCATTTCGTAAAATAGGGACTCGGAACGCTCGGCGTCGAAGGTCGCGACGACCTCCGGGACTTGTGCGATGAGTGCGTCGTACTCTTCTTCTGTCAGCCCAGAGATGGACCGATTCAGCGGCAGGCTGTAGACGAAGTAGGTGTCTAGCTCGTTCGACAGGTTAACGTGAACGCCGGGGTAGGAGCCGATCTGTTCCCAGTATTGCACGTCCGAGAGCGCCTCGATGTAGAAAATCGGGATGTGGTTCGTCTCGGAGACAATGTACTCAAAGGTGATGCGATTGGCGTTGGTTTTGGTACGGAAGTCACCAATCCAGTCCGCCGGGACATCCACTGTGATCTCATAGATGGGGCCTTCTGTCGTCCCTGCATTTTCGAAGTACTGCACGGCACGGGTGATGGTGGTGTCCTCAATGAGCAGCGTTTCTTGAATAGATGAAGACGCGCAACCTGCTGCGAAGAGCGCCAGCAAGGCAACAACCAGGAGGGCAGTGCGGCGATGTAGGGTGGTCATGATGTTGTGCTTCTCCTTAAGCAGAGAGTAGATAGTTAGAACGTGAGCTGGTCTGCTGGGATTTCGTCGATGTTCTCCCAAGGCAAACGAATTTCGCTCACCTGTAGGTGGCGACCGAGATAGAGAACCAGGAACAGCACCACGGCCAACAGCAAGGATAGGGATGTCATGTAAACGGTAGTATACCCCATTGCAATGCTGCTGAGTTGTCTTTCTGCGATGTCTCTTAGCAAACCGCCGCCAATGACACCGAAACCCTGGCCTAGTGCTTGGACGATACCCCAGACGCCAAGGAATAACCCGGCGTGGCTGATGTCCGCCAGGGACATGACGAGGATGATACTGCCGACGATGAACAGGCCGCGCCCGATGCTGATGAACCCCACGCCTACCTGAAACGGCAGGATCAACGCGCCCCGGCTGGCATAGGTGATGATGCCGAAGCCTAACAGCCCAATCATACAACCCAGGCCGATGAGCAGCGCAGGCGTCTGCCGCTTCCACAGCATTAGCCCGGCAAGGCCCACCCCGACGATTGTCGTGAGGCCCCACAGCGCCGTGAGTTGCATTGTCTCGGAAACGGACATGCCCAACACCTGACCGCCGTAAGGTTCCAGCAACACATCATGGGTGGCGAAGGCCATCGTCGCAATGAAGATCACTACGAACAGGTTCTTGAGCGTCGTCTGGCCCTCAAACACGCCTAATGACTCCCACAGCGAGGCCCGTACCTTCCGCACCTCAACATCCTGCTCGTTGACGATGGTGCCGTCCTTGTGGAGCCGTTCTTGGCCGTACAGCGCGATCACCGTCAGGATGATAAAGGCAACCGCTGACCCCTGCATCACCCGAATGAGGCGGGTGTCGGAGTAGTCTACGAGCAACCCACTGACGATTACGGCGCTGGTGACAGTCCCCAGGATGAGCATTACCCACAACACGGAGATCACCTTACCGCGCTGTTCCTGTGGCGTGATGTCGCTCACCAGCGCGAGGTAAATCGTCTCCACGATGTTAATCCCCGCGCCGTACACCGCGAAGATGGCCGTGCAGATGAGCATTGCCGGGAAGAAGCCGAGAAACCCCTCGCCGCTGAGGATAATCAGGGCGAAGGGGGCTGTTGCCAGCCCGCCGAAGGTAAGCATGACGCCCAGCGCCACATAGGGCGTGCGCCATGTCCCCTCGGACCGCGCCCTGTCCGAGCGATAACCGATCATCACGCGGACGGGCGACACGAAGTAGTGCAACGAGATGAGAAAGCCAACAGCTACTGCCGGAATCTGCATCTCAGTAATCAGCACGCGGTTGAGCGCCCCGGAGATCGGTGCGATAGATAGGCCAATGCCGAACTGGATCAGGCCCAGGCGTAGGATGCTCATCCACCAGCGTATGTCCGGGTGTTCCGCGAACCAACGGCTGACGGGCGTAAACAACCACCACAGTAGCTTGATGATGAGGATACCGGGCTTGGCAAGGGCTTTCATACGTGCCTCCTATCCCTGGCGCTGGGGTGCGAGCAAGGCCGCCGCCGCCAGTTCCGCCGTCACTTCGGATGCACCCTGTTCGCGGGCGTGTTGCTCGGCCTTCATCTGGAATTCCCGGCTGACCGAGATTCGCGAGATGAAGGGTACGTTCTCCAGCGCGTTGTTTAACACCTCACGCGCCTCTGGTTGCCATGGCATGTTACCGGGGGAGCGGGTCGCGCCGAGTGTCCCGTCACGTTGGGCGGCATAAGCGCCGTCCACGGGGAGGAAGTTAAAGAGCGTGTCGTATAGCTCGTTGACGATCTCCTGAATTAGATGCACACAGCCGCGATAGCCCATAAACGGCGTACCAATAGAGCGGCGCACAATCGGGCCGGGGAAGGCCGCCGGGATAAACACACTCCGAGAAGCGCCCGCCTCGCTGAGGTAGATCCGCTCATTGATGGACCCGTAAACGAAGGTTGGGGCCTTGGTGTGCAGCGCCACCCGGATGTCCTCGTTGTCCATCCCGCCGGGGCGGTGGGCCGCAAGCGTGATTAACATCCCTAACTCGTCGCCCAGGTAGGTCTTGAGGCCGTCCACATAGGTTTTCGTGCCCACAATCCCAACGGTGATCGTGCTGAACCAGTCGCTCTGGGGGCCGCGCCACAGGTCCCACACCGCCTGGAGTGTCGTCTGCTTCTCCTGGCGGATGAAGGCTTTCGCCTGGTCCTCGGTGCCGAGTTGTGCGCCGAGTTCCTGGATAAATTTGGTTGTCCCGGTCATGCCCATCGGCGCATACAGCGACGGCTGGCCCAGCGTCTCCGCCAGTGTGTGGCCGTATTCCTGGTACATCACCACGTTGACTTGGGCGCGGCGCAGGTTCGTGATCTCCGACAGTTTCGCCTCGTAGGGGAACACCATATTGACGCGACCGCCTGTGCCCTCAATCAGCCGCTTGACTTCGTGCAGGTCTGACGGTGCATTGAAGTTGCCGTAGGTTGGGCCGATGATGTTCACAAGGCCCGGCTCGACCTCAATATCGGCCTCGTCGTCACTGTAGTGCTCCCACAGCCATTGCAGCACGCGGTCCCGCCCGACGTATTCATCATCGGAAAGGGATTCCGAGTGGAAGAAGGTGGTTCCTTCTTTGAGTTGCTTCACGAGGTCGCTCAGGTCGGAGCCAATCATCTCGCTCTCCGCAGTGGAGACGACAATGAGGTGTTTGCCCTCTAGTAAACCCTCGTCGCGCAGGCCCTCGTAGGTTCGCTGTACGGCTGGCCCGGTCCCCGCGCCGCCGACCTCCTGCTCACGGATGACGGACGGTGTGATGTTCTCGATGTGTGGCACGGCGTCGGTGTAGTCTGGAACGGCAGTGGCGACCAGGTTAAAGCAGCCAATTGGTGCATCACAGATCACATGCACGTCTGGCATCGGGCATATCGCCCACACTGCTGCCCAATAGCTTGATGTATCAGCAAGATCGCGGATGACCTTAGGCATTGGTTACCTCCTCGATGTGGATGAGTTCGCCATCGTTTGTGAAGAAGTCCTCCATCCAGTTGTAACGTTCTGTCCGGCTGATGGTGGTGCTGATGAACCCCAGCGTTGCCGCGAGGCCACTACTCAGGAAGAACGGGCGGCTTGCAAGCTGGTTTGTGAAGTACAGGCCAGGAATCCCGCGTTCCTTGGCGATGCTGGCGAAGGGTGTCGTGCCGATGACAAGGTCCGGGTTGTATTTGTCCAACGCGGCGACATCATCCTCTAGCGACTTGCGGTAGACGATCTCCTGCGTGCCGTGGGCGCGGAGCCAGCTTTCGTCCGGCAGCACGAGTGGGCTAGAGCCTATCGACGTGGAGACGAACGGGACATCCGCGCCAGCTTCAACCAGCAGGCGAGCGTAGGCGAGTTCGGTTCCTTCGTAGCCCGTGACCAGAATCGTACCGGAGAGCGGTTGCGCGTCCACAATGGCCTGGGCGCGGGCGCGTTCCTCCGAAGCTACTTTCTCGACAGTGTCCGGGTCCAGGTCCAACAGGTCGCCGATGGACTTGAGCCACGCATACGTCCCACTGATGCCAACGGGCGCACCACCCACCACCGGCGTACTCATGGAGCGGAACAGGTCATTCGTCTCCTTGTAGAAGGGGTGCAACGGGGCGACAGCGCCCACACGCCCCACCCTTCGTAGGTCGTCCAGCGAGCGGCCCGGCAAGGTGATGGTCGCCTCAACGCCCATCGCCCGCAACAGGCCGTCAATCGCGAGTGGGTCCGCCGGGAACACCTCACCGATGATTGCTAAGGTTTTTTCGGCACGCGGTCCCTCACGGTCTGCGAGGCGGCGTAGCAACGCGGCCAGTGCGATGTCCTTCGCCTCTGGGTGGGAGTGGATGGCGTAGGCGGGGACGCGCACCAGCACGACCTCCGCCTCTCCCATTTTCGTTGGCAGCATCTCCTCCGGCAGTCCGGCGGTTTCGGCCACACACAGCGACACCACCGGGATCAGTTCGACGCCGGGTTCCTTGGCGGCCACCTCAATCGCGGCGCGGGTGCTCTCCACGACCTCACCAGACATCAACTCGGATGTGCCGAGGTGCGCCGCCAGGATCGACTTACGAGCGCCGTAGAAGTGCGTTACAAAGGTCAGCCCATACAGGCAACCCGTGTCTGTCGCCATGACCGGGTGCGATCCCTCAATGCGTGAGAGAATCCGCAGGGAGCCAAAGGCGGGGCACATTGACTGCGGGTGAAGCTGGCAGGGTTTTTTGTTGTCCGAGGTTTCATTGGGTGCTGTCATGGGAGTCCTTTTAACGGTTATCTTTACCAATAAGCCAGCCCGTAGGCTGCGCGGTGGGGGCGGCGGGAGGCCGCCCCCGGCGGTGATGTGTTATTCCTCCGGCGGGTAACGCCCGGAAATCAGCGTGTCTTGCAGGGCGGCGAGGCCGTCCCAGTCGCCTTTGGCGGCGTACCCCGCCTGTTCTGCCCAACTTTCGGCGGATGGTGCGAAGCGTAAGCCTTCAGCGGCGACGGCCTCGCGTAGCTCGTCCAAGCTCTTCTCGGCGAGCTTGGCGAAGGTGTCGATTCCCTGGGCAACCAACGCTTTTTCCATTCGTGGGCCGATGCCCTCAATCTTCTTTAGGTCGTCTGGCTCGCCGCTTGGCTTGACGGGCGGCGTGGCATCCTCGTCTGCCTCGGCCACGACTTCCGGCTCGGGTTCTGGTTCAGCCACGACTTCTGGCTCGGGTTCAGCAACTGGGGCTGTTGGGGTTACGGCGGCTGTACTCGCGCCCGTCACCGTGCCAGCGGCGACGGACGGTTCAGCTTTTTTTTCCGTCTCTGGTGTAATCATCACACGGCTACCAGACGGGATTTCGGCTTCCAGTGTGCGGTTGGGCTTACGCTTCGCCATGTAGTCCTCTGGCGTCAGTTCTTCGTCAGTTCGCGGGTCCATGTCGCGCAGGTAAGTGCGGCGGGCGTCGAAGTCCGTCAGGGTCGCGAAACCGATGAAGCCCAGGATCATAATGCCGAGCGGGGCATAGCACAGGGCGATGGCTGAAATAGGAACGTCAATGAACATAGGGTTCTCCTCGCTTGGCGCGGGGGGCGGCGTGGGCCGTCCCCGCAGGTTTTTAGGGTTAATGCAGTGCTACTGAGGTTGTCCTGGCTCCCGCTTTAGCGGTAGTTGGGGGCATCCGCATAGCGCACGTCAATCAGCGAATAGGTATCGCCGGTCCGTGATAGTGCAGACAGGAAGGCGACCTTCTGGTCCAGGTCTTCCGCTTTACCGATGCGAATCTCGGTCGCGCCGGATGTGACGGTGATGCCTTCGTGGTCCGTCTGATCTAGCCCGGTAACGTGGATACCGACCGCGTCCAGCATGTCCTGCACCTTGCGTTGGACCGGGTCCGTCACGGTGAACTGGGCTGCCTCCAACCGGATCACCATGCTTTGATCCTCTGCGGAGATGCTGGCGTCGCCGTCCGTGAATAAGTCGTCAACAGTGGCGCTGGTCGGGCTGCCGGACGGTTCCGTGGCACCAAACGTCTCCAGGAACTCGTGATAGTTTAGCGGTTGGAAGTCCGTGCATGGGGCAAGCTCACGACGGTGGATGCGCCCGGCAAGGTCGCCAAATAGGTTGTTAAACTGCTCATTCTCCAGCGCGAGACGGCAGGCATCCGCCAATACGCGCACCTCATGGTTTAGCGGGAAACGTGCCAGGATAGGAATCCCAGCAGCCTCGGCGTAGCGGTCGGCGGTGTCGGTGCCGTCGTCACGGTTGACGATGAGGCCCATCAACTGCGTCGTACCGCCCATCGACTGAAAATACTTGGTCGCCTGGGCGATGTTGTTGGCTGCGTACAGCGATTGGCGATCATGCCCAACCACGATGATGACCTCCTCCGCCAGAGAACGCGCTAGCGGCGTCGCAAACCCACCGCACACCACATCCCCCAGGAAGTCCATCACGATGTAGTCCAGGTCCCACTTCCCCATGCCGAGCTTCTCCAACGTCTTGAAGCCGTGGGAGATGCCCTGGCCGCCACAACCGCGCCCGACCGCCGGGCCGCCGATTTCCGCGCCGAAGATCGGCACGTCTGGGGCCAGCATGTTACGGAAGATGATGTCGCCGACGCCGAGTTGGTCCTCGGTGCCGTTGTCCTTATGTTCCCGCCACACATCGCCGATGGTCGGCAGCGCATAACCGCCGAAGATCGTGTTACACGAGTCATGCTTCGGGTCGCAGCCCAACTGCAACACGCGGTTGCCGTCGAAGGCGAGACGTGAGGTGAGGTTCGATGTGGTAAAGCTCTTGCCGATACCGCCCTTGCCGTAAATGGCGAGCATACGTGCTGTCATGATGAAGTCTCTCCTTCGGTCTCATCCATCCAGGTAAAGACCAATTTCAAACAATTGATTTGGTTGAGTGCCAGGTCGTAGCCTTCTGCAACCTGTTGAATGGGCAACTCATGCGTGAGCAACGAGCCGACCTCCAGGTCGCCAGCGGCGATCATGTCCCGGCAACGGTTGAGGTCGCCTGTGGCCCACTCCCTGGCCGTCAGCAACTTCGCCTCTTTAAGGAAAAGTGGCATGTAGGGGAGTTCCAACTGGCTGTAGTAGCCCAGCAGGATGATCGTCCCACCTTTTGCCAGCAGCGGCAAGGCAGCCGCCAGCGCCGCCATCGACCCGCTTGCCTCTATGATGGCGTTCACGGGTTCTGTGACCGCCTCGGTCAAGGGGGTTTCGTCCACGTTCACGATGAGGTCCCCGGTGGCGACCGCCAGCCGCGACGCGGCACGATCCGCCGAGGCGACATAGCCCGCCCGCCTCGTCAAAATGCGGCTGGCAAGCTGGCCGACTGGCCCTTGGCCCAGCACCAATACACGGTCGTCCGGCTTGGGGTCCAGCACATCGACACCGTGTAGGGCAGTCGCGGCCAACGCTAGTAGAACACCGTGTTTTGCTGGGACATCGCCGAGCAGGACGACGCGGTCGCCCCCAGTAATTAATTGCGACGAGCCGCCGCCCCAGGCGGGGTTCACGCCCTCGTAACAGTGTGCGCCACCCACATACACCATCTGCCCGAGCAGTGCCGGGTCTGCCTTCGGCCCAACGGCTGTGATCTCGCCGACTGTCTCATAGCCGGGGACGACGGGCAGTTGCAACATCGGATGCGGCATCTGCCCGGCCAGCAGCATACGCTCTGTCCCTGCGCTGATCGACGTGTAGTGGGTGGTGATCGTCACGTCGGCGGGGCCGGGGTCGCGCAGGGTCACGTCTTGCAGTTCAACACAGTTCGCCTCCGGGATGACAACAGCCTGTGTGGTGGTCGTCATACGGTTGCCTCCTGCGGCGTCACGGACTTCTGGTTCCGCGCCTGCACGCCCTTCACCACAAACTGCCCCATGTTGAACAGGTAGCTGATGTAGGCCACCAGCATCAGCGTCATGACGCTTTCGTGGCTTTGCCCGGTCCACACAGCGATGAAATACAGGTTGTGTACCACCAGCGCCACGGCGTTAAACAGGTCCTCCCAGAAGAACGCCTTCGCCATGAACCACTCGTCAAAGACCTCCTTTTCCCAGATCATCCCCGTAATTGTGATCGCCCATAGCATCCCGATTTTAATCAGCACGCTGATGTTAGCGGCGGTGTAGCCGTTCCCCGTCACCAGGAAACGCACGACAAGCGCGAACGAAACGATAAATGCGATAAACTGCAACGGCGCAAGCACCATTTGGACGGTTGTCCAGGGGGTCGCGTCGCGGCGGGCCAGTTGTTCGGGTGTGTAAGTCGCCATTGGTCAGTCTCTTCTAACAGTCAATTGCCAGTGAATTGGGGTACGACGCAGGTGTCGTCCATACCGCTAAACGTCTAGAAACTCGTTGAGCAGGGCCAGGTACTCGTCCGGCTTTTCCACCATTGGCAGGTGGCCGCACTTCTCGATCCAGCGCAGATCACAGTTCGGGATCAGGTTCGCGGTGAACTCGGCGTTGGGTAGCGGGACGTTGAGGTCTTGCCGACACACGACCAACATCACGGGTAGGTTCATCTTGGGGCCAGCCGCCTTGATTGCCGGGTCGGTGGCGTTCTCCGCACAGGCCAGCGCCGTTTCCAGGTCCAGCCGCAAATATTCGTCTAGGCCCTGGCGCAACATGGCCTCGTCCTGGGGAACCCGGTAGAAGTAGCGCATTGCCATCATCTGTGGCAGGTACGGCACATCCAGCAGCCAGCGCGGGCGGAAGCCCAGCGCCACGCGGAAGGCACCCATTGCGACGTTGTAGATTTGTTCTTGGCCGTGTGTCATAAAGAAGCCCAGCGACGTGAGGTTCAAACGCTCGATGCGCTCTGGCTGGCGTTCTGTCAGGAGCAGGCTCATCGCGCCACCCATTGAGTGACCGACCAACTGCACCTTGTCCAGTTCCAGGCGGTCCAGCAACCACTCCAACGACCTTACCTGATCGTACATGTTCTGGGGGTTGCTGACGGGCTGTGAGCGCCCGGTCCCTGGCAGGTCCGGCACGATCACCTGTGCTGTCTGCGAGAGTTCCCATGCAGTGCTGCGCCAGTAGCTCCCGCTGTTGCCCCACCCATGCACTAGCATGATCGGCGGCTTACCGAGTTGCTGTTGTGCGTCCCACACATCCACCACAAACGGGCCGATAGGCCGGGTGAAGGTGTGTGTGCGCAAGTTGGGCGTCTTGCTATGACGGGACGCTGATGCTGACCCGCCTGTCGTCTGGAGTTGTTCGGCAATAGCGGCGTAGACTAGCGGGCCGGGGGCTGGGGCAGTCGGGACCATCGCAAAGCCGATCAGTGTTGCAGGCAAGGGCAACACCATCATCCAGTGTTCAATCACGCCCATCACGATCATCGTGCCGACGAACAGAAAGCCCGTCTGTTGGGCGGGGGTCGCGCTGGGGGCAATACCCTGGTAAATCACGACCAGGCAAATGCTATTGGCAAGCACCATCGACACTGGGAAGGCGGTGCAGTTGTTGGTGCGTTCGGTCAGTAGTTGTTTCAGGTAGTGAAGCTGACGCGGCAACACATCTACGCTGAAGTTCCGCACACCCAGGAACACGTTCACCTTGGCGCTGAAGTGCATCAGCCATAATGCGACGTAAATCCACAGGCTCCAACGGTTCGGGGCGTTCCAAGTTATAACAGCCAACAACGCACCAATCGCAACCACCACTAGTTCGTGATGCGCGATAAAACGCAGGGCCAGCTTCACGCGCTCCCCCAGGTTTTCCTCCCAGCCTTCGGGAGCCACGTCTGCCATATCAACGGTTTCCGCGTGGCCTGGCCCCGTGACAAAGCCCAAATAGTAGCTGGTCGTCTGCCAACCCCAGATGACCATGCCGAATGTGATGGCGAGGTAGACGCCGAGCGGGTCTGTGTGGTTGCGCGTGGCAACCACACCCACCAACGATGCCAGCAACAGCACAGTTGCCAGCACAAAACTGAGCGTAATCACCAACTGGGACCGCTTGTATACTGCGATAACCAACCCGGTGGTGAACCACCACAGGAAGATCGCGTAGAGCACGGGCAGGAGGACGGTCAACGGGTCCATTGTTTATGTCGTGCCTCGCAGTAGGCCGGGAACCCCGTGGCGAACCTGGGCCACAATGATGTTCGCCGTCATCTTCATTTGCTTGGCCCACGGCATTGGGGTCATTGATTTGTGCATGTAGCTCTCGAACGTGAGTTGCTGCACGTCAGTGCTGTTGCACATGTCCGTGAATACTTCCATCTGAATCTCGTTGCCGTAGCCCCAGCGTTGCAGCCAGTGCAGGAACGTGTACATCTTGCGATACTCGCGCCACCACGTCTTTTGATAGGGCATCAGCGCTGCTTGTGAGAGGTTCGGGGCCGCCGCCATCAGCGTCTCGGCGGCGATATGTGCGGACTTCATCGCCCAATAAATGCCCTCGCCGGACGTGCCGACGACCAGCCCCGCCGCATCGCCCACCAACATCACGCGGTCAAACGCGATCTGCTTGCGTGGGTGGATGGGCAGCGCGTGCGCTTCTTCCATGAACACCTCGCCGCCTGCTAGTTGGTCCTTCAGGCGGTCCTTGAGGTTTGTCAGGTGTTGGCGCATGTGCTTTGTCTTGCCGGGGCCAGCGCCTAGGCCAACAGAAACGTGATCTCCCTTGGGGAAAACCCACGAGTACAAATCCGGGCTGGTGTCGCGGCCTAAGTACAGGCTGGCGGTGTCCTCCCAGTAAGCCATCTTGTGATCCGGCAGGTGGATGCGCTCTTGGATCGCGACACAGTACGGTAGCCGCTCCAGCCCAAGCAGGCGGGCCGTGGTGGAGTAGGCCCCGTCCGCACCGATAACCGCCTCAACCTCTAACACCTCGCGCTCGTTGGTCCCGGCGGGGATGTAGGTCGCCAGCACGCCGTCCGGCTGTACATCAAGCGCGGTCAGCTTGCCCTCGATCAATTGTGCGCCGTTGTCTACGGCCCGCTGCCGCAGCCACGGGTCCAGGTCCTCACGACGGGCCATCGCAACAAAGGCGGAACCCGGCGCGTCGTTTAACCCCTCGACCTTAATCATGGTCTGGCGTCCAGTAGGGGAGTTGATCTCCGCATGGTGAACCTTGCGCGAAATCAGCGAATGTGGGATGTCAAACTCGGTAAAGGCGATAGGCGGTAATGCGCCACCACACGGTTTCACAAAGCTCAAATCGCGCTCCAGTAGAATCACGGGAATGCCAGCTTTTGCGAGCGTGTTGGCGGCGGTAGAACCCCCAACGGATGCGCCGACGACAAGGATAGGTTTCATGATGTGAACTCCCCAAAAATAACGGTAATTTGTTAAAACGCACGCAGTCCGAGCGCCGCGATGAGCATCCCCCAGACGAAGAAGTTCACGCCGATGGCGCTAAATTTGAGATATTTCTCCGCTGGTTGTCTCAGGAAACTGCGTTGAGTCGGCACCTGTGCAAGCAGCAGGCCGACGAGAATCGCGGCGGTGATCCACTGGCCGCGAACTAAAAATACGGTCACAACGCCAAGCTGGGCCATGTTCATTGTGATAAGAATGAGCACAGCGGCGCGTTCCAGCCCGTACATCACTGGAATCGTGTTAATCCCGCTGAGGCGGTCGCCGTCAACGCTCTTGTAGTCGTTGATGGACATGATGCCGTGCGTCCCTAAGGAGTACAGCAAGGCAATGATGATGCTGGCGGGGGACAACACGCCAAAGGCAAGATGCCCGGCAAGCCACGCTAGCCCTTCATAGGAGATGGCAACCAACGTGTTCCCGGCCCAGCCGTTGCGCTTAGCACGGATAGGCGGGGCGCTGTAGGCCGTTGCCATCACGAGGCCCAGCCCTGCGATATGTGACACGCGGAAGCCCAGCACAGACGACAGGCCAAGGCCCAGCACCCCCAGGAGCAGCGTCAACACTGCTACCTGGGTGAGCGATACTTTGCCCGAGGGGATGGGGCGGTCTGGCTCGTTAATGGCGTCTACCTCACGGTCGAAGTAGTCGTTGATGACCTGCGAGAAGCCCGTGAGGATCGGCCCTGCCATGATGATGCCAATCAGAATGCGTGCCATATCGGTTAAGGTCCAGCTTGTTGCGCCGCTGGCAATTGCACCACACATGAAGGCCCACGACGCACCAAACCAGGTGATCGGCTTCATGAGCTTGAGCAGATGTGCCGATGTCGTTACGGCGGGTCGTGGCCGCTTATCCTCTTTGGAGCTAGAGGCGGTGAAAGGTTGTTTGAGAGTCATGATATTGGACGATTCTCATTGGCATACAAGACGGTGTTGATGTTCCGGCGAAGCTAGTTAACGTTGCTGGCTTCCGTGTTGCTGGCGGATTCTTCCGCTTCTGGGTCAAACCCTGTGTTCTCTGGGTTCGTCGGGTCGTAGTCGTAGGCGTCGTCGCCCATATCATCCATGTTGCCCTCGCGGAGTTCGGCGGCCTCTTCCAGCCAGTCACCGACCTCTGCCGGGTCCAGGTAGCCCCAGGCAACATCCGGGTCCTGCGAACCCTCTTCGACCAAAGTCGGCGCGAGTACGTTCACGTTACGCGCAGCACCGCCAGGGATAACCGCACCCCAGTGACACATGCTACAGGATGGGTCGGCTGGCTCGGTGTCGTCCGGGCCGACAACCATATACTGACTCCAGTTGTTCTGAATGTACTGGGTCATCTGCAACATCTGCATGGAGTAATACTTCGCCGGAACCTCATTAGACGGGAACCAGCGCGAGTTGTGACAGTGCGTACAACCCACATTCATGCTGGCGTTCATGTGGTACATCACATACTGGTTCAACTGGGTGGCATCCAGCGAGACATCGGTGCGTCCGTTGACGTTCAGGTAACCTTGTTCTTCCATGCTGTAGACGATATCCTCGTCCAGCGGTAGCACGAAGTCTGCCGGGAGGGTCTCACGGCTTTCCTCAGGGTAGGTGTTGAACTGGGCCGCGCCGTTGTGGCAGGTGGCGCAGGTGATCTGTACACCGGATGGTTGCTTGTCGTCGGTCAGGCCCGGCAGCATCGTGAGCCAGTTCTGGTTTAGGTCTGCGGACATACGAAGGTGTTGGCGGGCAACCCAGCGGTTATGCTCGGCGGCGTTTGTCTCTGGGTCGTCGCCCCATTCCTCGGCGGCGAAGTTGTTCAGGTTGTGGCAGTAGGTGCAGTTCACCCGCAGCCCCGCCACAAAATGGTTCAGCATATACCCGTTGATCTCGTGCGTCGTGAGGCCCTCAAGCACCTGCACGTTCTGCGGGATCGGGTTCTCCTGCGCGTAGTTCCCCATTGCCAGGTAAGATTCTGCACTGACATATTCTTCCGCGTCTGTGTAGAAATTCACATAAATTGGAGATAGCTCGTTCATATCAGGAGCAGCGGTCTCATCAGCACGGACGGCAGCGTTGATGTAGAGAATCACGCCATAGCTGACACCAGCTAGCACCCCGGTGACGGCTAGGAACACAAAAATAAAGATTATGCGTTCGCGTGGGCCGTTGCTCTGTGTGTTTTGTCCCATCGGTTTGTTCTTCTCCGATACAAAAATTAGCAATACGTATGAGATGTAGGTGTGTACAGTATGACCTACATCTCATGGTAATTATGCCCTAGCGGTTAGGGCGCGACAATCCCGGCTGCTACGCCCCAGCTGTACCAGTCGAGGATCAGCGTGCCGGAGAGAAGAATGCCGATACCGCCGGTGATGCCGACCCCAGCTCCGAACCAGAAGGACCATTCGTGGATAGAGCGCGAGTTCACGTTCCAGCCCATGCACCAGCGCCAGAACAACTGGGCGCGGTGGGTGCCGCTACCCTCAACCATCATCTCGTCCACCTCACGGTGAGCGCCCCACTTCGAGGCGGCAACAATCGTCGCACCGTGCATTGCCAGCACCACCGCCGAGCCAAACAGGAAGAAGATCGAGAGCATGTGGAACGGGTTGTAGTAGAAGTTGCCGTACATGACGCTGACGTTGTTCGTCCAGTCTAAGAGCGCACCGATGCCATGCCCTGGGGCCTGACGCCAGTTGCCCATTAAGACGGGGCGGAACAGGTAGATGGCGAAGTACAGGAACAGCGCGGCGAAGAAGCCGTACACAATGCGGTAACCAATGCCAGCTGCTCTGGCGCGGTTGTAAATGCGGACGGTCCAGGCGATCACCGATAGGTGCAGCAGGCCAGTGGCGTAAATCCACGCGCCGTTGGCCTCGTGCCAGGGGGCCAACCCCAGGCCATACTCATACGGCGGCGGGTCCAGCGACAGCACCGCGAAGTCGCGGAAGAGCGAGAAGGGGTTGTAGTCCACCTGCCAGGCCCAATGTTCAACCGTTACCAGTACATAGCCAATACCAGCGGCCAGCGAGATGGCACCCGCCATGCCGATGTACGTCGGTCCAACCTGACCGTTGTCGAACAGGCGCTCCATAAAGTTAAGCTGGATTGGCTTCTTGAGTGCCGCGCCCGCGATACCCCGCCCAGGGCGATACTCGTACTCCTCTGCGTCCACACGCTTATCCCGGCGTCCACGCCAGATCACGATGCCGATGAGCGGGGTAAGGGCTGCGCCGAAGGTGAACCCGGCAAAGGTCGCGTTCTGCCACAGCGGTAGGCGGTCCCAGAAATACCAGAAACCGTTCCAGTCAAAGACAATGGTACCGGATAGGTAAATGCACAGGTTCGCAAACATCACCGAGGCGATGGCGACCCAGAAGCCCAGACGGTGGATGCCGATCTCGCCAACACTGTAGGCCTGCAAGCTGCGCCAGAAGCCGTCCTCATTTTCCTCTTCTTTGAGGGGGCGGTCCGCCATCATCAGGATGATCGACCCATGCAGGGTGAGGATGAAGGATGACAGGAAGAACAGCGAAATGGCGATGGCATGGAATGGGTTAAAGAAGAAATTATAATACTGGTAGCCAATGTTGGAAACCCAGTCCAGGTGATGGGTGATGCCGTAGGCGAAACCGTTGCCCCACGCGCCCATACCAATTGGGCGGACGAACTGCAACGTCAGGTACGACGAGAACACGGCGGCGTAACCCATCGGAATCTCGAAGCTCATGTCTAGCTTGCGCGAGATTTCCACCTGCCGCATCAACCAGCCAATAAAGGCAATGGTCGCGAAGATGGTAATCAACTGCCACATGTAGCCCGGTTCGCCCGGTTGGACGAAGCGCAGCCCCGCGCTAATGGGTGGCGGGTCTAGGCGGGCTTGGAAGATGTTCCGAACACCTTCGATAATAAAGGCCTGATACAGGTAGAAATAGGTGCCAAAGATGATGCCGATCATGGTGATGACGCCCCAGAAACCGACGTAGAAGCGGCCAAACCAGAAGTCAAACGGGTCTGAACCGAACCAATCGGAGATGAAGGTCTTGCCTTTGACCTTGTAGGCACGTTCCATCTCGAGGAATGTGACGGGTTCACCAATCAGCACACGCTCGACGACTGGACCGTGATGGTCGCCTTTGAGGGTTTTGTCGGCGACAACCGAGCCTGTTATGCCCTGATAACGTTTCATGCGTTGTTCACTTTCTTTTCATGCCTCACTCTATAGAAGTGAGGTACCTTAATTATTGGGGGCCATAGAGCAAAATTACGGCAAGGTTTTGCGGGGCTACACGGCGACAATAAATGCCGCCGCGTAACCTTAATGCCGACTCGTCAGGTCCTAGCCGGGGAAGCTACCGTTGAACCAGTTATAGGCCTCGGTGCTCAACAGGATGAAGTGAATCGTCAGCGCGATACCCGCGCCCAACAAGATGTACAGATACATCACGGTGCGGAATTCTACCGGGCGATCTTCGATGTTCATTTGGTCATTCTCCTTGTAAGCTATGATGTTTGTGATGCAGTGATAGGGGGTTTATCTGCTCAGGAGCAGATCAGCCACCGATCCACGGCGCGGCGATGAATACCAGGGTGTGCGCGATCACGGCAATCACCAGGAAGCCGTAGGTCGACTTCACGACGATGTCGTGCATCAGCCATTCTTCGTTGGTGAACAGGCCCTTCCACGGATCCGGGACCATATCGGCGTTGTATGTCTTGCTTTCCTGAACGACGTTTTCGCTCATTGTTGTACTTCCTCCCTTGTAAGGTTGTTTAATGTTTAACCAAAGTGTAGTGGGCTTGCCCTTTGTGGGGGATATTTACGAAGCCCGTGTCACTTGTAGGTTACTAGTGTATTGGCCTGGCACTTACGGTCCGCCTTTGCGGTGCGTAGCGGTGCCAGGTGGGATTGTGTGGTGGCGTTTAGTCCATACTCGAATCTTCGCGAGTTGTGACTTCACCACGGGTGGGGAATCCTTCTTCCAGCAGCAGGCGCTCGGCCTCGGCTGCCGGGATGTGAACGATTCCAGCTTCTTCGTCAATGTAGCCGAAGCTAGTCAAGCGGCTAACCTCGCCCTCGGTGTAAATGTCGTAGGCTTCCTCTAGTGTCGAGGGCAGCCGTGGCATAATCTCCAGAGGCACCTCCTCCACGAGCGGACGCTCATCCACCACCGACAACGGATACCAGTACAGGCCGTACCAGGTGAAGCCGATGATGATGGCCGTAATCAACACAGCGACCAGGCTGTAGACGAACAGTTCGCCAAAGTTCAGGCCGAGCGCATCTAGGCGCATCTTCGGCTCTTTCATGTTTTGCGTTGCCATGATCTCAGCCTCTCCTAGTCAAACTGCGCTTGCAGGTCATCGGGCAATTCACTCAGTTCTACGTTCTGGCTGCGTTGCAGCACCCGAATGTAGGCGATGACGGCCCAACGTTCTTCCGCCGTCACGCGGGAGTTGTAGCTGTACATGGCGTTTTGTCCGTTGGTGATGACATTAAAGTAATGACCAATCGGCTTCTCACGAATTTCCTCGTCGTGGAAGGACGCCGGGGGCGGGAAGCCCTCCTGCGACAGAACGCCGTTGCCATACCCGGCGTTGCCGTGGCACGGTGTACAGTACGCGTTGAACTCCGCACGGCCCTCCGCAATCACCTCAGCAGTGATCTCGAACGGGAAGGTTTCCACGAACTCACCGTCAATCATGCCCGTGTAGAAGTGCTTGTCCTCGTTCAACGTACCGACGGCGACGGCCTCTGGCAGTGGCACGCGGGCCGCTGTCTCGAAGTTCGGGCTGGCGTCGAACGGTTTGTGCAGTTTTGGCTGCTCCTGGAGGTTGCCGCACGCTGCGATAAGCGCGGTAGCGGCGACCATAACGAGCAGCGTGATGGGTTTGCGTAAGTTCACGATCTGACCTCACTAACGTTGCTCGCACCCAGGGTTTGCATAAACTCGGTGGTGCGGTCGATGTTGAATTTCGGGTCCGTGTTACGGATGCACAGGTAGAAGTGGCTGCTGGATGCCTTCTCGAAACCTGTTGTGTTGAAGACGGGGTGGTAGGGCATGGGCAGGCCCGTCTTACGCAGGAACAGAACCAGCGTCGTGATGCCTGCACCCAGGATGCCAAATTCATACGTCAGCACGCCGTAGGACTGCCAGGAGACATATGCCCGGCCACCCAAGTTCAGCGCGTAGACGACATCCGTCAGGTATTGAATGGTGAAACCTGCGACCGCGCCGGCCAACAGCCCGCCCAGTACAAACCAGGGCATCAGCGGGCTTTTGCGGTCCAGCGCCTTGGATAGACCCTCGACCTCGTAGGGCGTGTAGGCCTCGATAATGCGGAAGCCCTCTGCCTTGGCCTTTTCAACGGCCTCTAGCAGTTCTTCGCCGCTCTCGAACTCGGCGCTTACGCCGTAAATGGCGGTTCTTTCGATGGTTGCCATGGTGTTAACTCTCCTCAGCCGCGATTTGCTGTGTTTCGTAGATCGGTAGCAGCGGCAGCACACGGATGAAAACAAACAGTAGCGTCAGGAACAGCCCGAAGGTAGCGAAGGTTGTCATGTAGTCCCAACCTGTCGGAATCCACAGCCGCCACATGCCCGGCAGGTAGCCGAAGGACAAGCTGGCCGTGACGATGATGAAGCGTTCGAACCACATGCCGATGAGAATCCCGAAACAGATCATCACCAACAGCGGGATGTTTCGTCGAATCCGCTTCACCCACAACAACTGCGGCACCACAACGTTGAAAAGCATCATAGCGTAGAAGGCCGGGGCATATGGCCCGAAGGACCGTTCCAGCATCACCAGTACCTCATAGGTCTTGCCCGTGTACCACGCGCCGAAGAACTCAATCAGGTAGCCGTAGCCGACCATCAAACCTGTGACCAACATCAGCCGTGCGGCCTTGTCGATGTGGTCATCCGTGATGTATTCCTTCAAGTTGAAGCCGATACGCAACGCAGAACCCACGATAATCACCATCGCCAAGCCACTAAACACCGCGCCAGCCACGAAATACGGCGGGAACACTGTGTGGTGCCAACCCGGTGTGATGGCAATCGCAAAGTCGAACGCCACAACGCTGTGAACGGAGATCACGAGCGGGGTTGCAATCGCTGCGAACAGGTAGGACGCAGAGTGCAGGGCTTCCCACTGCGAGGACTCGCCGCGCCAGCCCATTGCCAGGCCCGCATACAGCGTCTTGACCAGGCGATTTTCCGCCTTGTCGCGCATCGCGGCCAGGTCCGGCAGCAGGTCCACATACCAGAAGATCAATGACACGGTTGCATACGTCCCGATAGCAATTGCATCCCAGGGGAGCGCACCACGCCAGTTCGGGTTCAGCAGCAGCGTGTTCGGGTATGGGAACAGCCAGTAAGCGAACTGCGGACGACCCAGGTGCAGTAGCGGGTACAGGCCCGCGCATACAATCGCGATGAGCGTCATGCCCTCCGCAAAGCGGCTGAACGCGGAGCGCCAGTGTTGGCGCATCAACAGTAGGAAGGCCGAGATAAACGTCCCCGCGTGGCCGATACCGACCCAGAACACGAAGTTGACGATACCCACACCCCAGACAACCGGGTTGTTGATACCCCAGATCCCCGTGCCAACCGCCAAAATTTGGAAGATGGTGTACAGGAAGGAGAGCATCAGCGCGCCGGACAAAATGAACCCGACCCACCACCACCAGGGCGTACCCTGGAGGATGGTCCTGCTCACTTTTTCGGTCACGCTACCTGGCTGGAATACCGGTTCTACAGGCAGGGCCTGGGTAGACGCCGGTGCGCGTTGGATCTTGTTCTTCTTCATTCTACCTACGCCTCCTCATCCTGTACTGTTTTTGCGCCCACAACCAGCGACTCGTTCGGGTTATAGACCTTGCCGAGGTAGGTCGTGCGCGGCTTGGTGTTTTGCTCTTCCAGTAAACCGTAGTTATGCGGCTGGTTAGCAATCTGTGTCACACGCGCCTCGGGGTCGTTCAAGTTGCCGAACACGATAGCCTGAGTTGGGCAGGAGCTAGCACAGGCCGGTACGACCTCGCCGTCCCGGATTTCCCGGTCCTCCACGCCACTTACCGCGTGGGCCTCGTTGATACGTTGGACACAGTAGCTACACTTCTCCATAATGCCGCGTTCGCGGACGGACACGTCCGGGTTGTAAAGCTCTGCCTTGAGCGGATCTTCCGACACGTAGTTCAAGAAGTTGAAGCGGCGCACCCCGTAAGGGCAGTTGGCGGCGCAGTAGCGCGTGCCAACGCAACGGTTGTACACCATCTGGTTCAGCCCTTCGTGGCTGTGGACCGTCGCCTGGACCGGGCAAACCTGCTCACACGGGGCCTTCTCGCAGTGCATACACGGTACTGGCTGGAAGTGCGTGCGGCCTGTGCCAGAATCCTCGTAGCGATCTACGCGAATCCAGTACATCTCACGCCCGACCTTGACCTGGTCCTTACCCACCGTGTTGATGTTGTTCTCTGCTTGGCAGGCGACCATACAGGCGTTACAGCCGATACAGGCCGTCTGGTCAATTGTCATGCCCCACTTGTGCAGGCCGTAAGTGTCGAAGTCGCCCGTGTAGTCCGGGACACCGAGTTCAAACACATCGTCCGGCAACACGCTGTAGGGTGATTCGCCGTCGTATTTGTCATAGACGAAGGCCGGGTTTGCGTTGAAGTTGCTCAACGTGGTGTTACGAACGGCGCTCACTTGTGGTACTTCCAGCGTCGTCTGCGTCGGGGCCAGTTCGTAAACCCCACCCGTGCGGGTGACGTTGGCTTCACCGAACCACCGTACAGATGAGGTGCGGATGTCGTAGGCGTTAAACACGAAGCCGGAGCCAACATCGGCGCTCAAGCCACGCCCGAAGCCGAGCGAAATCGTCACGGCGTTGTCCGGGTGTAGCGGCATAATCCAGACTGGGGCCTGTGTGCGGAAACCCTCAACCGCGATCTCAATCACATCCTCGTTAGAGACACGCAGGCGAGTGGCCGTTGCCGGACTCATCAGCGCTGTGTTGTCCCAGGTGATTTTAGACAATGGTCTTGGTACTTCCTGTAACCAAGCATTGTTGGCAAAGCGCCCGTCATACAGGAACGGGTCCGCCTGTATGATGACCTCTAAGCCTTCTACCGGGGCAGTTGGCTCGGTGCCGAGGAAGTTTGTCCCCAGGGACGGACTGACCGCCTCGAAGGTCGTTTCCTCTACCACGCCATTGTGCAGCGCACGCCGCCAGTAGGCGTCAAAGTCGTTCCCCTCGTACTCGGATTCCCAGTACCCACGCAGGATATCGTAGGCGCGAGTGTCGTCGCCTAGCACCAGCGCAAGGATTTCATGTGCGGAGTAGACTGTGTCTAGCAGTGGGCCGATGGGTGGCTGCACCAGGCTGGCCGTCCCGTCGTAGGCGCGGGCGTCGCTCCACGCCTCGATGAAATGCGCCTCTGGTACATGCCAGCGCGTCAGCGATGACGTTTCATTGTTGTACAGGCCAAGGTGTACCGAGAAGGCGACCTCGCTCAGTGCGCTCTCCATGTCCAGGTCTGCCGGGGCAGTTAGAACCGGGTTCCCGCCCAGGATCAACAGGGCTTCAACCTGCCTAGCCTGCATGTCCTCAACCAGCGTCGTGATGCTGGTGACACTGTTCTCCGTGTTGGCGATGACCGGCTCAATGTAGTTGACGGTCGTGCCCACGTTGCCCAGTTCCGCGTTGATCGCGTGGACCAGCGCGTGAACGAAGGGCGGTTGTTCCTCGCCAACTAGCACCAGGCTGTTCTCGGCCCCTTGCAGGTCACCAACCAGCGCGTTCAACCAGTTGCTGTCCCAGTTGCTTTCTTCTGGTACGGCAACGTCTAAGCCGAGCGCGGCTGCCAGGGCACGAGCAAAGCCCTCAATCTCGCTGGCACGCAACTTCATACGATGGTCTGCGGTCGCCCCGGTATTGGTGGGGGTGCTTTCCACCGCGTAGAAACGGCTCATTACGACGCTGGCACTGTCGGCGCTGTCTGCGCGGACCCTGCGGCGGTCCATGAAGTCGCGTGCATAGCGCAAGCTACCTGGCTGGTTCGTGAAGAAGTCACTGTCCAGCGCAAGCACCACGTCGGCGGCGCTGAAGTCGTAGATCGTCTCCACAACTTCCCCGAAGGCCAGTTCCGCGCCAGCAACCGCGTTGTCGCGGGCCATCGGCTCGTACTGGTGCCAGCGGGCCGCCGGGTAACGCTCCAACAACGCCTCAATCTGGCTTAGCAGGGTCGGGGAGCTAACCGCCTCCGTCAGGATGCGTAGCCCGTTACCGTCCTCAGGCAGCCGCTCAACCGCAGTTGCCAGCGCAGCCTCGAACTCGGCGCGTGCACGTCGTTCGTCGTTGTCCCGAATGGTCACGGAACGATCCGGGTTGTAAAGCTCCAGGATTGAGGACATCAGGATCGAGTCTGCACCGCCTAGCGATGCCGGGTGGTCCGGGTTGCCCTCAATACGGTGAGGGCGTGCTGCATGTGTTTCCAGCAGTGCGCCAACCCCGTAACCGCCCAATGTCATCGTTGTCGCGAAGAAAGTCGGGTTACCGGGGATGATGTACTCCGGCTGGCGCACATACGGCAGAATTGGCTCGTCTGGCGCTTGGGCAGCGGTGCTGTCTCCCTGGAGGCCAAAACCGGCCATGGTTAGGGAAGCGCCCATCACCTTCAGGAAGGTGCGGCGGTCCATCCCATACTGGCGCATAATTTTCGCTTGTTTTGGGAAGTGCTCTTGCAGATGCCGCTCAAAGTCCTCGTGTTCTGCGAGTTCTTCGGTACTCAGCCACTGCTTGGCAGGCATGTCATCTTTGTTCATTGGGATGTCCTGTTTGCCTGTTTCGTTTGTCATAGCGGTTATTGATCTCCCTTAATGGTGGCAGACGCGGCAGTCGCCCAATGGTTCAACGTGGATCTGATACTCTTCGATAAGCTGCGTACCTAGCTCCGCCTGAATCTCATCTGGCGATTGGCTGAGGTCAATGTTGTACGTGTTCCCCGTTTCTTCGAGGTAAGTCACAACATCGTATTCGAAGGTGTAGATTTCCGTTGAGGGGCGAATGTGTTCTTCTGGCGCGAAGTGACACTCAAGACACCAGGCCATTGTCATTGTCTCTTGCTGCCAAACCAACTGCATGTTTTGCACGTTGCCGTGGCAAGATTCGCAGGCGACACCGTTGTTGACGTGGGTCTGATGACGGAAGTAAACGTGCTCCGCTAGGTCATGCACCTTGTTCCACTGTAGCGGCACGTTACTCGCGTAGCTCTCGCGGACAGGCTCAAGCAGTTCGCTGTAAGTGGCGATCTGCGAGTGGCAGGACATACAGGTGTGTGTGCTGGGAATGCCCGCATAGGCGGAGTATTCTGCCTGTTCGTGGCAGTACTGGCATTGGATGTTCAACTGCCCACTGTGCAGGTTGTGGCTAAAGCGCACTGGCTGCTCAACTGCGATGCCTATAGGCCGCGTCAAACGCGGTGAACGGTCCCACAGGAAGACAGTGGAGAGGGCAACGATTGCTGCCAATCCTGCTACCAGCAAGCTAACACGTGCGAATGTGTTGATACTCGGTTTGAATACTTGTGACATGTCGATTTATCAACCAGATCTCTGCTTGTTATAGAAAGTTTAGCCTTATTTCGAGCGAATCACATTGCCCTAAGTAGTGGTTTGATGGTAGCCCAAAGGATTATCTTTCAAACTACCCAAAGCCCACCCCATTAAGCAATTAGATTCATTATAACTTGTTGCTCTGATTTTTGCATAGCAATGACCATGTGCATGGGTAGGAAAGCCCCGATAAACCCTAAAGCCCCGATGGAATTCTGTCAGAGGGATGTGAGCAAAAGATAAGACTGATGTGAAAAGACAGTGTTATCGAGCTTATGAATACACCGTCAACAGCCATACTCACCGGCCTATTTTCAGGCTGTCAAACCTGAGTGTACCTTTTCCCCATAAGCAACAGCAACCGCCTCAGTGCGCGAGGTCACGTCCAGCTTCGACAAAATCTTGCGGACATGCTTTTTCACGGTTGCTAGCGAGATCACAAGTTCCTCGGCGATGTCACTATTCTTACAGCCCTTCATCAACAGGTGCATAACCTCCTGCTCGCGGGCTGTTAGTTTCGCCTCAATATTGTTGGTTTCCTTAGGCTTTTGAACGAGCGCCTGCGCCACTTCGTAGGCAATCACCGTGTTACCACGGCTGGCCTCTCGCACAGCGTTCACCAACTCGTCCACAGAAATATCCTTCATGAGATAACTCAGCGCACCAGCCGCAAATACGTCATGGACCAATTGCACGGTGCGGTGGTGAGTCAAAACCATGATGTGAGCACGGGTAGCCTTCTGGCGTAGTTGGCCGATGATGTTTGCGCCGTCTGCCGTCGGAAGTTGAATTTCTACCACAATAACGTGCGGGTTTCGCTGGACGCACATGTCCAAAGCCGTATGAATGTCGCGGGCAGTTCCCACAAGGTTGATATCCTGGTAGGGGGCGAGTGAGCTGGCAATACCTTTCTGGAAGAGTTCGTTGTGGTCCACCAGAAGTACGTTTGTGGTTGAGGGGGAAAGCATAATGTGGATCCTTTCCGGCTGCGATGTAACAAGCAGTGCTGTTGGTCGCAACGTGTCGTTCAGTGATGAGTTGGTCGTTGCTCGGTGTTAAAGTTGCCCAACACTAGAGCCAGTTGTAAATTTTAGAAAGCATAGCCGATGTGTGGTGTAGAAAAATATTGCCTCTAATCATCTGTATCGAATGGCTACCCACACTATTTCAACAAGAATGTAGCCTAAT
>CAYWZS010000015.1:0-60189 GCA_964462905.1 uncultured Anaerolineaceae bacterium
CATCTAACGGTTATGCTGTTGTCAGTATTTCTGACATTACCCAACGCCGTAAGCTCGAAATTGCGCTCCGCAACGAGCACCAAAAGAGCGAAAGTCTACTGCTAAATATCCTGCCACCCCCGGTTTCCGAGAGACTCAAGGACGAGGAAAAGGAGATCGTTGACGAGTTTGAGGCGGCCAGCGTGTTGTTTACAGATTTGGTGGGTTTTACGGCATTTGCGGCAACCGTCCCGC
Source organism: uncultured Anaerolineaceae bacterium (assembly GCA_964462905.1). Taxonomy (GTDB): domain Bacteria; phylum Chloroflexota; class Anaerolineae; order Aggregatilineales; family Phototrophicaceae; genus DAOTTY01. The sequence goes on from CAYWZS010000015.1 coordinate 235, forward strand.
CGAAACGCTTGATTGTGATCCTAAATGATATTTTCTCACGATTTGATGCGTTGACGCAGGTACATGGCCTCGAAAAAATAAAGACGATTGGTGATGCCTATATGGTTGCTGCTGGGGTACCGTTAACCCGAGATGACCACGCACAGGCGGCTGTGGCCCTAGGGTTAGATATGTTGGATGCTGTAGCTGCCTTTAACATAGAAAACAAGCTCAACTTCGGTATTCGGGTTGGTGTTCACAGTGGGCCGTTGGTTGCCGGGGTGATCGGGACACACAAGTTCACCTATGACCTTTGGGGAGATACGGTGAATATTGCGAGCCGCATGGAAACGACTGGAGAACCGGGAGCTGTCCATGTTTCGGCGGTAACCGCAGACTTGCTCCCTGGTGGGTTCACGCTTACCAGACGTGCGCCTGTGCAGGTGAAGGGGCGTGGTGAGATGCAGACCTATTTTGTGATACGAGATGCGGAAACAACAAATAACTCATGAAGCAGATAATTTTCGGGATGTTAGGGCGTTTATTCTGGGAGCGACCAGGAGCGCAGCGGAATTTCACGGATCATGTCGCACGACTGGAGAGTACAGCGGGTGAAATTGCGACGCGGGCGCAGCACGCAGAACCCAATGACCGCAACCGGGAGGCACTTGCACACCTCATCGGCATCGAACGCTGGGGACAACGACGGCTACGGGTTGGTTTTGGGGAATCTTTCGTAGCAGAAGAATATGATGGTTATCGCCCTGTGTTGGCTACGCCTTGGGAGGAGATGGTTGAACAGTTCCAGACCACCCGTGCGGAAACGGTTGCGCTGGCTCAGCGTTATGCAAATAATGAAGGCAATGTTGAAAATCCTATCGACCATAACGACTACGGTGGTTTAACCCCTCATGGTTGGCTTGAGTATTTGCGCGTTCACGCGGCGCTCACGGCCAAGCTCATTCGCTAAACGGGCGACAATCATAGGCCAGCTTGCCCTTAGCTGTGTTGCATTTTGCACATAGTAACTGCATGTTTGTGAGGTCTGATGCGCCCCCTTTAGCTATGGGTAAAACGTGGTCCAACGTGAGTTTTGCGTCATGGGCCTGGCAGTGCTGACACCTAGCCCCGTAGCGTTCGGCCAGGGCCGTATACCACGCGTCACAGTTGCGGCGTGCTATGGTGCGTTCCCGGCGCTTAACCTGTGGTGGAACACCGCGTTTGTAGGGGGTATCGTGCCACAACGGTTGATAGGGCGCGTGGATAATCGCCAGAAAACGACGTAGACGGCTGTTATCTTCGGCGCATCCACAACGATGTGCTATGTGTCCGCAGTAGGCACAGTAGCGTTTAGCGGTGGGCATCGAGAAATTCCAGAACAGTTTGGCTGTATGCGATGGGTTGCTCAAAGTGGACCGTGTGGCCTGCACCTGTTATGGCCGCTCGTTGAACGTTGGGAATATGTTCTGCCATCTCGTCGGCAATCCGCGTAAATTTGGTGTCTAGTGTGCCTGTTATCAGGAGTACAGGCATGGTGAGGTCAGGTAAGCTCTGCCATTGGGACGGTTGCGCCCCTGTTCCCATACCACGGAGGCTGTTTGCGAGTCCAGTTGGACAGTTGGTCAGGCGTTGGTCACGGAGCCGTTGGCGGTCAGCCCCCGTCACGCTTGCCTGGGATGAAAACAGAGGGATGTTCTCCCAGAAATCTACAAAAGCAGATATGCCTTCGTCTTCGACACGGTTGGCTAGTACGTCATCGCGCTGCATCCGTTCTGCGCGTTCATCAGCGGTTGCCAGCCCGGGTGATGCACTTTCTAGTGTAAGCGTTTGCACGGTATCGGCATACTGCGCGGCGGTGTACAGCGCCAAGCGTCCGCCCATTGAGTAACCAAGTAGGTGATACGACGGGTAGCGGAGGTTTGCCATGATCTTTTGTAGCGCGGTGGCTGCATGATGCATGGAGTAGCGTTGTGGGTTAGTGGGTGCGTCTGTTTGGCCGTGTCCTAGCAGGTCAACCCGTACAACGGTGTATTGCTCTGCAAAGGTTGGGACGAGTGGCTCCCAGTTCTGCGATGACCCCGTGAAACCGTGTAGCAGGAGCAGGGGGGGGCCGTTGCCGTCCACCTCAATGTGATACTTTGCGCCGTCAACGGAAAGTTGCTGCGTGCTCATGATTGGATTCCCTGTATAGCCCAATCTTCAATGTTTACCCGTACTTGATCGCCGACCGCTTGTGATACCCCAGGCTGTGCCCTGGCTTCGAAGGTCAAATTTACACCGCTATGATGTTGAACGGTGAGCCTGTTTGTGCGCCCGATGAACACACTTTGGGTGATTGTACCGGAAATGGGGCCATTAGCTGCCAGTGATAGCCCGGAAGGGTGCAAAAGCAATGTGTCACTGTGGCGGGTTGGGGTGGGTAGCCGACCGATTGCAGTGTCAACCTGTTCTGCGTAGATGGCTTCGACTGCGACAAAGTTCTGAAAGCCTAAAAATTCCGCAACGTAGCGTGTCTTGGGGGCATGATACAGGTCTGGGGGAGTTGCGATTTGTGCGAGGTGGCCGTTGTGTATCACAGCGACACGATCTGCAATGGCAAACGCCTCTTGTTGGTCGTGTGTGACATATAGCGCGGTTAGCCCCACTTGCTTGATGATTGTCCGCAATTCGGTCACGAGACGGTCACGAAGGGCTGCGTCCAGCGATCCTAATGGCTCATCTAACATTAACAGGCGCGGACGCGGTGCCAGACTGCGGGCGAGGGCCACGCGTTGCCTTTCACCCCCACTTAGTTCGCTTACAGAACGCCCGCCAAATCCACCCAGCCCAACAAGGTCAAGCATATCCTGCACGCGTTGGATGTTGTCGGTAGCTACCAACCCCTGCATTTTGAGGCCGAAGCCGATATTCTCTGCAACTGTCATGTGTGGAAATAAGGCAAAATCCTGGAACATCAGTCCGAAGGGGCGGCGGTGGGTCGGTTTGCCGTGTAGTGATTCGCCGTCTAGCAATACATCACCTAAGTCGAGGGTTTCTAACCCGGCAATGGCCCGCAACAGTGTCGTCTTTCCGCTGCCGCTTTCACCGAGTAGACACACAATCTCCCCAGCTTTGACCGTTAAAGACACATCATAAAGGACAGCGGTCTCGTTAAATTGCTTTTTAGCGTCATGAATCTGCAACATCAGAATTCCCCGACCCCTGCGGTACGTAGTCGCTCAATAAGTATGAAAGCTGTACCACACACAGCGATTAGAATGGTACTCATCGCCATTGCCTGACCATAGTTTGCCAACCCCGGTTGCCCCAACAGGCGGAAAATCACAACGGGCATGGTTGGGGCATCAGGACGGGCGATGAATACCGTTGCGCCGAACTCCCCCATGCTGACCGTGAAAGCAAATGTAGCGCCGACGACGATGCCCCGGCTTAACAACGGTATGTCGATGTGTTGGAGGGTCGCCAGCGGTGTTGCGCCAAGGGTTGCTGCTGCCTCACGTAGATCGTCAGGGATACTTCGTAGTGCAGGTAGCACGCTTCGCACAACAAACGGCAATGCGATTAACGTATGCGCCAGTGGAATCAACAACGGTGACGTTCGCAGGTTTAGGGGCGGCTCGTCCAGCGCGATGATAAATCCAAAGCCGAGCGTCACGGCACTGGTCGCCAGCGGGAGCATGAACATCGGATCGAGTAGGGCCGTCAACGGGGAACGAGGCGTTGTGAGTAGGTAGGCGGCAAGAATCCCAAGTGCAACGGCTAATATGGTTGCACTGAGAGCGTGGGTTAGTGAGTTGCTGACGGCTGCCAACGGGGGTGAAAACAAGATAGATCGGCGTGACGTTTCGCCCAGTTGCGTGTACGCACTAAATGTGAAACCCTCTGGCCCAGTGATAGATGTGATAACCAACGCTAGCAACGGCGCAAAGATCAGTAAGGCGACAGTGATAAGATGACCTGTAATGAGGATGCGGCCTGCGTTGGTCTGTGGGGTACGGGCAATGGTTGTTGTCGCCTGTGGGGTGGTGCTGGCGTTGTTGCGTTGAAGCCGGGTGTAGACAGCCATCATGATGACCATGACACCAATCTGCACCAGGGATAGAGCCGCCGCTGTTGGTAGATTGAACAGCGCCGTTACCTGGCGGTAGATTTCGACCTCAAGGGTAGCGTATTCCACACCACCGAGGATCAGAATTACTCCGAAACTGGTGAAGGTGAAGATATAAACGAGAATCGCTGCTGCGGTGATGGCTGGGCGTATCACAGGGAGGCGTATCTCCCACCATAGACGCCACCCATGTGCGCCGAGCGCCTGGGCGGCCTCCTCAACGCGTGGGGACTGGTTGGCCCAGTAGCCTGCAATCATGCGGAGTGCAACGGCATAGTTGTAGAAAACATGCGCGATGAAGATCATGGTTAACGAGCGTTCAAGCTGAACGGGTGCATTTTCTAGCTGTAGCAAATCTACAAGTGCGTTGTTGACCATTCCGTTGTTGCCGAGAAGTGCAGTAAAGGCGGCAGCGACGACAACGGTCGGCAGGACGAATGGTAGCGTGCTGAGGGATAACAGTAGCCCCTTGCCCGGGAATCGGTAGCGCACGAACACATAGGCTCCTGGCATTGCGAGAGCCAGCGTGAGTATCGTGGATACCGTAGCCTGCCACACCGTAAACCAGAGGGTCTCCCAAAAATAGGCCGAGGTCGCGACATCAACAAAGCCGCTCAGGTCAAGTGATCCGCTACGGGTGAGGCTGACGGTTAGGATTGATCCCAAAGGGTAGAAGAAAAAAGTGGCTAGAAAGGTAAGCGGTACGAGCAATAACCCGTACCGCGCCAGAGACATTACCGAATAACGGTTTCGGTCCATGCCTGAATCCAATCCTCACGGTTCGCTTCGATCTCTGCGAACGGCAAGTCTGCTGGGTTTTCCGCGACCTCAGCATATTCGACGAACACGTCCGGCAGTTCGGCCTCGTTGTTGACCGGGAACACAAACATGTTGAGTGGCATATCCTCCTGGAAAGGGATGCTCAGCATAAAGTCGATAAAGGCCTGAGCAGCGGCTTCGTTTTCCGTCCCTGTGAGGATGCCTGCGAACTCAATTTGACGGAACGTGGTTCCATCTGCAACAACGGATCCCGTAATCGCCTCGTCAACGGGTGGGTCTGCAAAGAGAACTTCGGCAGGTGGACTGCTCGCATAGCTCACCACGAGGGGGCGGCTACCGCCGGCGATAGTGAACTCACTGTAGTAGGCTGTGGTCCAGTCTTTCACGACCAACACATCGTTCGCCCGTAGGTCCGTCCAATAGTCGAGATAGGTGTAATCGCCATCTGTGCCGAACTCGGCAATTGTCGTCATGAGAAAGGCGAGGCCGGGTGAGGACGTAGCAGGGTTCTGCACGACCAGTAAATCTGCGTAGGTCGCATCCGTGAGGTCTGTAAGGGTGGTTGGCACCGGGATGTCGTTCTCTTCGAAGTAGGCAACATCGTAGTTGAGGGCCACATCGCCGTAGTCAATCGGGGTGACGCGATGCGCTTCATCCACTATGAAGACTCCTGGCACGTTTTCTAATAGAGGCGACTCGTAAGGAATAAAGATGTCCTCGTCTAGAGCGCGGCTCAGGAAGGTGTTATCGATGCCAAACATAACATCTGCGAGTGGATTGTTCTTGCTCAAAATGGCCTGGTTGACCATTGTGCTTGTGTCACCAGCCCGTAGCAATTCAACGAGCATCCCGGTTTCCTGCTCGAAGTCAATCAAAATATCCTCGCTGAAGGCGAAGCTGTCGTGTGAAATCACCCGCAGTGTCACGCCTTCAAAGGGTTGGTTTGGGGCGTCCTGGGCGGTAAAGGGCAATGCTGCCATACTAAGTAGCAAAAACGTCAGAAACATATTTCGATACACGTCAAAACTCCTCAAGTGCGATTGTTTAATAGCGACCATGCAGGGGAAGTAGCAAACAAAAAGCCACCGCTGCAATCAACACGCAGGGTGGCTTGGTAGCCGTGTTTCACTCAACTCCCTACGCCGGCATAACCCGGATCAGGTTTGAGGGTCGGTGCGACATTACGCACCCTCTCAGCCCGTTTGCACAGGCTCCCCTGTTATGATTTAGGCTGTATAATAAGACGTGATGAAAGTGAGATCAAGGGTGATCCTGTTTGATGAAGTCGCGCAAGTAGGCCTCAAAGCCACCCTCACGGGCGCAGGCGTCCACATAGGCAGCAAACTCACGACCTCGCATTCTATACAAAGGATAACAACTGGTGGGTGCGGCTCCGTTAGGTGTGTGGACGACGTAGTCAATGCCAGCAGCGGGGATCAGCGTGTGGTCCACAGCAGGCTCCAGGCGTTCAAGAAATGACTCCGTGGTGACGATGACAGTGTCTGCCGCGTAGACCAGCAGTTGGTCGACCGCGAGATTGTTGTTGATGGCGGCGTTGCCCTCCGCATCAACAGCCAGTGCATGAATCACGGCCACATCAACCTGAATGGCGGGAAATGCAGTGAGGCTCTCGTTCGTATATGGGTCTTGAATAGTGTAAATATCTGGTCTCAAGGCGAGAAGGTCGGTTCCCTGCCAGGCGACAGACGGTAGGTAAGGAACGCGGCCTGCTCGCGCCCGCAGTCCTAACACCAAGCTCGTCTCTGTTTCCTCAATCACGGTAAGCTTGCCTGCGCCCGTCTGTTGTGTGAACATCGGCGCGAACCCAAATGACTCCAGCCCAAAGTAAACGCTACGAATGGCCCGCACACAGCCCGCGCCGACCAATAAGTCTGCTGCATAGCCAGCGGTGAAAGCAACAAGCTGAATATCCTTTGGGCGTGTCTCACGTTGTAAAATGGCACGAACGAAGGTGACTGGACGGCGATAGAGGGTCATACCGCCGAGGGCAAGCGTGCTATCATCACGGATCAGGTCTGCACTTTGCACAAGGGTTATCTTCTTTGGCATCAGGATGGCGTGGGGTCAGTATAGATGAGAGACAGTGGTATGATTCTGAAAGGTTGCGAAATTTTCACAGCAAAATTCATCATGATGTGTTTAGAATAGGGTTGATAGGCACCTGATGGCTTCATGGGCTATGTAACCTACCATACAGTGATTTACAATGGTCTTTAGTATCAGTACAGCGTGTCAATGCACCATATCAAAATGGTTTACACGGGAAAAGTGTATCATTATGGTCGAGACAAACGACAATCTATTACAACAAATTCCCCGGTACAATATTATGGAACGTATCGGTACAGGTGGCATGGCACGCGTTTACCGTGCCCTCGACACCAACCTGGATCGTGACGTAGCCGTCAAGGTATTGCATGAGCACCTCGCCGATGATGACCTGTTTCGGGCGCGGTTTGAGCGTGAGGCGAAGTTTATTGCCAGCCTGCGCCATCCCAATGTCGTACAAATTTTTGACTATGCAACCTTGCAACATGGCGACCAGCATCTGCTCTACATGGTGATGCCGTATTTGCCGGGGAAAAATCTTAAAGAGATTATGGATGTGTACTGCGAAGATGGGACAACAATGCCCATTACGCGTCTACTGCCCATTGTTCGTGATGTTGCGGATGCGTTGGATTATGCACATGCGTTGGGAATGGTACATCGTGATATAAAGCCTGCAAACATCCTCTTTGATGAACGCGGCGGCGCGGTTCTCTCTGATTTTGGGATTGCTCGACTGGTTGAGGGCAGCAAGCTCACCCAGGAGAATATCGCCGTTGGCACGCCTGCCTACATGGCACCAGAACAGGCGGCGGGTGAGAGCGTAGACACACGAACTGACATTTATGCTTTCGGCGTTATCATCTACGAGTTACTAACAGGCCAGCCACCGTTCGGCGATGATGGGAGTATATCCGTGTTGATCCGCCACTTAAATGAGCCTGTTCCGCCATTAGCGAGTGCCAACGAAGAGATCAACAACCCTTACCTGGATGCGGTGATCGAAAAGGCGCTGGCAAAGGCTCCTGATAATCGATACCAGACAGCGTCCGCGCTGTTCAGGGATCTTGAAATGGCCTTGCAGGAGCGCCAACCGGCGGTCATGGTAGAAAAAGATGGCGATACCAATAGGGCGACGATGTTGCTTCCGGCTCAACGTGCTGTTGGTCAGCCAGGCACGGCATCCCAAAGTAGTTTTCCACTGGGATTACTGTCTGCTGGCTTGGCGCTGATCGTGGTTGTGCTGGCTGTTGGTTTGTTGCTCAACCGAACTAATACGAGTGATGATGTACTCGTGCGGGCACCAGCACTGGACCAACCTCCCATACCGACGGCTACAGCGACACTTAATCCCCGTGATTTCCGTAACTTCGGTGGTGTTGATAGTATGGTTGAGGAAGAACCGGGGCCGGAGAGTATGACATCCGCCGATAATATGAGCTTCACGACAGGCTTTTCGCCGGGTGATGAGATAGCTGAGGAATATTGGTCTACCCAGACGACGATGAGCGGCACACGTACTGGTGAGGTCCGCCGAATGTTTACAACGGACGGCCAATATTTGCTGTCAAACAGTATCCGTAACCTGGCGGCAACAACCATTGTGGATACATTTGCCTATGATGAGGACATTACGATCGTGGCGGATCTTCAATTGGATGAAGGTAGCATGTCAAATACTGGCTACGGTCTTGTGTTTCATCATATGGATGACTGGAATTATGGGGTGTTCGCGATTGACGGTGAGGGGCGCTTTAGCATCTGGTTTTTGGAGGACGGTATTTGGCGCGAACTTCGCAACGCAGAAGAACGGTGGACTGAAAGCGATGTCATCAACCGTTTGGGTGAGATGAATCGTGTACGCTTGGATATTCGCGGTGCGACACTCACAGGTTTCGTTAATGATGAGCAGGTGGTGCAAATTGAGGATGGGGGGCTGTCTGAGGGAGGGGTGGGGATTTATCTTGCCAACCCGGATCGTGAAACAGCAGTGGCGCAAATGTTCGTTGATGAATATGCGGTTGTCGTTGAGGACGACCAGGTCAATGCCCCCTCGTCGATGACAGGCGATGGCTAACAGACGTTAACACGGCAGAAATAATCTGTTGGTGGCGATTCTGCCAGCGGCGATTTCAAACGATATAAAGCGATGCGAGGTCAATGGCTACTGGTTGTTAACCTCTGTAAGCCATGATCACCAAAATGTAGAGCGGGATCAAACAGGCAACCGCTACAAACGCCAGGAACGCGAGAATCAACGTAATGGCATCTAACCCATTTCCGCCCGCTGTTGTGGCGTAAGCTGCATCATACGGTGCCATCACCGGGGCCGATGCGCCAGTTCCATCGCTCGCGGGGATATTGTACTGTGCGGGTGGCGGGGTTGCCGCTGGCACAGCGTTCCGAACAAACTCATTCCCCGGAGCTTCTGGCACGACGTTATAACGCTGGGTGGGTTCAGCTTGTGGCGGTTCTGTGTATAGCGGGCGGTTTTGCTGGGGTTGTTGGACGTTTGGCTGTGAAGCTGGGTTTTGATAACGGTTTTCTGGTCGTGGGATTGGCGGTGGCGGAACCTGCTGTTGTGGCACACGTGGGCTGTAGGCGGTGTGTTGTTCGCCCTGGTCACGGTAGGCTTCGAGAATCTTGCCAAGTTGGTCTGCCATACGGTAACGTCCGGCAGGTTCCTTGCTCATGACCTTGTAGACAATGCGTGCGAGTTCTTCAGGAATTTGCGGGTTGATGTCTCGTATATTCGGAATTGGCTCTTTGATGTGTGCCATTGCCAGTTCTTGTTGGCTGTTACCCGCGTAAGGCAGTTGGCCTGTGAGCATCTCAAACAGTACGATACCGATGGCATACACGTCGGAGGCGGGGCTTGGCTTTTTCCCCTGGGCTTGTTCTGGTGCAAAGTAGTGTGGGCTACCCCAGACCACGTTTTGCCGCTCACCGAGACCTGCCGCCGTTTGTTCGGAAAATGCCTGGGCGATACCGAAGTCCGTCACTTTGACCTGGCGTTCGGAGGTGAGTAGCACATTTTGGGGTTTTACATCTGCGTGGACCAGGCCTGCACGATGGGCGAAGCCAATGCCCGCGCAAATCTGGATCCCCATGTTGACGGTCTCTTTGGGCGAAACCACCCCCTCCTTGCGAATGAGCTTTTTTAGGTCCGAGCCGTCGATAAACTCCATCACCATAAAATGAGTGCTGTTATCCTGTCCCACATCATAGACAGTGACGATGTTAGGGTGAGTGAGGTTGGCGACGTTGCGGGCCTCGTTGCGAAACCGCTTGAGAAACTCAGGATCGTGGGTGAGGCTCGGTCGTAGGATTTTGATGGCGACTGTGCGGCCTAGTTCCTGATCGACGGCCTTGTAGATGACAGCCATGCCGCCGGAACCCTGCTGGGCCACCAGCTTATAACGTCCGTTGAGAAGCGTTTCACTCATGTCTTATCCCCGTGCTGTGCCAAAAACCATAGTCTGTATTATTCTAGCGAGCCTCCCCATAAATGAACACCTATGGTTTGGCGGCTGGGTCATATAGACGACGATACTCGATTTGGGCGCTGCGGTCGGTCATGCTGGCGATGTAGTCTGCAACTACACGGTGAACACCTTCTGCATCTAACCGCTGCCGATCCGCGTCTGGGAGTTGGCGCGGTTCTTTCACATAGCTGTTAAAAATTTGCGTGATGAAATGCTCTGCCCGCTGCGACATACGAATTACACGGTAATGCGAGTACATCTTGTCGTACAGAAAATCCTTAAGCGCACGGTTCATCACCGTCGTTGCAGGGCCATAACACACGGCCAGTGTTGTGTGGCTTTGTATATCTTGGGGACAAGTTGGTTTTAACTTGTCAAGGGCAGCAGTTGTGTTTGTGAGAAGGTCGTCTACCAACATCCCAATCACCTCTCGGATAAGGTGATGCCGCGAGAGGTCATCTAAGTGACCACCGTCCCAACGGGAACGCTCGACTAACCGCCGCCATATTTCCAGCTTTCGAAGTTGTATTGGGGTAATCAGCCCGGATTTCAGCCCGTCATCAAGATCATGGGCATTGTAGGCCAGTTCGTCAGCAGCATCGGCAATTTGCGCCTCTAGGCTACCCAGGCTGCTGTGGTTTCCGCCTATGACAGTCGATATGTCGTAGGACGTTTGGTGTTTGGCAATGCCCTCAAGTGTCTCGAAAGTAAGGTTGAGGCCGGGCCAACGGTCATAGCGCCGCTCTAGCTCGGTTACAACGCGGTAACTCTGGTGATTATGGTTGAAGCCGCCGTACTCGCTAGTGAGTTCGTCCAGTATGGCTTCGCCTGCATGCCCAAATGGCGGATGGCCGAGGTCATGGGCTAGGCAGATCGTTTCCACGAGGTCCTCGTTGGCCCCAAGGGCGCGGGCAATCGTGCGCCCGATTTGCGCGACCTCTAGCGTGTGGGTGAGGCGGGTGCGATAGTAGTCTCCGAGGTCGTTTACGAAAACTTGTGTCTTGTATTCCAAACGCCGAAATGCTGCGGAGTGTGTAATACGGTCCCGGTCTCGCTGGAAAGCGGTGCGATATTGGGGTTCTGGCTCGTGATGAATGCGTCCTCGGCTCTCTTGGCTACGTAGGCCATAAGGTGCTAGGGCCTTGTCTTCTAAATTTTCCAGACGTTGACGGTCTGCATACATAATGCATCCTTACTGTTGTTTGGTCAAACTTTGTGTCTATTGTACGCGCTTCGTCACTTCTTCACACACCAGGAGCTTGTGCTATAATCGCGCCCAATACGTAAGGATAGGTAGCGAGACTGGCTCGGAAAGAGAAACGAACGTGGACATCAACCAGGCCATGAAGATGATTGAGTGGCTCGACGAAGAGCGCCGCCGCGACAAAAATATGATTAATCAGCTCCAAGAACGCCTCGGTGCCCAACAAGACACTATCGACGCCTTAAATCGACGTCTAAGTGGGATGGAGAGCGACCAGACCGTGATCCGGGCGACGGTAGAAGGCGGGCGTGGTGGCCCAGCAGATGCAGGCCTCATGGAACAGGTTCGGCGCGAGGTCCGTATGTTGATGGAACAGCAGGAGGCCAAGCGACTGGCCGGTGAGCGTGAAGTTGAGCGCCGTAATGAAATCGCTCGTGAGGGGATCATGCGGCCCGTGCGCGAGGTTGCTGAACGACTGGCGAATATCGAAGGGCAACTCGTTGAGCTTCCCGGTTTCCAAATCGAGCGAGAGCGCACGGGTGAGGCCGTTGCCTCGGTGCAACAACGCATTGATGATTTGCATAAGAAGTTGGACGAGCCAGAGCGCCGCCTGGCATACTTGGAAGAACAACGTCGCCAGGATAATCGTCGCTTGAGTGAGCTTCAGAGCGAACTGCCAGAGGTTCAGAAGCAAGTAGACGCGATTCGTCCGAAGTTACAACTTATTGAGGACTTGACGCTACGTAACGAGCGTAAGATCAACGACACCCAGACGGCGGAATCGTCGCGACGTGAACAGATGCAGCAGTTTATCGATCAGCAGACGTTGATGCTCCAGCAGCGAGACCAACAGGTGCAATCACTTATGGATAAGTTTGGCGAGCAAGATAGCGCCATGCAACGTAACCTGGAACGGTTCGAGCAGTGGGCAGAAACGCACCGTGAGATGCGGCGCACGATTGAGGACTTCGAGCGTATTGGGGATCGTTTGGAGCGTCGTATCAACGAGGTTGCGGAGATGCAACGGCTCAGTGAGGAGCGATTCCGTCAGGAGTGGAATGACTGGCGTGCGGATGACCAAAAGCGGTTCAAGCAGTTTACGCTAGCGAATGACGAAGTCTGGCGTAGCCATGACAAGGAGTTCGAGCGACATGTGGTGCGCGTGGCTGAACTTGAAGGCGAAATTCCGCCATTGCGTGAGAGCATCCAGCGGCTTTGGCACCTGGAACGCGCTCGTGCGGAACTCTATCGTGAACGCTATCAAGCGTTATTGATGGAGTTCGACACAGCGGAGAATATCCGGGCAACAACGACGGGGACGGTGCCAGCTATTCGTTCAACGGGAACACTACCTGCTGTGAAACCAAATGACGATACAGATGAGACATCCCCAAATGGCGATACTTAGGCGTTAACCGTTACTCGCTCAATATCAGCACCGAGAGCTGCGAGCTTTTGCTCCACGTTAGCGTAACCCCTGTCGATCTGCTGAATATTGGCGATTCGCGTTTCGCCGTGGGCGGCCAACGCCGCGAGGAGAATCGCCATTCCTGCGCGAATATCCGGGCTGGCAAGGGTCAAGCCACCGCGCAGGGCGGTTGGTCCTTGTACGAGCACGCGGTGCGGATCACATAGCGTAATGCGTGCGCCCATCCGTACCAGTTTGTCCGTGAAAAAGAAGCGACTTTCGTACATCCAATCGTGAAATAGTGCGACCCCTGCGGATTGTGTGGCGATCACTAGCGCGATACTCATCAGGTCCGGGGGGAAGGCGGGCCAAGGTTGTGCCCGGATGACAGGCATCTTGCCACCGAAGTCTCGCTGGACTGTGAGCGATTGTCCTGAAGGAACGAACAAATCCTTCCCGCTCACTTCCCACCTAACCCCCAACTGAGCAAACGTGAGGGCGACCATATCGAGATGTTGTGGGTCAGCGTCTTTGATCGTGATCTCGCCTCCTGTTACCGCTGCCACTCCTACAAAACTCCCGACCTCCATAAAGTCCGCGCCAACGCGTGCCTCGCCGCTGGATAACGATTTGACGCCTGTAATCGTGAGTTGGTTGGAACCGATGCCCTCAATTTGCGCGCCGAGTGTGTTCAGCATATTGCACAAGTCTTGTACATGCGGTTCCCCGGCGGCATTGCGAATGACAGTGGTGCCCTTTGCCAATACTGCCGCCATGATGGTGTTTTCCGTGGCGGTGACACTGGCCTCACGCAGCAGAATCTTCGTTCCTGTTAGGCCGTTTGGTGCATGGAAACGCAAATATTTGCCGTCGTGATGCACTTCTGCCCCCAGTGAGAGCAGCGCGTTTACGAGTGTATCCAGTCGCCGTTCGCCAATAACATCCCCGCCGGGGAGTGGCAGCGCGGCCTCGCCTCGTCTTGCTAACAACACCCCACTGAGGACGATTCCGGCGCGGGTACGGGCCATGTCCGGGTGGACCTCGCTGGTCGTTATGTTCTCCGCATGGACGCGCACCGTGCGCTCATCAGTCCAGGCAACGGATGCGCCGAGGTGCTGCACCACATCACACAGCACACGCACATCGACGATGTCTGGTACATTATGCAGGGTGACGGGTTGATCTGTGAGTAAGCAGGCAGGGATCATCTTGGTGGCGGCGTTTTTATTGCCGCCAGGTGTGACTTCCCCCCGGAGCGTGCTGCCGCCACGAATGATAAACTGATCCATGTCAGCCCCCCTCTGAGATGTGAAGCGTTACGGTGTCGCCAACCTTTGAGCCAAGTTGTGTGGCGGCGTTACCACCATTCACCGAGATTTCCAGGTAGCCACTGCTGCCCACCAACGCTAATAACTCACCTGCCTCGACTTCGCCGTAGGTTCTATGAATGCGATCCAAGGCTGTGCTCCCCAGCTTGACAGTTGATTCGGGTGGAAAAAACAGTTGCGGAAGGTTGTGAACGAACGCCGGGTCAAACCCCAAACCGCCAGCTTGTCGCCATATTAACCGCCCAATGCTAGTTACTATGTTGCCGAAGTGGTCGATATATAACACCTCACCCGTGATGGTGTCCTCTGAAGTTGTTTGCCGGGGGAACGCGAGTTGTACTAGCGTGTCTTTCTTAATTGGTCGAAGTTTGTCACTTGACATTGCGGCTTCCAACCGGGCGCAGGCTGCAATAGCCGCCATTGGCGCAAAAATATCACGCCCATGGAAGGTCGTACTGGGGGTGCCTCTTAAGGGGGAAGCCGTGATCTCCCAGAGGGGATCACGTTGCCGTATGACGTTCACCTGCATTTTACCGCCTTTCCAGGAGGTGCCCTTGCTTGGGGTGGGTTGCTGGCTAGCTGGCATGATGTAGGTGAGGACGCCATTATCTGGAAACACAAAGCGGTATCCGTCCGCAGACTGCCAAAGAACGGCCCGTCTTGCTGTTCCGACGCCGGGGTCCACCACGACTAGAAAGACAGTATCTTCTGGGAAGTAGCTATAGTTATTGTGGAGGGTAAAGGCTGCCGCTCGCACGTCTTGCGGTGGAATGTCGTGGGTGATGTCAATGAATTCTGCGTCCTGGCAAAGTGATTTCATCACGCCTTTCATCACACCAACATAAGCATCACGGGTACCGAAGTCAGTGAGCAGGGCAATGAGTGGCCGTTCGGGCATAATAGGGTATTCCTTCCAGGCATGGGTCAGTAACGGAATATATGATAGCGTGCTGCCGAAACATTGCACGGGTCGGTTTACGTTGACAGTTCATAAACCACTCGTTATACTGCCCATCGTAGTTTATGCGGATGGGACTACGCCCTATGTGGACCGAGCATCATCACACAAGTGTAAAAAAAACCCCTATTTCGGTGCGTTTGTAGCCGTCCGTTGTTATAAGACACGTTTGCGATTTCCCAGACCCCGCGCCGAGTGGGGTCTTTTTGTGTACGGGTGGGGTCTGGCTATAGAGGAGTGTGTATGTTAGCAGTTATTGACTACGGTGCAGGTAACTTGCGAAGCGTGCTCCATGCGCTCAAGCACCTGCAAGCGCCAGACGTGAAACTGGTCGTTTCTCCAGATGAATTAGCGGGTGCAGATAAGATTATTCTGCCGGGTGTGGGGGCCTTCGGCGCTGGGATGCAAAAGTTACATGAGCAACAACTTGTGGAACCGCTGAAGGCGGCTCTTGCAGATGGTATTCCCTATCTTGGCATCTGTTTGGGGATGCAATTTTTGTTCGAACAGAGCGATGAAATGGGCGACCACGAGGGATTAGGGATGTTGCCCGGGCATGTAACCCGCTTCCCAGAGTTCCCTGACCTGAAAGTCCCGCATATGGGTTGGAACCAGCTAGAGACACATCGTGAAACCGCCTTGCTCGCGGGCCTTCCAGACCCTAGCTATGCCTACTTTGTGCATAGCTACTACTGTGTTCCTACAAACCAAAACGACGTGTTCATTACCGCCGACTATGGTGAGCCGTTTACCGCTGGTGTCCACCGGGAAAATATTTATGGGGTGCAATTTCATCCAGAGAAAAGCCAGCGCACTGGTCTACGAATTCTGAAGAATTTTTTGGAGATGTCATCATGATTATCTACCCAGCGGTTGATCTCCGTGGCGGCAAAGTCGTGCGCTTGAAAGAAGGCGACCCCAACCAGCAGACCATCTTCAGTGACGACCCGGTGGCGACAGCTCGTGAGTGGATGGCCTCGGGCGCAGACTGGATTCACATGGTTAATCTGGATGGTGCCTTTGCTGATGCCAATGATAACGGCGCAATTTTGGCGGAGGTGGCGAAACTCGGTGCGAAAGTCCAGTTTGGGGGCGGCTTGCGGAGTATGGCAGACATCCAGCGTGCTATTGGCGCAGGCGCGTCTCGTGTAGTGCTGGGAACGCTAGCCGTCAAGGAACCGGGTATTGTCCGTGAAGCAGTGGCGAACTTCGGTTCGGACGCCGTTTGTGTCGCTCTGGATGCCCGCGATGGGCTAGTCACAACGCATGGCTGGACGGAGAAAACGGCCATGACACCAGTTGAATTGGGTGTCAAAATGGTTGAGGTGGGTGTACGTCATGCCCTGTTTACGGATGTGAGCCGTGATGGGAAGCTTAGTGGGGTGAACGCTGCGGCAACGATTGCGCTGGGGCGTGAGACGGGCTTGCAGGTGATTGCCTCTGGTGGGGTGACAACCCTGGCGGAAATTGAACAACTTTGTGATAGCGGGCAAGTCGCTGGTGCTGTAATTGGAATGGCCCTGTATGAGGGTAAGCTCAAATTGGTTGATGTGCTAGAAGCAGCGAAAGGGTAGGGGGATATGACATTAGCCAAGCGCATTATCCCGTGTTTGGATGTTAAGGATGGGCGTGTCGTCAAAGGTGTGAACTTCGTCAATCTGCGTGATGCAGGCGACCCGGTGGAGCAGGCCGTTGTCTACGATCGTGAAGGGGCAGATGAACTGGTTTTTCTGGACATTACGGCCAGCCATGAGAATCGGCAGACAACGCTCGATATGGTCCGTGCTGTGGCAGATAATGTGTTTATTCCGTACTGTGTGGGCGGTGGCATCCGCACAATTGAGGATATTCGAGCAACGCTCCTCGCGGGGGCAGATAAAGTGAGTGTCAACAGTGCCGCTGTTCTTAATCCTGACCTCGTCAACGCGGGTGCTTGGGCCTTTGGAAGCCAGTGTATTGTCGTCGCGATTGATCCTAAACGGATTAACGGGGAGTGGGTGGTTCACATCAGTGGTGGACGCACCCCGACTGAACGACGGGCTGTAGAGTGGGCGCAGGAGGTGGAGCGGCGTGGCGCAGGCGAGATTCTGCTGACTAGTATGGACCGTGACGGAACCAAGTCTGGCTATGACATCGAACTGACACGAGCGATCAGCGATGCCGTGAGTATCCCCGTGATCGCGTCAGGTGGTGCAGGTGCCCTGGGTGACTTCACCGAGGCACTAACCGATGGCGGTGCAGACGCGGCCCTGGCTGCATCTTTGTTTCACTATAAGGAGTTGAGCGTTGGGCAGGTAAAACAGCATCTGGCAGACTCCGGCGTTGACGTGCGACTTTCTGGCTGGGATTATGAATAACCACACGTTGTTTGAGGGAGGATACTACGGTTGATCGCAAAAACATCAGAGGTGGCTGCATTGATGGCGCGGGTGCGTTGGGATGAAAATGGATTGGTTCCTGCTATTGTGCAGGATGCCGAGACAAAACAGGTGTTGATGATGGCTTGGATGAGCCGTGATTCATTGCGCCGAACCATCATGATTGGAGAAACAGTTTTCTGGAGCCGTAGCCGTCGCGAAATCTGGCATAAGGGGGCAACCAGCGGCAACACCCAGAAGGTTGTAGATTTTCGTGTGGACTGTGATGGAGACACACTATTGTTTCTGGTGGATCCAGCTGGACCAGCCTGCCATACTGGGGAGACAACGTGCTTCTTCCGTGATGCAAGTGAGTTTGCCACAACGGAGGAACCGCATGTCTGATGAAAGTATGATCTACGAGTTGGAGCGCATTATCCAGGCGCGTAAGGCGGAAATGCCATCGGGTAGCTACACGACGACACTATTTGAGGCTGGTGTGCCGAAGATCGCACAGAAAGTGGGCGAGGAAGCAACTGAGGTTGTTGTTGCGGCGTTAGCGCAGGACCACGACGAGCGTGTGGGGGAGTTGGCGGATTTGGTTTATCACACACTCGTTCTTATGGCGTCTTTGGATATCTCGCTTAAAGATATTGATGCCAAATTGCGTGAGCGCCATCAAAAGTAGGCGTCAATCACGCTTATGGTTGATTGAAAGATTAGAACAACGTAAATTCACCCGATGGGTCGTGTCCTTATGCAACTCATCGTTTTTTTATCTATAATGTGGCTGTTCGCCCAGAAGTGGCAGAGATTCGATGACTGACGACATTTACACTGTAGAAACGACCTTCCCGGTGAGGTATGCCGAGACAGACGCAATGGGGATTGTTCATCATGCCAGCTACCTTGTGTATTGTGAGGAGGCACGCACGACCTATACCAAGGCCAAGGGACGGACGTATGCGGACATGGAACAGGACGGGTATCATCTGGCTGTAACCTCTGTGAATCTTAAGTATCGACGGGCGATGCGCTATGGGCAAACAGTTCGTGTGATATGTTGGATTACGAATCTAAAAAGCCGGATTCTGACTTTCAACTATGAGTTACGTGATGCAGACACAGATGAATTGTGTGTGACAGGGGAGACAGAGCATATCTGCCTAACGCACGCGGGCCGTCCGGCACGTTTCCCGGCGAGTTGGTTGCTGTAGAGGTGGTTTAACCATTGCATGAGAGCTGTTGCTCCTGTGATGGACTTTGGAATATACTAATACTGGAAGGATTTAACACAAATTTAATTTCTTGGAGTGAATCTAAAAATGGTTACATATGCGGATAAACCGTGGACCAAAAGTTACGATTCGGATGTTCCTGCTTCCATAACACCGTACCCGGAAATTACATTGCCAGACTTTTTGCGCGAGGCTGCAAAGAATCATCCGAATAACGTGGCGTTGGTGACTAGCACGCGCCTGCCCTCTGTACTGGGAAGTCTGGGTCGCCTCAATACAAAACTGACCTATGCAGAGCTTGAGCGAGCCTCAGAAGCATTGGCGGCTGCTTTGGTGGATATGGGACTGCAAAAGGGTGAACGTGTTGCCATTGTTATGCCAAATTGTGTGGCGTTTGTGGTGAGTTTCTTCGCGGTCCTCAAAGCAGGCGGCGTTGTCGCGGCGACGAACCCCACGTACCCCGATGGCAAGATGCAGTTCCAGATTAACGACAGCGACGCGCGTTTCGCGATCTGCCTTACGATGTTCTACGATCAGATCAACCGTATTCGTAAAGACACCAAGCTAGAGCACGTAATCGTCGCTAACATCAAGGAATACCTGCCTGGGCTGGCGAAGGTGTTATTTACGCTGGCGAATGAGAAGAAAGGGGGCCACTACGTAGAGTCCCTCAAGCCTGGCGATCATTGGTTCCAGGATATGTTGACACGTTACCAGGGTCAGCCCTGTAATGTGGCTGTGTCGCCAGAAGACCTGTGTCTATTTCAGTACACAGGTGGGACGACGGGAACGTCCAAGGCAGCGATGTCCACACATGCCTCATTGGTGGCAAATACGCTGATGTGCCGCGCTTACCTGGGTAGTGGCGACATGGAAGACTCTTTCCTTGGTGCTATTCCGATGTTCCATGTTTTTGGTATGGTCGCGGTGTTGTGCTTTGCAGTGGGCAAGGCGTCGGAGATCTACTTGGTGCCGAACGCTCGCGATATCACTGATGTGTTGGACACCATCACCACTTTCCAGCCAACGCTGTTCATGGGGGTTCCGGCGCTGTTCAACGCGATCAACAAGCGTACCGATGTTCAGGATGGAACGTACAGTTTGCGCTCGATTCGTGCTTGCATTAGTGGTTCTGCGCCGCTACCGCCAGCAACCAAGCGTGAGTTCGAGCGGTTGAGCGGGGGTGTGATCCTTGAAGGCTTTGGGATGAGTGAGGCTCCCACGGCGACACACTGTAACCCGTTGAAGGGTGAAAACCGCATAGGGTCGATTGGCCTGCCGTTCCCGGATATGGAGATGCGTATCGTCAGTTTGGATGATGGCGAAACGGATGTGCCTGTCGGTGAGGTCGGTGAGCTGGCGATGTCTGGCCCGATCATCATGCAGGGCTATCATAAGATGCCGACGGAGACAGCGAACGCTCTACGTGAACACGGTGGGAGGCAGTGGCTGTTCACGGGTGATATTGCTCGTATGGACGAGGACGGCTACTTCTACGTTGTAGACCGTAAGAAAGACATGGCGCTAATCGGCGGCTTTAATGTGTATCCGAACTCCGTCGAAAAGACGCTGGCGGAGCATGAGGCCGTGCAGGAGGTGGCTGTGGCCGCAATACCGCACCCGGAAAAAGAGGGGCAGGAGGCGCTCAAAGCGTGGGTGGTTCTTAAGGCTGGTAAGTCCGCCACTGCTGAGGACCTAATCAAACACCAGGAGCCACTACTTGCGGGATACGAAGTTGTGCGGCGCTTCACCTTCGTTGAGGAACTGCCCAAGACCGCCGTTGGCAAGACACTCCGCCGCGAACTGGTTCGCATGGAGATGGAAACTAGCGAAGAAGATGCAGTAAAGGCGTAACGCCTATAGCTCGTTTGTGAGTTGGGTAAAGAGCAGTCCACACGTGGGTTGCTCTTTTAGTTTTGGGATGTTTCATCTCGTGATAGATAGTAGCCACGATAAAAGGCACGAGCCGGACCTCTGCTCATATACCACACAACGTACAGCGTTAGGAATAAGGGAAATATCAGCGTGGTACTACAAATGATTGGCGTACCAGAACCCGAAACCATCGCACCAGATGCTGCCAAAGATTGCGCGTCACTGTAGCGGCGGTAGGCCCAAAGCCCACCATAGAGCGTGGGCATAAGCACAATCGCCGCCATGAAAATATAGCGGATGTGGCCCCCGTTGCCCCGCCACGCCAAAATTGCGATCAATAGAAATATCAAGGCCAACCCAGACCATGCACCGAGTTCAAATGCTGAAACGGAGGAAAACCCGACCGTGCCACCGGGAAGGTCTAAAGTGCCTGTGCCAACGATGACAGCGTTGGCACGCATTCGGGATTGCAGTGTGTAGGTGAACCCTACAAAACCAAGCGGGGCGACAGTGTAGAGCAAGGTTGTAAGGATGATTGCCAGGGCGATCCCAATGGTACGCGGTGGTTTTGAGCAATTTTGACTCATTTTTGACATTCCTAACCGTCATACCTCTGTAAGTCCAATATGTTTTTGGGTTAGCATTATTCTTATTACTTATGCTATATTAGAGTACGTTGGATATGTATCAATGACAGCTTATGGATATAGAGTGTACCGATGAGTTTACAAGATACCATTAATACAATCTATGCAACATTGCGGCACTTTATCGAATATAAGCAGTTGATTCTGCTACATCCGCGTAGCCAGTTTCGGTCTGTTTTGGTCGCGAAACTGCTCAACGATGATACCCTGCCCTCGGTTTATTACGCGATGGGGCCTGACGACCTGAACTTGCAGTCGTTGATGACGGGGATGACACACGATATTGCCAACCAGCATCCCACATTTGGACGTCATGTGAACATGTTGCCGAGCACTGTCTATGATGACCGCGACCAATTCGATTTATTGGTCGAGACATTTGCGCGTGATCTGGGCGAAGTCTCTGATGATCCGTTTGTGTTCATCTTAGATGAATATGACCGTGGTGACACTGCGGATGATATTCAGCGGTTTGTGGAACGACTGGTTGATTTTGTCCCGGATAACTGTCATGTGGTCCTGAACAGCCGCACGTTACCTCGCTTGCCATGGGTATCGCTCGTGGCGCAGGGTAAGGCCGCTCTGTTGCGGGACAATGACCTAATTAACGAGAATTTCTACACCCTAACGTTACGGGGGGAGGATAATCTTCGTGTATATGCTTTGGGACCGGGTTATGTCTTGCTCAATGAGGACATGATCGAGACTTGGGAAGGGCACTTGCCGCGCCTCCTGTTTTTCTTCGTGCTAGACAAGCCGATTGTGACCCGTAGCGAAATCTGCGAGGCTTTCTGGCCGGACCTCGAAAGCGACCAAGCAGTGAATGTGTTCCATGTGACCAAACGGCGCTTGCATAAAGCCTTGGATATGGATGTGTTGGTTCACGATGGTGGGTACTACCGTGTGAACCCGGAGCTTGGGGTTCACTATGATCTGATGGACTTTGTGACGACGCTTATGGAAGGTCGCGATGAGTCCTTAGACATTGCGGATCGTATAAAAGCCTGGGACCATGTGATGAACATGTATCATGGGCCGTTCTTGCAAGGTCACAGCGACCCGTGGATTAGTGAGCGTCGGCGTGAGTACCAGTTGGGATACCTTGAGGCTGTGACAAACCTCGCGCATCAACGTTTGTCACAGGGGCGTCATGAACATGCACTCAGCTTGTTTCAGAAGGCGCTTGCTGAGAACAACCACCGCCAAGATATTCATCGTGAGGTGATGCAACTCTTCGCAGCGATGGGGCGGCGGAGTGAGGCGGCTGCTCATTACAAGGAGCTTGGTGAGGTCGAAGGGCTGGAATTGGAACCAGAGACAAATATACTCTACCAGAAGATCATGGCTTAAATTTCCTAATATGCGCTAGTTAGAACTGAAAGCGCCGAATGTTTTCATACATTCGGCGTTTTTGGTGCGCCCCCGGCAGGACTCGAACCTGCGACCACCGGATTAGAAGTCCGACGCTCTGTCCGCTGAGCTACGGAGGCCAACTTACAGTCAAAGTATACTGACACATCATATGAGTGCCAATCCCGTAATCATGATGGATGTGTTGTCGTGGCGCAAGCAGGATTGTTCCTTCAGCTAGAGTGAAGTACAATTAAAGAAGAGAAGCAGTTCTTCTAAGGCAAAAAGTGATACGTGATGAACTGTATAGTATCTAGTAGGTATCTGTGAAAAACAGGGACGAGGAACCTAATGGCGGACATAGAGAAGACAACCTCAGCGTCAAATTATGGTGCAGGTAGCATCGAGCATCTTAGTCCGATGGAACATATTCGTCGGCGACCTGGCATGTATGTGGGGGGGACAGATATTCGTGCGTTGCATCATCTCGTCTATGAGGTGGTGGATAACGCCATTGATGAGGCCCTAGCAGGATATTGCGATCACATTATCGTGACATTGCAACCAAACAATGTTGTCTCTGTGGAGGATAATGGACGCGGTATACCTGTTGATCAACACAAGTCGGGAAAGTCCGCTCTGGAAGTTGTGATGACACAGGTCGGCGCTGGTGGTAAATTCGACAATGACGCATATAAGGTCAGTGGTGGTCTACATGGGGTGGGGGTTTCTGCTGTAAATGCGCTCTCCAGCCAATTATCTGCTCAGGTTGCTCGTGAAGGCTACGTTTGGGAACAGGTCTACGCGTCAGGTACACCGCAGTCTGATGTATGTAAGGTCAGCGAGATGTTACCGGACCAGCATACAGGCACGAAGATCACCTTTTGTCCAGACTTTGCGGTCATGGATGAGAACGATTTTAGTTATGCCACCCTGTCGCAACGATTCCGCGAGATGGCCTTTGTGACGCGTAAGGTCACAATCACGTTACGTGATGAGCGTGTAGAACCGTTCCCTAAGGAAACCACCTACTACTTCGAAGGTGGGTTGCGGTCCTTCGTGCAGTATATCAACCGTAATAGGAAGCCCCTGCACGAGCCGTTACATGCGGAGCGAGAGATCGATATTGAGGGTCGTGATAACACCTTCAGTGTCGGGGTCGAGGTGGCCTTCCAGTACACGGATGCTTCGACTTTGACGGAGATTGCCTTCGCTAACACGATCAACACACCTGACGGTGGTACCCACCTGACGGGACTACGAGGTGCGATTACGGGTGCCATCAACCGCTTTGCGACCAAGAACGGCTATTTGAAAGAGAAGGATAGCAGCTTTAGCGGGAATGATACGATGGAAGGGATCACCGCTATTGTGAGCATTAAACACCCTGATCCGCAGTTTGAGAGCCAGACCAAGGTCAAGCTCATGAATGCGGAGATGCGAGGGGCGGTGTCTCAGGTTGTGACGGAGGCCTTCAATGAGTTCTTAGAGCTGAATCCCCGTGAGGCCCGCAAAATTATCGACAAGTGCATGACGAGCAAGCGGGCGCGTGAGGCGGCACGCAAGGCGCGTGACCTAGTCCGTAGTGGCCCGAGCCTTCTTGAAAGTTCGACATTACCAGGTAAATTAGCGGATTGTTCTCGTCATGACGACGAAGCCGAGATCTACATTGTTGAGGGTGATAGCGCCGGCGGTACTGCGAAACAGGGCCGTGATCGGCATTTCCAGGCGATTCTCCCCTTACGTGGAAAGATCTTGAACACGGAACGTGCTCGTCTCAACAAGATTCTCGACAACAATGAGGTGAAGGCGCTTATCACAGCATTGGGAACGGGTATCGGGGATGACTTTGATGTGAGCAAGCTTCGTTATGGCCGTGTCATCATCATGACAGACGCGGATGTAGACGGTAGTCACATCCGTACCCTGCTGCTCACATTCTTCTTCCGTCATATGCAGCCACTGATTACGGAGGGACATCTCTATATCGCGATGCCACCGATTTTCCAGTTGTCCAGTGGGAAGCAGGTTGAGTATGTTTACAGTGAGCCGGGCCTAACGGAACAGGGTTTGCTGGAGAAAAACCTAAAGTCCTTTAAGAACCCGGAGCGTGTGCGAGTCCAGCGTTACAAGGGGCTTGGTGAGATGAACGCCACACAATTGTGGGAAACGACGATGGACCCGGAGAACCGCACTTTACTTCAGGTCAACATTGAGGATGCCGCCGACGCGGACAAGATATTTGATATGTTGATGGGGAGCAGTGTGCCTCCACGCCGCCGTTTCATCCAGTCTCACGCGAAGAATGTGCGCAACCTGGACGTTTAGTGTAGGACGTGTAGGAAATCGAAGTTTTTGTGCCGAGTAGCATAGTTTTTGCGCCGAGATAATGCTACTTGGTTCGCTGAATGCACCCGAATCATTAGTAAAAGGCCCTGAAATCCCGGCGTTAGTGTAACGACTGTTGAAAGACCTATGGGATAATGCCGAAGTTTGGACAAGAAATCGGGCAGATGGTACGCGGCAAGAAGGGGTGAACTTCAAAGTCGGGAAATCGAAGCCCATACTCGATGAAATCGACCGCGTGCTGGCGCGTCACGACGGTTTCACCGACGCGGAACTGGACTTGTGCGCGTAGACACCTCACATCCATCATCAAATTACAATGATGATCCGTTTGGAAAGGACGATGGGGATGATTGATGAAGTTGCCCAATCTCGAAAACCTACGGGTTGAGAAAGCCAAAAATTACCGATTATCTGCTCTCCGAAGAAAAATCGGGCGGGAAGTCAGCATTCTATCTGGCGTTTGGTTTTATACTCACGAACTGGGAAATCCTCAAAGCGGCACTCATTCAACACGCAACCACACATGAGGTCGCTCGTTCATCGGAAACATCACACGGAATCAAGTATATAATCGAAGGTGAGCTGCAAACACCGGATAGACGTTCGCCGCCATAGGTGGGCTCCGTATAGATTGTTGATATAGGTAAAGACGCGCCCCGTCTGGTAACCGCCTATCCGCTGGAAGGAGATAATACATGATTAAATAACACGATCAGGTTGTTATCACAGCCGATTTACCCGAACACGATCTCAAGGCAGGGGGTGTAGGGGTCGTTGTCCATATTTACAATGATGGCGAAGGCTACGAACTTGAGATTCTCGCGCTGGATGGTCGCACGTTGGATGTCGTGACCGTTGAAGTGTCGCAGGTCCGCCCGGTCAAGCGGGATGATGTGTTGCATGTCCGTGAACGGTCTGCGTGATCTTTTCTCACTTTCTGTGGCGAAAAGTGGCTTTTTGAGCTTGTTTTTTCTCAGTTTCTGTGTGGTCCTACACGCCTGGACGCCGAATCTTGATGTTGCGCCGCCGTAAACGCGAGCGCACCCCAGCGCGACCGAGATTTACCTCAGCGGATAGACCTGTATTCTCCGATGCAGGCGCGTCCGTTTTTGCGTGAACAGTGGCGTTGCTGTCTGGCATGGTAGCCTGTTCTGCCTCGTATTCCGCCTCTGCCTCTTCTGCAACTTGGATTGCACGCATACGCTGTGTGTCTGTTGGGCTAGGGATGCCAAATACGTCCCAGATGCTGACCTCGGCAGTGTCGCGGTCTGGTTGCATCTGTGGTTCTAGCTTGTCATTAAATTGCTCTGTTGCCGTTCTGGAGACGGATGTCGCATCAGACTGCTGTATAGTTGGTGTGGTTTGGGTACTGTCTGGGTCGGCATCGTCTTGTGACGTGGACTCCAATTCTGCCGCTGACGATGTTAGCGCCTGTTCAGTTTCCTGTGAATTTGCAGGTTGGTCAAGCATCGTTGGTGGTAGGGTAAAATCACTAGGCTGAGCTGGTTTTGGTGGTGCGAACCGCTCATGCTCGTCTGTTTCGGTCTTTTCAACATCAGGTGGAGAGTATCGTTCATTCCTCGTTGATGTCGCTTCTAGCGCGACCGATGGTAGGGTATCCGCATTGATCACGGATGGTCGTGGTCGTGTGTCTTCGTCGGAGATGGATGGCTCTGGAATGGAGGGGACGATGGGATCGTCTTTGACAGGATCAATTGTATCGTTTGTTTGCGTGATGCGTTTGGATGTGTAGTCAGCGCGTGCTACTGGGTCGGTCGGCCCACCATCACGCATCAATGTTGGGGAGACGTAATTATCCAGCGAACCCAACCGCCGTGCCTGTTTCCACAGTGTTTTCAGGCTATCCACCATGAGCTTGTCTTGCCGTCGCTCTGTCGTGAGGGCATTACGTAACCCACCAAGCACACCACCGCTCAACTCATAGTTGAATGACCATTGGATAATGGTCCCCTCAGGGATTTCTTGTAGGCGGATGCGCCCCTGAACGGATTTGTAGGGTACGCCGTCAATAAGTATATACTCAAAGCCAAGCGCGTCATACCATGATACAACCTCATAAACTTGCTCTTGGCGGTTAGTGGCCCGTTGTCGCCAGCGCGTGCCAATGCCCTGACGTTTCTGGCTCAGGAACGTTATATGTTCACAGCCCACCTGCCACTCGGGTAAGTTGGTCAGATCGCTCAGGTATGCCCAGACCGCTTGGGGTGGGGATGGAATTAAGATACGATGGTCTAGTGAAGTCATGTTGACGATTATAACAGGTTGTTGTCGTGTTCAAAGCGAGACTTTTTGTGTTAAACTAAGCGGTATTATCACGAAAGCACTTTGGTGGATCGAACGATTTGCCCAGCCCAACACTAACCTTTGGCTTTGTTGTCGCAACCCTTTATGGCTCTCTGTTTCATCTTATCTTTGGGGGGGGGGCACAGCGGTTGGTCTATTTCCTTGGGGCGGGTTGGCTCGGTTTCACGGTAGGACACTTCGCAGGCGTATGGTTCGGCCTGTCGATATTCAATATCGGAGCGCTACACTTTTTCAGTGCAACTCTGAGTGCTTTGCTTGCTCTAGGGATAACCCATAACCTGACGCAAACACGTTCACAATCGCGACCGCAACGCTGAGGAACAAATGACAGATACAAGCCAACCGCCGCAAGAGAATTCTAGCGGTTTTATGCGAATAATTTACATTGCGCTCGGCATTTTTATGGGTGTAATTTTCTTGATCTTTGTCTTGGCTGTTGTGGCCGCAGTCCTGTGGGGTGATGGGCAATTTGGGGATGTCGTGTCAGTCATTCGTGACATCATGTTTGTTTTCCTCGCGCTAGAGGGTATCTTAATTGTGTTCGCGCTGGTGATCCTCATCGCGCAGGTTTCACGGTTGGTGAACTTGGTGCAGAATGAGATCAAGCCTATTCTGGAAAACACACAGGAAACGGTCTCGCATGCTCGCGGGACTGTTGAATTTGTGGGTAAAAATTTGGCTGAACCTGTTATGACAGCGAATCGTTTTGTGGCGGCTGCGGGGGTCTTCACACGAGAGATTTTTAGGATGCGGCGTGTGTTGGGTCCCTCGAAGACTGTCAATGTAACTGTAGATAACGATAACACTCAGGAGGCAAGCCATGACAAATCAGCCTGAGCGTCTAAATGACATTGATGGTAGAATGTTGGCCTTCGGCGTTGTGCTCGGTATGGTCGTTGGTGGAATTCTGACGTTGTTCACCGCCCCACGGCGCACAAAGGACGTAGGCCAAGCGATGACCACTCTCACAGAACGTGCCCGTGTTAAGATTGAAACCGCCGCACCATCCGACCCGATAGAGGAAAGTTTTGCAGTAGGGCGGGCGGCAGCACGGCGGCGGCGGGAGGAATTGGGGCTACCTGTTACAGACGCGCCGGATTCAGTCCACGCAGCACCTCGCTAATTGCTCGCAACACGTCACTCGCGACCACGCTGGCGGTTGTTCCCATCATATCAGCCGCATATTGACCTGCCCCGCCATGTATGTACGCCCCTACGATAGTTGCGTCGAATGCTGTCATCCCTTGGCCTAAAAGACTGACGATAATTCCGGATAGAACATCCCCAGTACCTGCGGTCGCGAGCGCGTCTGTCTTGAACGGCAGCACAACTACGTTGCCATCAGGGTCAGCGATGACCGTGTGCGCTCCCTTTAGCAACACAATCACATGCCAATCAGCTGCTTTTTCCCGCGCTAAATCAATGCGATTGCTTTGCACGTCGCTTGTTTCCATTTCACAGAGACGCGCCATTTCGCCAGGATGTGGTGTGATAATCGTGTTTGCTGGAATGAAGCTCGGCCAGTCCTCGATTTTAGCAAGCAAATTCAGCGCGTCTGCATCCAGAACCAGGGGCGGTAATGGGGCGCTTTTTGCGTCTTTCTCGTGATGCGCTTCCTGTTGTGTGGATTGTAGTCCTGCAAAACCGATACTGCGGTTCTCGCGGCGTTTGGGTTGTTCTGCTGTTTCCTTTAGCAGGCGTTGCAGCATGTCGCGGGTGGTGTCTTCCGTGCCAATCCCCGGCCCAATAAGTAAGGCATCATAGCTGTCAAGCTCGTCCGCAAGCATCTCGGCTGCCTTTTCGCTAATAACACCCATATCCTGGGGCAACAAAATCCAAGTTGGCTCCATGATTTGTGTGCTCACGCTACCAATCACGGCCATAGGCGCAGCCAGTGTGACGAGTCCGCTTCCAGTACGATAGGCCGCCATCGTAGCTAGGCCAGCAGCCCCAGTGTAGTTGACGGACCCCGCCACAATCATCACCTTGCCGTGGGTTCCCTTGTGGCTGGTTGGCGCACGGCCCGGAAGCAGGGTACGCACCATATCGGTGTGGGCGTACACAATTGTCTCGTCGCGCAGGTGTGTGTCAGGGATATTCAAGGTGGCAACTTGAAGCTTGCCAACGAGCTTGGCGGCGGGTTCTAGCACTAGCCCCTGCTTGACAGCAATAAACGTGATTGTCTCATTTGCCGGGATAACAGCGCTATCGGCTTCACCATTATCACAGTTCACGCCACTTGGGCAGTCCATCGCCAGCATATACGGACGTAGTAATTGAGGCCGTCCATAAGAAGAGTCCGCCTCAATCAGTAAGCCTTCCTCAGGTGGGGTTGGTTGGCTATCAATGGCTTGGGCAACGTTGCGTAATACCTTTCTGACATCTTCTTCTAGCGGTAGGCGAGCACCGATTCCGAAAATGGCGTCAATCACAAGGTTGCTGCTGGCAACCATATTCCGAAGAACCCGATATTGTTGATCGTTCCAGGCTTCTGCAACAAAGGCATTTGTTGCGCGAAGGGCTTGTAGTTGTGGGTCATTCTCTGCCCTTTGCTTGACCATGTAAACAGCGACGGCAATTTCCCCGGATGCCGATAGTTGCTGTGCTACCTCTAACCCATCTCCGCCGTTGTTGCCAGCACCCACCAAGATGCTAACACGTGGTTCGTGGGTGTCGGTGAGTAACTCACGCACGCGATTTGCGACGATAATCCCCACACGCTCGAACATCATTTCATATGTGATGCCGTCATCATTTGCTGCTGCTTCGATGCGGCGCATGTTTTCGGTTGAAACAACTTTGACCACGGGATACTCTCTTTGTTGTGTTGGTTTGAATGTAGGCCTAGTATAACCCCGTGAAAAACAAAACGCCCAATACGTTGCGCGTTGGGCGTGAGGCGGTGGTGGCGATTCGTGTTCAGTAGGTACGGTCGAGTACCAGTTGTGCAATTTCTTCTAGTTTGGTGCGAGCCAGACCGTCTGGCAACATCGCCAATTCTTCTATGCCCTCCTCGACAAAACGCCGAGCACGTTGCATCCCCTTCTCGATCATATCCGCGTCCATGACAGCCGCACGGATTTTCTCCATTGGATCGCTGTCGTTACCCTCTTCTACGCTGGCGAAGCCCTTGCCCTGCTCAATGTCAATTCCAGCGGTTTTGCCAAGCTGTTCAGTATTGCCAACGATATCCAGCACATCATCAACGATCTGGAAAGCCATTCCGATATTGAAGCCAAAGCGCCCCATTGCATGCTGGGTACGCTCGTCAGCGTCGGCCAGTAACGCCCCAAGGTGAGTCGCAGCGCGGAACAATTCCGCCGTCTTCAGCGCAATCACACGCATGTAAACCTCTTGGGAGAGATTCCCTTCCTTGACTGCACTAGCCTGAAGTGTTTCCCCCTCTACAAGCGCCATCGCCGCACTAGCAAGTATCTTGTTGGCCTCGGCATACTCAGCCATCATCTCGTAGACCTTTGTGAACATGAAGTCCCCAGTGAGCAGAGCGAATGTGCGTCCGTAGAGTGCATTAACAGACGGACGACCACGTCGCATCACGCCATGATCGTTAATGTCGTCGTGAACCACACTAGCCGTGTGAATTAACTCCACCGAGGCCGCAACTGGTAACGCGTAGTCAAGCTCGGTCCCGCCGAGAGCTGCGTAAGTAAGCAGCAACAGTCGCGGGCGAATGCGCTTGCCACCAGCGCTGATGATGTGCTTGCTTGCCTTTTCCAGTAGCGAAACTTCACTCTGAGTTGCACTCAGCATCATTTCGTCTACTGCTTGGATTAAGGATTCAGCTTCTAATACTCGTTCTTGTTCAGCCGTGTTCACGGGAATCGGCTGTGACCCTTGAAGTGTCATCAGGGATTGCACCTTAGAGGTTATTTAGAGTGTTGACGTTTGTAACTTTCAGAACTATCTGAAAGTATTGTACATCAAAGCAAAATGGGGGTCAACTCAACTCGTGTGATAAATGTGTAGAAAGGTGCTAAACCTAATGTAAGGCGGCGATAGGCATGGCGAAAGCAAAGGTGCTTCCTTCTCCTGGGGTGCTTTTCACATCAATTTCGACATTATGCTTTTCCATGATGAGGCGCACGATGGCAAGACCGACACCTGTCCCCCCAAAGCGACGAGTTGGTGAAGAGTCGATCTGATAGAACGACTCAAAAATCTCCTTGATTTTGTCTGGCTCAATGCCAATTCCCTTATCAGTCACGGCAATATGAACTTTATCACCGACCGTCCGAACTTGTACGTGTACAGTGTCCTTGCTGAATTTCAGGGCATTGTCTAGCAATTGTTGGAGGACGATACTCAGGCCCTGTTGGTTCCCAAGGATCGGTGGTATTTCGCCCTCAATATATCGCTCAATCCGAGAGGTTGCGTTCTTGTGGACCCAGATACGGCGCAGGTTGCGGATAGCGTGGTCCAGGCTCTCGTGGACAAGTACAGGACCCAAACTGCCATTCATGCTATCGGCCAAGAGTGTGATGTTCTTGACAACTGTTTCTAACCGGGCAGTAGCCTGTACCGCCATGCTTGAGAGCTTTTTGTCCACATCATCTTCGGCAATCAGGGCAACAGCAGATTTCACCTGGAGTAGCGGCGTTTTGAGTTCGTGTGAAACATTTCGCACAATTGCATTCTTCAACAGCGAGATTTCACTTTGCTCAATTTCTATATCGATTCGGTGTTTGCGAAGCTGAAGGTGGCGACGTAGCTGGTGTTCTAGAAACGGTAATGGTATTTTTGGTAATAGAATGTCGATGTTGTCAATATCGGTCAGAATGTGGTCCACATCCGTCAGGACACATATAACTGGCCGGACTATGGGGTGGTTTGTTTGATTACTCATAGCATTCAGAAATTTGAGTATTTCTGGATGATCGTCAGCAATAATCGCATCAACACGTTGCGTGGTGATGTGTTTTTCGGCGGCCTCAACATTGTCAAAATAGTTTATAGCATAGCCTAGTGAGGCCATCTGGTTTGCGTCAATCCAGTTTGATTTTGCTGGTGAGGACAACACCAACAGCGTATAGAGTTCCTTGACTACGCTAATCATGCTCTCCATTCCAGTTCACTACCTGCCAAGATTTTCTAAGTTTAGCATAAGTCAAAATATGATGAAAGCAATCTCAAGGGTTAGTTGCAACGGCTCAATGTCTGGCAGATTTGAGTGATGTGCATTCTATCGTGCTGGGCTATAAAGTGAGCCATTTCCAGTAACGTTGTGTTGCTGAAGATGCTGTGGCGGGCGGTCCGTTTCCAATCTGCTTGTGTAAACGATTCTAGAAATTTCAGTGTCTGGCGACGTTCTGCCGCGAAAGCGTGAGCGAGTACCATACCCTCATCGATACAACTCTCAAGTTCTGGCTTGTCCGGTGGTGGAACACCCAGAAATGGATCGTCCTCGTGGTAGATCCGTTCTAGGCGAGCACGCTCCACAGAGGCCTCATGGTTCAACAAGTGGTACACAATTTCGATAATCGACCACTCGTTTGGAAGTGGGTGCTCAGCCCACTGGTGTGGCGCGACAAGCGCCAGTAAACCAAAGAGCGCCCCTAGGTTCCCCGTGAGTTCTGGCACAATCATGTCGGGGTGGAGGGGTTTTTGAGTGCGACTTTCCAACCATCCCTCACGAACTGCCGCTAAGAAATCATCTAGTGTACCTGTTGTGTCTGCCGGAGATGCCGTTGGTGCGTCTTGGATATGATAAGTGTGCAAACCCATCTGGTTTGCAGGCACAATATCATTGCGTAGACTGTTGCCTACCATCACCGCATCTTCGGGTTCGAACCCGGCCCGGGCGAGAATCTCGCCATAATAGGCCGGGTTCGGCTTGGTAAAGTGCATATCGTCGCCCGTGGTGATAAACGAGAATTGTTCTATCGGCTCCACGCCAGCCCATACGAGCCGATGATGGATAGCTGGTGTGGGGTATACTGGATTGGTGGCGATAATGACGGCGATTCCTCGTTCTTTCAATTCCTCAACGACTTTGACGGCAGTGGGGCGTGGGGTAGTGTGTTTGCGAAGGCGCGGGAATATGTCTTGGTAGAAGGCTGTAAAGCCCGCGATGAGTGTTTCCGGCGGCTGCCCCACGGCTGCGCCGATACAAGCAGCGGCGATATCACTGTTGGTGATATGAAAATCGGATGAAGTCGCCATTTGTTGCATTGTCCCGGCGACGACTGCTCCCATCTCACGAATCTGATATTCACGAGCGAAGAATGTGTTCATCTCCGCCAATAGTGCTGGCACAAACACCTTATCTGAGTTGGTTAATAGTGTATCGTCCAGATCAAGGAGAACCGCTTTAATCATCGTCTTGTTCCAATGCCTGACGGAAGATGTCAAGAGCCTCTTTTTTCTCTTGATTATCCAGTGGACAACCAATGTAGGGGTCCTCGATACCGATGTCATGCTTCGTACAATGTGCAGTCACATTCATGGTGCGCCTTAAGCCGAACATTTTTGTATCAACTGTGAGCGTTAGTTCCATATTGGGGCTGGCATTGGCGTTTAGGATGTCCGGAATTGGGCAATTCTGGCAGTCTGTAGGTTTCCAGGCCAGTGAATTGGGGTTGCGCTTGATTAAGCGGCATTCCTGTTTGTCGCGACCGCGATGAAAATCCTCATAGTAGTGGCGGCATTCGCGTCCAGCGGGTGTACGCATAGGGTCCGTTCCTTCCAGCTATTTTGTTTGGTCAAGCCAGTCGCGAGCAATGGTGGGCAGTTCGGTGAGACTAGCGCTTTTGATAGTGCATTCTGGGAGTGCGTCCAGAAACGCGGCACCATAAGACTTAGTCGTAATGCGGTTATCCATGATTGCCACAATGCCGCGATCTGTCGTTGTGCGGATAAGCCGACCAAACCCCTGACGGAATCGTAGGATTGCCTCTGGGATGGTGTACTCGTTAAACGGGTCCGAATACATCTCTGAGCGTGATGCGACGATTGGATCGCTGGGAACAGGGAAGGGGAGTCGTGCGATGACCAGGCCACTCAATGCGTCACCGGGGACATCGACCCCTTCCCAGAAGCTGCGTGTTCCTAACAAAACGGACTTTTCAGTTGCTTTGAACCCCTCCAATAGTGCTTTTCGGCTGGTACCGTCACTTTGGTCGTAAACCGTGATATTTCCCAGTGCAAGCCGTGGGGTGATCGCCTTGGATGTCTGCCTTAGTTGGCTATAGCTGGTGAACAACACCATAACCCGTCCGTCTAGGGCGGCAGCCATATCAATCACAGCCTGTTCAAAGGCAGATTGGTAACGACGATACTCGCGTGGTTCTGGGATGTCGGTCGGTAAGTAGATGAGTGCCGCCTCTTTGTAATTGAAGGGCGACCCCACCTCGTGTGTGTCTGCCTCATCGGCGTGAATGCGCTCTTGTAGATGCTCAAATGAGCCATTGGTGCGGAGTGTCGCGCTCGTCACGATGACACTGCGGCGACTGTGCCATAGATTCTTTGTGATGAGCGGCCCAACATGCAATGGTGCACTGTTCAATGAGGGTTGCCGGCCATCCTGCGACACGCTTAACCAATAGATTGTGTTTGGGCTAGGTTCTTGAATGAAACCCGATAGGCTGGCTCGTGTCTCGTTGAGATAACGAGCTACTGTCTGTGTGTTGCGTAGCAGGTCAACGTAATTGTCGATGTCGTAGTTTTCAAGTTTGCTCAAAAACTCACTTAGTTCGCCAGTGGCCTCAGCGATAACGTCCATGAACTGTTGTAACACTTCCCAGGCAGCACGTATGCGACCGAAAGCCGCCCCGTCACGGTTGTCTGGGTTGATGCGAAGGTGTGTTACATAGCTTCCCTGTATTTGCCCGGTGCTCTGGGCGTAGCTGTCTAGCGCCCTAAACAATGCCTGCACATGGCTTCGCATCTCGTTGGCGGCCTGGTTAACGTTTTCGGCATAGCTTTGAATGCGCTTCACTGTTTTCTTGGGGACATTGCTATTGGTTAGTGATGTGACCATATCGACTAACAGACCCCGTTTTTCGTTCCCCAGGTCATTCAGCCGTCGGATTAATGCAGCTTCATCCAGCGAAAAACTCATGCTATTGGTTACTGCATCTTCAAGATGATGACCTTCATCAATCACAATGTACTCATAGTCTGGGAGAACACGGTTCTCGGCCTTGGCGTCTGCGATAAGCAGTGCGTGGTTCACAATGAGCAAATGAGCGGCTTCGGCCTTTTTGTATGCACGGTAAAAGGGGCAATCATAGCCAAGTTCATCCTTGCACATGTTGCCCCGGCAACCCTCACCTTCGGCGCTACTTAACCGCCGCCAGATGCTGTTCTCGGCGGCTCCGCGCAGGCTAATTTCTGTCTTATCGCCGGATTCCGTCTCTAACTGCCAGACGAGAATCTTCGCCAGCACACGAAGTTCTTCTATATTGGTTGGCCCACGTCTTTTCATCGCCTCGACACTCACTGGGCAAAGATAGTTGGCGCGTCCCTTTAACACAGCAGCGTTGAGATTCACGCCGAGTGCGTTTTGTAGTGCTGGTATATCTTTCGTTAATAGTTGATCTTGAAGGGCTATTGTGTCTGTAGAGATAACAACACGCTCATTGTTGTTCGCCGCCCACTCGAAGGCTGGGATGAGATAGGCTATTGATTTGCCTGTACCTGTACCAGCCTCGATCAACAGATGTTGATTTTCATTAAAAGCATTGGCAACACGTTGGGCCATGTCCTGCTGTTGCGGTCGGAATTCGAACCGAGGCATTGCCTGTGATAGTGCGCCGCCTTGCCCGAACATTTTCCCAATGTCCTCAATATCTAGCGGGACAACTTCATCGTTGGGGCGCAATGGATGCAAGTGGCTGATGTCGGACTGTGGGCCACGCGTCAATGCGAGATTATCGTCTAAGTTTTGGTTTTCTCGTAGCAGATGGCGTTTTTCACTTAGGGCTGCGTCAAAGGCTGCCTTTGCTCGCCAGTCGATGCCAGAGGCAGCTTGGTTGATTGCATCTAATACGGTTAGCGGTAGGGCAACTGCACGTCGGTATAATTCCCAATAGAGAATGCCCGATGCTCTCGCATCATCCAGGGCGCGGTGCGCGTCTTCCAACACAATACCAAAGGCCTGGGTGAGGCTTGTCAGGTTATAGCGTGGCTCGCGGGGCAACAGCACGGCAGCCAAATCGTAGGTGTCTAGCGGTGTGTTGCTGGTAAATAATCCATGCTTGTTGAGAAATGACAGATCGAAGCCGACACTATGGCCGATGATGGGGGCGTCGCCGACGAAGCGTAATAAGTCCGGCAGAACATCTTCGATCCTTGGTGCGCCGACAACATCCTCTGGGTGAATGCCAGTCAGCAGAGTGGTGTAGTCAGGTATTACAATACTAGGGTTGATGAGTGTCCCATATTCCTCCAAGACCTCGCCTGCTTGCATCCGAACAGCACCGATCTCGATGATGCGATCTTCGGCTACGTCGAGGCCCGTCGTTTCCAGGTCAATGGCGACCACAACGTCGCGCATAATGGCTCCAATCCAGAGTGTAACTTGTTAAACATCTATTGTATGCACATTATTATAACACGGGGTAGGACAAAAAAACCTCCCGGCGGTTGGTTTACCGGGAGGCTGTGTTGGTGATGGACCAACTGATCACTCAGTCTCCTCGGTTTCTGAAATCGTGGCTTCCTCTGTTGTTTCAGCTTCCCCGGATGGTGCTTCCGCTTCAACTGTGGCTTCGACTGCATCCACGGCGGCGGCGATTGTTGCCAACTCAAACTGTGTTTGCAGGGTATCGCGGATGTCGAATAGCGTTTTGAGATTCAACAGGTCGAAGTCGGCTAGTTGGAAGTTTCCAAAGCGGCTGTCTTGGAAGGTGAACCATAAGTAGCCCTGGACCTCCAACCCTTGTAATGAGGACATACTGACCAGTAGAGACGCTGAACGTGTCAACGGGTACTCTCCGTTGGTTATGGTGTCCTCGGTCGGGACGATACAACCCTCACCAGCATCCACAGCAACCAGCTGAATGCGTTCTTGCTCGTTCGCAAGCACATCTTGGTACTGTGCCCAGCTCATGTAGGTCAGCGCGGTTTCGACATTTGCTGTGGCTGCTGCACGATAGAGCGGGTCATTGTCAATTTCTGTGTCGAGGCGTAACGGCAACGGGAATCCCTCTGGGTTTGCCCGTAGCAACATCAAGTTCGGGATTTCGTTGCTACTGTTCCCCGCAAATAAGATGAATTCATCTTCAGGGTACTCACTGTTTACATCGGCCCAGGTGGTCACGTTATCTGTGGATGCCGCCTGCCAGGTGGTGACGATCTCTTCGGTAGTTAAGCATTCTAGGTAGTCTGCCGCTTTGTTGGCGACCAACACAGCAGTTTGTGACCCAATTTCGATCTCAAACACATCAATGTTGGCAGCACCACAGTTATCGATGATCTCATCAGTTAACCCACTGTAGGTTGCAGTAAGGTCGATTTCGCCGTTGCATAGGCGGCGCACGCCATCTGGTTCACCGAGTGTCTGTACGTTGACAGTCACATTTTGGTATTGCTGGTTGAAATCGGTCCCCGCACGATTCAACAGGGTGTTCAACGCAGCAGCCCCAGCGATATTTACAGTTCCAGTGACTGTCGGCGGAATTTGGAAGTTCGTGAGTGCACGACTGAACTGGCGTCCGCTCGCGTCACTACTAGCAACGTCCGTGTTGGTGCCATAATCGAAGTCCGTTGGTGGTGCAAAGCCCAGTGTTGCGATAGCCGGAGCAGAGTCCTCGCTACCGACAAAGTCAAACGCGGTTGCGAGTTCAGCGTTCTCTGCGAGACTGGCCGTGTTCACATAGGCAAGCAGGGGGGTGCCAGCCTGGTATGATCCATCGCCGATTGTTTCTGGTGTTGGTTCGACACAGCGGGCAATGGTGTTGTTGCGTAACTCAGCTATGAGTACGTTATCATCGGCTATATCCAATGCGTCTAGCCCGACGATACCGATTCCGCCGTTGCTATTCGCAACAGCTTCCAAGATCGCAGCAGTATCAGCGAGTGTCTCGGCGTCTGCACGGAAGCCAACGCCGTTGATAATCTCGTCTGCAAGAAAATAGCTGGTGGATGCAGCATTCGGCAAGAACAGTTCGACCGTAGCCTCTGTTTGGTCTTCAGCGGCGGCTAATGCCTCGCCCCATAAGGTGTTGTTTACGCTGCTAGGTGCCAGGGCACTGCTCAGTTCGTTGGCGGTGAGGCAACTAAGAAAGTCCAATGCTGGGTTCACTACAACTACAACTGCGTCGTAGCCAAGTACGATTTCACCAAATGTGATGCCGTTGGCTTCGCAACCAGCCTCTTCTTCAAGGGTCATGGGGCGATTCGCAGTGACAACATCGGCTTCACCGTTACAGAATGCCGCGAAGCCACTTGTGGTTCCTGTAACATCAGCCTCAACAGTAAGATCCGCCTCTGCTTCTGCGACGATAGTTTCAAATAGAGGGGTCACAATGCCAGAGCCGACGATCGTAGCCGTATTGTCTTGGGCAAACAGCGTTGTTGGGATCGCAAACAGGGCGATAGCCCACAACAAGCGCGTCCCTCGCTGGAATAAACTCATTATTTTCTCCTCAACGTGTATAATCTGTCCATGCAAACAGTAGGGGATTGTACAGTCCCCCGTTCAATTTTCCAGTTTCGACTTGCGCTCAGAGAGGGGTTTATGTCTCAGCACGAATCCAAAACGGTATATGAAGTGGTTGGTGGGGATGCACCGTTCAAACAATTGGTGGATCGCTTTTATGCGTTGGTAGAAGCCGATGAATACCTGCGCCCGATGTTCCCAGAAGACCTAGAACCTGGCAAAAAGTGGCAGTTTTTGTTTCTGGTGCAGTATTTTGGTGGGCCAACCCGTTACATTGAGGAGCGCGGTCATCCGCGTTTGCGGATGCGTCATGCGCCATTTCCGATTGATAAAAAAGCACGTGACCATTGGCTCCAGCATATGCTAACGGCTCTTGATGAACTGGATATTGCTCCTGAAGCCGACCGTATTATGCGTGAGTACTTTGAGCGGGCTTCCACATTCATGATCAATGATTTGCCGCCACTTCATCCAGACCGAGAGGATATTCGCTAGCGATGCCCTCCAACGACAAGCGCAATCGGGAACCTCGCGCAAAACTTCCTAATACACCCCTGGATACGCGTCCACCAGCACCGCCATCTGGGTTAGAACGCGGCCTCAAGTGGCTAGCAAAGGCACTCATCGGTGTTCCTCGTGTTGTGAGAATTTGGGTCGCGGCGTTCCTGTCAATCGCAGTGACATTTGCCACGTTCCCGATTATGAGTGCAATCAGCCTGGGTATCACGGGTTTGACGCAGAACCTGAATGTTTATCTCACCTATGTATTCACAGCGGATCCTGCTGTGTCGCGTGTGTTGGTGGGGATTTCGCTCGTTATTGGGCTAGTTTACTACATTTTGGGTTGGCGCTTCTATGTTGGGACATCCGGCGAAGCGCCAACCGCTGGTTGGGCTACGTTAGCCTACTTTACACCCGGCGTGCTGGCTGTGATCATCACAGCGGTGTGGTTAACACAGGGTGTGCTGGCATTATCTACGCCGCTTTAGGAATCAGCATCTTGTGCAAGTATGTACTTCTCAAATGCTTCGGCTGTCCACGGGAGCGCAGGCTTGAACAAGTGCTGGTAGATGGCATCTGCGTAGACGCGAATTTCATGTTGGGCGTCTGAGGCCATGCGTAGTCTCAGAAAGTGCATGAGGTTATGGGCATCCACTTTAGCAACCCAGGTGTAGTACACGCTAAATCCCGGCAGATAAAGCCGCGCTATCTCACGAGCAACACCTGCTTCTAGCGCCTCCTGGTATAAACTGTAGCTGTGCTCGTAGTGCGCCGCCAGTTTGCGGGTCAGTTCTGCATTGGCGGCTTCATCCACTGTGCCTTCACTGGCCTGCTTGTTATCCTTGGATTGCAAGCGCCACGATTCCGGCACATAGAAGTCATTTTCCTTGAAAGGAGTATATCTCCCTGATTTGGCATTAAAATTCCATGTGCGGTGCCTAACCCACTGCCACCAGGTGACCAGGGGTGCATGTACTCGAAACTTAAACTCTACCATCTCAAAGGGGGTGGTGTGGCGGTGGCGGAGCAAGTAGAACAACAATTTTTTGTCTTTCTCTGGCCCTTTGCTCTCGCCAAGGAAACTCACACGCGCTGCGTTCACAATCGCAAGGTCGCCGGAGACTTCCGTGGACGGATGCGGCATGAGGTCCACAAGTTCAACCCAGCCTTTGTCTAAAACCTCAATACGTTTGCCGATAATGTCCTGCGTCAATGTAGGGAAACCTTTCGTTGTATGTCGTCCTAGCCGAGTTTCTGAAGTGCCAACCGCACTCTCTCCTCAACTTCTTCTGGCGCATCAGGGGGTAGTGATTGAAGGGCTGTTTGTGCCTCGATTACGCTGAATCCGAGCGTAATAAGTGTATCCAATACATCTGCGTTGATGTCATCCTCGCCAAAGTTGTCGATAGGGATAGCGTTACGTGTTGTTAGCTTATCTTTTAACTCGAAAACAATCTTTTTGGCGGTTTTCTTGCCGATCCCCGGCACACGGGTCAATAGCTCGTCGCGTTCGCTGGCGATGGCATTACGCAGATTATCAGCGCTCATCGTGCTGAGTATCACGAGACCCAGGCGTGGTCCTACGCCGCTCACGGTTGTGATAGTCTCGAATATCTCTTTCTCGGCTATTGTGCGGAAGCCATATAGTGTCAGGGAATCCTCACGGACGACTAATGTTGTATGGAGTAGGATGTTATCACCCTCGCGGGATTTGGTCAGTGTGGCGTCGTTTGTGTGAACCAGATAACCGATTCCCTGGACTGTTATAACCAGTGCACCTGCTAGTTTTCCTGTAATTACACCTTGTATGCTTGCGATCATCGTTTCATGATCCTTGATTCTTATTGACTAGTCCAACAGGCTATTGTGACGCGCACTATGTAAATCTGTGATGGCAATGGCGAGACCATCAGCTGCGTCGTCAGGCCGTGGAATATCGTCTAGCCCAAGCAGCATACGTGTCATCTCCTGCATTTGTGACTTCCTAGCGGAACCGTACCCGGTTAGGCTTTGTTTGATTGCGTTAGGTTTATACTCGGCAATCGTTAGGCCAGCTTGCGTTAATGCTAACAAAATCACGCCGCGCCCTTGTGCAACAGTGATAGCTGTTGTTGTGTTTTTGGCGAAGAACAACTCCTCGACAGCGGCACGATCCGGTTGGTAAGTGTCAATGATCTGCTGTAGTCCGTCATAGATCATCTTCAGGCGTGTGGGCATGGGTGTCCTGGCCGGGGTGGTAATGACCCCGTAGTCGATTGCTTCTAGCGAACCATCATTGTTTTCCCGCACCAGCCCATAGCCGATGCGGGCTGTGCCGGGGTCAACCCCAAGGCAGAGCATTATTCGGACTCGTATTGAGACAAGACTTCATCGGTCATGGCGAGGTTCGATGAAACAGATTGCACATCGTCCAGTTCTTCCAAAAGCTCCTGCAATTTCAGGTTCTTGATGGCTTTCGCTGGTGTGAGTTCGATTTCGTTGTTGGCAAACCAGCGCAGTTCAGAAGTCTCCGACTTATAGCCACCTTCGCCGAGAGCCTGGTCTACGGCACCGTAATCATCACGGGGAGTGTAAACTACAATCGTGCCGTCCTCATCGATAACGTCCTCTGCCCCAGCCTCAGCCGCCACCATAAAGACCGCATCGAAATCAATCGATGTTTCCTCGTTTTGGGCCAATTCAATGTAACCTTTTTGTTCGAACTGCCAAGCTACTGCACCAGTGGAGGCTAACGACCCGTTGTTACGGTTTAGCACGGCCTTCACAGTTGCCAATGCCCGATTTTTGTTATCCGCCAGGGTTTCGATAATGAAGCCAATGCCGTCTGTGCCGTAGGCCTCGTAGCGGATTTCGAACATCTCCCCGCCGTCCAGTTCACCTGTCCCACGCTTGATGGCACGTTCAATGTTGTCCTTCGGCATGTTGGCGTCTTTGGCCTTGCTAACGGCCAGCGCCAGCTTAGAGTTCATGCTCTCGTCACCGCCGCCGTCTTTCGCTGCCATCATAATGTCGCGGGCAAGGCGAGTGAAGATCTTTCCACGTTTAGCGTCCTCAGCACCTTTCTTACGCTTGATATTGGCCCATTTACTATGTCCGGCCATGCGGGAATCTCCTTTCATTTTGTGTTGCTATGTTGCTATATCGAACATCACAAAGCCGAATTATACATGAACATTGTGAGTTGTGAGAGGCTTCACCCGTTGATGACCACGGGGTCTGGTCTGGGATGCCTGAACGTGGCTGTGCTATAATATTCTTCTGTCATGGTTGACCATAAGTGTAGGTGAATTTTTTTGACGACCGTCACGACAACTCAAGAGTCTGTTGCTATCAAGAAACGGGGGATGCTCGAAACGACACAGATTGCGTGGATTGTGTTGAGTACAGCCTTTGTGGTGTTTTGTCTCTTTTGTGTGAGCGTTTCTTTCGGCGCGTATTATTTCGTTTACCAGTCCACGCAACCGATGGTTTCGGTGGTCCAGGTTGCACGCGGTTCGGTGGGTCTCGTCCGTGCGGATTTGACAGAAAGTTTTGAGCAACGAGATCGTTTGTTGTCACGCAATGAGCAGATTATCACAGATTCCCAATCACAAGCCGTGGTATTGTTCCGTGATAAAGAGGATCAGAATCAGCTGGTAACATCATTGACCGTCAAGAATAATTCTGAGATTCAGGTCATGGACGGGCAACAACCCCGTTTTGGTCGCGGTCGTACCGGATATAGCGTCGGCGTCATACTCAACGCAGGTGAAATAGACATATTTGTCCCGTCATTGCTGCCACGCCCAATTAGTGTGACGCTTTATTTGCCCGGAGCAACTATTGTGGACATCAGCGAAAGGGGTTCTTACACACTCATTCTGGATGAAATGGGGACGGAAGTTGTGGTTCGAGAGGGACGTGCTGCTATTCTTCCACCGGATCGTACTGAAAGCCGCCCAGTTGTTGCCGGGCAGGTTGGGATCTTTGAATCTGAAACGGGCGAAATTTCGATCCGGCAAAAATATGTCGAATTGGTCAGCAATGCGACATTTGAAACAACCCCAGTGGAGCGTTTGAGCGCATCACA
Organism: uncultured Anaerolineaceae bacterium; assembly: GCA_964462905.1. Taxonomy (GTDB): domain Bacteria; phylum Chloroflexota; class Anaerolineae; order Aggregatilineales; family Phototrophicaceae; genus DAOTTY01. The sequence continues at coordinate 43,886 of CAYWZS010000015.1, forward strand.
GCCCCTATTACCGGAGATCGAGACGTGGAATTGTAGTGATCGCACAACATATTCCCCAGCAGGTATTTTTGAACAGGTGTTTTTCGAAGGGCAATATACGCTACGTCTTTTCCGGGGGATCGGCACGAACACGCATGGGGAAACGGCTTGTATTCAGCCCTTTGGGCCATCGGGGCAGGTGGGGCGGCCTGTGACAGGCTACGAGACGTTGGAGATTCGCACGACATTCTATGTGCAAGGGCACTCTTTGGACGCCTGTGGCATACAGGGGAGCGAGTGCCCAATGATGCTGTTGATGGATTATGTTGACGAAAACGGGCGCTCAAATCAATGGTTTCAAGGGTTCTACTCGCAGTTAACCTCTCGTTTAGACTACCCGCTGACCTGCGTAAGCTGTTCGCAGGATCATAAGCGTGTCAATGATGGGGTGTGGTACACCTATGAGAGTGGGAACTTGTTCGCCCTCTTGCCAGAAGGCGCACGTCCCGCATCAATCTTGAACGTGCGGTTTTACGCTTCTGGTCATGACTATGATGTTTACGTGGGAAATCTGTCACTGGTTGCGTCCCCACCAGACCCTGTTCAAGATTCGGTCGAAACCGTGGGGCGCTAGTTGAAGCCCAATCCCATCTCACGCAATGACCGCCATTCACGTTCACCAATGATGATGTGATCGGTGACGTGAATGTCCAGCAATTCTCCAGCACGCACCATATCTTTTGTGAATGTGATGTCCTCAGGAGATGGAACCGGGTCGCCAGCTGGGTGATTGTGAACAACAATCAACGCAGGGCTATTGCGTGTGATCGCCTCACGGAATATCTCGGCAATGCGTAAAACGGAGGTGTTGGTTGTGCCGATATACACTGTTGGTATTGCCATGACACGATTCTGGCTATCGAGTAAAATGAGTCTTACATTTTCCTGGGTGAGATAACGCATATCCAGCACCAACTGAGCGGCATCAGCAGCTTTGCGGATCTGAGGGCGTTCGGTGGGTTGTGAGGCAGCCAGCCGATTGCCAATTTCCAATGCGGCTGTAACCTGCGTTGCTTTTGCCTCCCCCAAACCGCGAATATTCATGAGTTCGGCTGGCGAAACACTCGCTAGATGGTGTAGCCCCCCAAAGTGGCTCAGAATCCGCTGTGCAAGCTGTAAAACATTCTCGTTGTCGGTGCCCGTCCTGAGGAGTATCGCCAGCAATTCCACGTTGGACAGGGCACGAGGGCCATTTCGTAGCAGGCGCTCACGCGGTCTGTCTTCAGGTGGGAGGTCCGTGATGGGGGTGTTTTTCGACGGCAATGGGCTACTCCTGCAAACATCAAGCATATCGTATTTTAGCATAGGTGTCTTTGCAGGCGGGGTGCCCCACTGCTATACTGCCGTACATGATGTTGATTGAGGGAGGTTCGTGGCAGTGTTTGATCCACAAATTCTGCTCCAATGGGGCACCATTTATGGCGGTGTGGTGTTGGGTGCGGCGTGGTTCGCAATGGTTGTCTGGGTCTATCGCGATATGCGTGCGCGGTCCCGCGATTTTTGGGTGCAGCTATTGGCGGGGGCGTTGGGGGTACTTCTTAATATTTCCGGCCTCATTATCTACATTTTTCTGCGACCCCCCGAGACACTCTCCCAGGCATATTAACGCTCTCTCGAAGAGGAGGCTTTGCTTCAAGAAATCGAAGACAAGCCGAATTGTCCCGGTTGTGGGCAACGAGTTGAACACGAATGGCAAGCGTGCCCCTACTGCCACACGCGCCTTAAAAAGCCCTGTATAAACTGTGCGAGAATGTTGCAGCTTTCCTGGGAGCTTTGTCCTCACTGCGCGACACCACAGACAATGGGGGCGAGTGATGGGCGTTCACACGTTTCGCGCTCGGTGCGCGTGAATCACTCACCTGCTACTGAGGGGAGTTCGCCGGAACCGTGGGCTATTCCACAGGACTACGACACAAATACAGGCTCGGAGTTGGAGTTTATCGACGAGGATTATTAAGCTGTAAATGCCAAGGATTTTGGGCAGTTTTTATCATGACGCAGATGTCAAAAGCCCCAGGCCACGCGCATGGCCTAAGGCTTTATGGTCTTAATCTACCCCAACTGTTTGGATCTTGAGGAAATTTGTTTGTCCACCGATGCCGAAGGGGGTACCGGCAATGATGATAAGCGTATCGCCATCGTGAATGTAGTTCTCTCGACGCGCCTCCTTCACAATCAAATCAACCATCTCATCAATGGTGCGGAACTCTGGGATTAGCATAGGAACAACACCCCACACCAAGGCCATGCGGCGATAAGTAATCTCATTAGGCGTTACACACAGGATTGGGACGTTGGGGCGTTCGGCAGCAACTTTGCGGGCTGTATAGCCCGACATCGTTGAGGTCACGATGGCACGGGTATTCAACCCGTTGGAAATCTCATAAGCCGCAGAACTGACGGCGTCAGAGATCGCCTCGGTAACGTTTTGGCCGCTAAGTTTGTGTTGGCGTACCGGCCAACTGCGGTTTTCTGCTGTGAGCGCAATGTCCGCCATGATCTGTACGGCCTCTACCGGGTACCCACCCGTTGCTGTCTCATTACTGAGCATGACGGCATCTGTGCCGTCTACAATCGCATTGTAAACGTCGCTGGCTTCAGCACGGGTCGGGCGGGGGGAGTCCACCATCGAGCTTAACATTTGCGTGGCTGTGATAACGGGCTTGCTACGCTCGTTACACAGACGAATGATACGCTTTTGCTCACGCGGGACATTTTGCGGCGGAATTTCCAGTCCCAAGTCGCCACGGGCAACCATGATGCCGTCACATACATCAATGATGGCCTCGATATTTTCAAGCGCCTCGTGTTTTTCGATTTTGGCAATAATTCCAGCACGCTGTTCACCACCCAGAAAGTTGATCAACCAGCGCAACTGGCGAATATCCTCCGGGCTGCGGACAAAGGACAGTGCCAGATAATCTGGGTCCTTTTTGATAACAAATGCAATGTCCTTTTTGTCCTTCTCAGTGATGGCAGAGAGGGTCAGGCGGGCTGTCGGGGCCATCATACCCTTGCGGGATTCTACCAACCCATCGACTATAGCACGAACCACAAGGCTTCGCGTTCTTTTCTCCGTTACCTCGAATTCGAGTTCGCCGTCGCCGTAAAGTAAAGGCATTCCTGCTTGGATGTCTTGCATAAATTCTGGGTGGGGGAGGTGTACTTTGCCGTTGGAACCGTCCACCTCATCCAGTGTGAACTCCAGTATGTCTCCTGCCTGGACAGGGATTGGCTCTACCACCTGCCCTAGGCGTATCTTCGGGCCTTGGATGTCCGCAAGAATTGCGACAACGGACTGCTCCTCCGCCGCGACCTCACGCACCGTTTCGATGACAGCGCCGTGAGTGTCGTGGTCCCCGTGCGAGAAGTTGATGCGGGCAACGTCTAGCCCTGCCCGCACCATGGCACGAATCGTTTCCTTGTCCATAGATGCAGGTCCAATCGTGGCGACGATTTTCGTCTTTTTGCCGTCGATACCGTATCGTGCCATAACTCTGGTCCTCTCTGTAAAAATGATTGCTTATTCCAAGTCCATACCGAGGTTTTGAAAGGCCCCACGCCCTGCATAGGTGGCGGCGCTACCCAGTTGCTCCTCGATGCGAAGAAGTTGGTTGTACTTGGCGACGCGGTCACTACGAGCCGGTGCCCCCGTCTTAATTTGCCCGGCGTTCATGCCGACTGCCAGGTCGGAGATGGTCGCGTCCTCGGTCTCCCCACTGCGGTGGCTTGTGACAACGGACCATCCGTGACGTTGGGATAGTTGGGCGGCTGCTAGGGCTTCTGTCAAAGAGCCAATCTGGTTGACCTTGAACAGCAGCGAGTTCGCCGCCTTTTCCTTGATACCACGGCGCACCCGCTCAACATTTGTCACCAACAAGTCATCCCCGACAATCTGCACGCGGTCCCCAACCTTGGCAACCAAACGACTCCAGTTTTCCCAGTCGTTTTCGTCCAGGCCATCCTCAATGGAGATGATCGGGTAGCGCTTGGTCCAGTCTACCCAGAAGTCCACCATTTCCTCGCCGGAGAGTTTCTTCCCCTCGATATCTAGGTTGTACACACCATCCTCGTAGATCTCTGAGGTTGCCGGGTCCAATGCGATAAAGATTTCCTCGCCAGCTTTGTAGCCGGCCTTCTCGATGGCCTCCATGATGAGGTCTAATGCGGCAATGTTCGAACCCAGGCCCGATGGAGCGAAACCACCTTCGTCACCAACAGTTGTGCTGAGGCCGCGCCCGTCAACGACTTTTTTGAGTGCTTGATAGATCTCAACACCCCAGCGTAACCCCTCACGGAAGGTAGATGCGCCGACCGGCATCACCATGAATTCTTGGAAGTCCGTGCTGTTGGCTGCGTGCTTGCCGCCGTTCATGATGTTTAGCATGGGAACGGGTAAAACATGTGCATGAGCGCCACCAATATAGGCATACAGCGGCATTCCAGTGCTATTGGCAGCGGCCTTGGCGACTGCCATCGACACACCGAGGATGGCATTGGCTCCAAGTTGCCCCTTGTTGCGTGTGCCATCTAGTTCAATCATCGTGTTGTCCACGTTGACTTGGTTTAATGCGTACATACCGCGTAGTGCGTCTGCCAAAGGCCCATTTACCGCGTTGACAGCATTCAGTGTTCCCTTGCCACCGTAGCGCCCGTCGTCTCCGTCACGTAGCTCAACAGCCTCGTGTTCCCCAGTAGATGCACCGCTAGGGACGGCTGCCCGCCCCATTGCGCCGTCTGCCAGTAGCACCTCAACTTCAACGGTGGGGTTGCCACGGGAGTCTAGGATTTCCCGTCCGTGTACCCTATCGATAATGGTCATAATTGTCGTTTCCCCTAAATTTACTCGCGTTTGTGTGACCATGGGTCATTTCACAATGTCGTGATTATAACAGGTGTGCGGCAAGTTGCAGCTTACCCGTGTTAAATCTTGTTGAAATTGTGGCTGACTTGCCCACGGAAATTCGATAAAATCTACAATTGAACTTTATGCAAAAAACTATGAGGCCCTGACTATGACCCAAAAACGTTTTGTTTATCTGGATCATTCCGCAACCACCCCGACCGATCCCCGTGTAGTTGAGGCGATGCTGCCATACTTTTCAGATGTATATGGTAACTCGTCGTCCGCACACAGTTTTGGGCGAAATGCCGAGACTGCGATTGAGGCTGCTCGCGAAACCGTGGCGCATGTGCTGAATTGCAAACCAGCAGAGATTGTCTTTACCAGCGGGGGTTCTGAGAGCGATAACCTGGCAGTACGCGGCGCGTCTTGGGCAGCGCGTGAGGCGGGGCGGGGGTCCCATCTCATTACCACACCGATTGAACACAGCGCTGTTGGCAACACAGTGAGCCAGCTTGCAGCAGTGCAGGGTTTTATGGGAACACGGCTCCCGGTGGATGAGCATGGACTTGTTTTGGCCGATGCGTTCCGTGCCGCCATTCAACCAGAAACCGTTTTTGCCAGTGTGATGTATGCCAACAATGAAATTGGGACTGTGCAACCGCTTTCCGAGTTAACAGCGATTGCGCGTGAATATGATGTGGTTTTCCATACAGATGCCGTACAGGCGGCAGGACAGTTAACGTTGGATGTTGAGGAACTTGGCGTGGACCTCATGAGTTTGTCTGGGCATAAGTTCTATGGGCCGAAAGGGGTTGGCGTGCTGTATGTGCGTGAGGGCGTGCATCTGATCGCTAGCCAGGCCGGAGGGAGCCATGAGGCCGGGCGTCGTGCCGGAACACTTAATACCCCCTTTATTATTGGGCTGGCGAAGGCGCTCGACCTGGCCCATACAGAACGTGAAACACGCGTGCCACACTACACTGCAATGCGCGACCGTCTTGTCGACGGCATATTAACCGAAATACCTGGGGCTGCGCTCTCTGGGCACCCACAGGGCCGCTTGCCATCCCACGCGAGTTTCGTGTTTCCAGGCATTGACGCGAATATTCTGTTGATGCACCTGGATATGAAGGGGGTCGCAGCCAGTAGCGCCTCGGCCTGTAAGGTTGGTAATCCCGAACCATCTGAGGTGCTGCTGGCGCTCGGTTATGATCGCGAGACAGCACTTGGAAGCCTGCGGTTGAGTGTTGGCACACAAACCACAGCAGCTGATGTGGACTACGCAGTGGATGTAATCTCAACGTCCGTGAAGCGTTTGCAAAAACTTGCGACGTTGGCGTAAGGTCCCAGGCAAATCTAACCGTTTCTCTGCTAGAATGTGGTGTGAGTGGGCGGTAGATGTAACTTCGTCCCTTTTGGTGTTGATGCTTACAGGTATGCAGATGACTCTACGAAACAACGCAGATACCACAGTCGTCGTGGCGATGAGTGGCGGTGTAGATAGCTCAGTTGCTGCTGCACTTTTGGTTGAGGCTGGGTACAACGTTATCGGGATGATGATGCGTTTGTGGTCGGAGGAGACTTTTGGTGGTGGGGTACACAACCGTTGTTGCACCCCAGAGCAGATGAACGACGCTCGCAAGATTGCAGATAACTTGGGTATTCCGTTTTATGTGCTAGATACCAAGGCGACCTTCCGCAATACAGTTGTGCAGTATTTTATTGACCAGCACGCTCTCGGTAACACACCAAACCCTTGTATCGAGTGTAATCGTCAGATCCGCTTTACCTTTCTCCAGCAGAATGCGTTGGCCCTGGATGCGGATTACCTGGCTACCGGGCACTATGCGCGTATTACGCAAGATCAAGCAGGTGCGTATCAGCTTCGGTCGGGTTTGGACCCACGTAAAGATCAGAGCTATGTCCTGAGTGTTATGGGGCAGCAGGAACTCGCACACGCACTATTCCCCATCGGGGAGTATGAGAAGACACAGGTCCGCGAAATTGCCGGGCGCATTGGTCTATCAGTGCATAGCAAAAAGGACTCACAGGATTTGTGTTTCCTTGGCGATGGTGATTATCGTCGTTTTCTGCGTGACCATGCGCCGCAGATTATGGATGCAGGTCCGATTATGACGCGCACGGGAGAAATCTTGGGCGAACACACCGGGCTAGCGAACTATACCGTTGGGCAACGGCGGGGTCTTGGTGTTACCCATGATGTGCCGTTGTATGTGCTAGGTAAGGATGTGAGTCAAAATGCATTGCTTGTCGGCACTCGAGATGAGTTAGGACGTACCGAGTTAACGGCCAAGCGGGTAAATTGGGTTAGTGGAACTGTCCCGGAAGCCCCATTTGAGGCACAGGTAAAAATTCGCTACAAGGCCAGGCCGGTTGCTGCAACCGTTACCCCACTTGATGCTGACCGTGTTCACATTCGTTTCGAAGCGGCGCTACGTGACATCACACCAGGACAGGGCGCAGTGATCTATAACGACGATTTGTGCCTTGGTGGTGGGTTGATTGAGCGTCAACCGTAGGCAGCCTGTAACAGGAATTCACGCACCCAGTCTGAGTATAATAGCATGACCACTGCTCCAATCACAATATAAGGACCGTAGGGTAGGGCAGTGGTCATTGTACCATCACCGCGTCGAATTTTGTTCCACACCAGGAAAATTGCGGCTCCCAGGGCACCTAGAAAGACTGTGATGAACATCGCAAAGATTAACGCCCGCCAGCCCAGGATCAGGCCGCAGAGCATACTCAGCATTACATCACCATAACCAAATGCAACATCATCAAATGCTTCGCCTCGTATCTCGGAGGAGGCACGGGCGTATAGAAAGCCCCCTAGGTAGATGACGAAAAATACCCCAAACCCCACAGCCCCACCTAGAAGCGCATCTAATAGTAGTGGATCACTGCTTGTTGCCCAAATTGGGTAGGGGGCCACCTCACGAGAAAGTGCGGCATCCAACACAGCGATGAGTGTCGAGGGGATAATTACCACAAACAGAATGAGATGATGTTCAATGTCTATGACGACGATTAACACAAAGGCTGCGGCATAAAATAGCCAGAATAGGGTCTGCGTTCCATTGATGAACATCTCACCGCCGTTTGTATTGATGATCATCGTCCGATAAACCGTGAGCATAAACGCCCCCGCTGTGGCGATTTCGGTCATGGGATAGCGCCATGTGAGTTGATGTTCATGTTTGCTGTTGGGGCTACGTTGACCGCTCAGGAAGGCAATGGTACCCAACCACGTAGATGGTGGACGTGGCGTACCATCAGGGTAACGGGGAATGCGAGGTGAACGTTCATTGGGCAGGTCATCCGCTAGGGCATTCAGCACACCGCCGACAAAAAAACCGACGATACCTGCAATGAGAATCGAAAATGACATGGGAAACTCCGGTTGTTCTTAACCGCCGGGTGTTGGAATCGGCGGTGGGGGAGGTAGTAGGAGAATAGAATAAGTGATAAGCAACACTGTCGCCAATATCCCAGCAACGACTATAGCAGTTTTCTGGCCGGTCGTCAGGGCTGGATCGTGATGTTTTGGGGGCGGGGTGTCGCTAACAACAAGGTCAACAGGCGTAACCTCACCCTGACGAATTTGCCACGCGGCCAAGCGTGGGGTGTCAGCAGCAAGACTGATGATAAGGTACGCTGCGTTCGGGTAGGTGGCCTCACGAATGTCTGTTTGAGAGGGGAGTGACCGTGTGGTTGGATGTGAGTGGTAGATGGCTAGCAGGTCCAATTGGTCCCTTTGTAGAGCCATCATTGCTGCGACCTGCTCACTAGGTTCGATTTGGTAGGCCGTGCGCGGGTTATTGCTGACATTCGTCATGGGAAAAACGGCTGTCGCGTTCCCTTTACGCCCACCAATCAGGCCACAAGCCTCATGTGGGAACGCCTGTTGGGCATGATCGGTGATAGCACGGGCCTGTTCCCGCGTCAGCCACAGGCGCACGATTATACCTCGGCCTCGCTAGGTACGGTGAATCCCGTAACCACACGTGCCTGGGGTGGATTGCGCTTCTCATAGAACAGCTCCACCGTGAGTGAGTATGCCCCTTCTGGCTTATCAACGCCGCGTAGGTGCATCGTAAATTCCATGTTGAAGTGCATTGTTTCGATGATGTTCAACTCGCTGACGACTTTGTCGCTCTCATCGTGGATCGCGAGTAACAAATTCGGGCGCTCACGGAAAGGCGTGACATCAACCTCTACATGAATGCGTGTGCCTTCGGGGTAAGGTGTGATCCGCACGTCCTCAACTGTGACGTTCTCACGCGGTTGTGGGTCGTGGTGGCTACCGTTAAAAAATTGAATATCCATTGTGAATTCTGGTTTATGCTCCATATTTCGTTTGCAGTTGTTCGAGCGTCTCTAGTGCCAGTGTTAACTGTAGTTCTGGCACCATGATATGATCCCGCGTGTAGGCTGCATAGGGGAACACGCCCACACGGGCATCTGCTAACGCCTGGCTTAGAACCGCCATAAATCCGATGAGGTCTGGTGCAAGTTCGGCATCAACTGTAATCAACCGATAGGTTTCACCGAGTTTGTGATCTCGCAGGCGCTCGGCAAAGTCTGCAACTGCGTCATCGGGTATCATCAACGTGACCTCGTCGCGGTCAACGATTAGCGCACAGAATGGTTGTCCGATTTCTGCAACAACACCCGCTGCTGTTGTAATGGCACGTGGATGCAACCTGACGAGGCGATACCGCTCGTTGTCCGTGATGAATTTGGCAGCAACCAGGGCTTCCTTAACTGTTTGAGGCATGGGGTTACTCACTAAACTGATAGGTGGCTTCGGCGTAATAACGAATGGCACGGTTCATTAGCTTCTGCGTGACCCAGTCTTGCAGGTCTGTATTTTTCTGTTCCAGCGATGTCTCCATATCCCTCAAAATTGACATGGGGTAGTTGACCTGTAGGGCACGCCCCTGGACGATGTGACGGCTGATCCCTGGAGGAAGGTAGGCACGATGGTGGGCTGCGTCAATGATGTGATGTGGCTCATAAGCCGGAAATAACACCAGCGCGTTTGCCTCGGAAAAGAGATGCCACACATCTTCGGGTTCGGTGAGCGGGGTACGGTTCAGGACAGCATTCTTCTGGTAGATTCGCACGAACTCACGTAGGGCGGCGTTGCGCTCATGTGTGGTTTGGACGGGCGCAAGCAGAGCATAGATCGGCCCATTTGGAATGTATAGGTGTGCAATTGCGTCGCGGTGCTGGCCCTCATGTAATTGGATGTCTGGCAATTCGCGGATTTGCTCCAATAGCGCGTTGACATTCCAACGACTGACAACATGATTCCAGGTGCCGAGGGTGACTTGCCCACTAAAGTATGAGACAACCTGCACCAGAATGTGTGGATAGCCAAGCGCCGCAAATGAATAACAACGGTTAGCGCCATCAAGGATAACGTAGCTCCCGTCCTCAGTCTGCGTCACAACCGGAGGGTTTGTCATTCCATCTGCGACTTTGAGGCGCTCCATCAAGGGTGTTGAGCGCTGTGTGTCGTGTTCTTCATGGGCCTGCGGTGCGTCCGAGGGAACAATGCGAAGTTCAGGTGTAGGAGCACTTGCTTTAGACATCGCGAAACCTTCTTGAGCGTAGGATGGCTTTGGTATAGTTTGTTGCCAGATTAGCAAGTCTCATGAACTGGTGCAATAGTGGAGGTTTTTGTAATGGGTGCAAAGCAACAAGGGGCAGATGCAACAGTAGGGCGTTGGTTGGTGATTCCCCGGACACTGTGTTTCGTATTTAATGGGGGTGATGTGCTACTTATGAAACGAGGGCCGCACCGCCGGGTGTTTCCGAACCAATACAATGGTTTGGGTGGGCACATTGAGCGCCATGAGGACCCCGCAACGGGCGCACGCCGCGAGATTCGAGAGGAATCTGGCTTGGAAGTCACTGATTTACGTTTGCGTGGAGTATATAACATTGATGCAGGTGAGGAAACTGGCATTGTGTTGTATATCTACACGGCATATAGCGTGATGCGAGAAATCACCGCTGAAAACGATGAGGGAACCCTACACTGGGTGCCTCGTGGTGCGGTGTTGTCGCTCGATATGGTAGAGGATTTGCCGTACATCCTGCCGCGTGTGTTGGACGCGATAGACACGACACCCGCATTTTCGGCACATCTCAGCTATGATGGTGAAGACAAGTTGCAAATCCAGTTTTCAGATGATTAGGACAAAAGATGTCGGATCAACCGAACCAAGTTACCCTGCATGAGCCTGTGGCATCATCTGCTAGCACAGAGGCCGTCGCACGCACGTACACCCGGCGCGAGCTTGCGGTCAAACGTGGGCTATTTTATGGGGGTGTTCTGCTGTGGGTCGTAATTTTGCTCATTCCGCTGTCGGTGATGCTATTGGCGATTCGGGGCGAATTTCGCTTTAACCTGCCAGGTGATTTGCCTAATCGCGAGGTGCGGGTGTGGATGATAATGGAGAAAGACGAGCGTGGAATTGTCTATTCGCGACCATTCGTGGCAGACCGTAACACGGATGCGATTGTTATGCAGACCAATGTGCGTTACATGCTCTGGGAGGGGGAGAGTGAAGTTGTGAGCTATTGCCAGACCTACACACGTGCTGGTGGGGCGGAATCCTGGCAGATGGAAGAATCGCTTGAGGGGTCTTGTGAATGACCCGATTCGCCTTTTTTGACGTGGCGGGAACCTTGGTCGCGGGGAATCCCTGGCGGGGTTTCATGCACACAGACCTGATCGCACGTTCACGCGTGTATACGACCTACCCTTTGACAATCCCGCCGTGGCTTGCAAAGAAAGCCAAGCTTATCCCTGACGCGACCTTCCGCCAAATCTGGATTCGGCAGATGGCGTGGATGTTATGTGGTATGCATCGTGACGAGGTATTAGCCGTTTTTGCGTGGATCGCTGGTGAATATGTTGCCAATAACTATCACACGGACGTTGTAGCACGCCTGAAACAACACAAAGCGAACGGCGATACTGTGATTCTGATTTCGGGTATGTTCACCGAGATGACCCAGGCTTTCGCAGACCATCTGGGAGCGGATGTAGGTTTAGGTACCGTGTTAGGGTTCGATAAGGCAGGCCGTTGTACCGGAAGGATCGTTGGGGACGGGTGTGCAGGTCACCTTAAGGTCGCGACGCTGGAACGGTATCTAGCCGATAGCGGGCTATCCCTAGAAAGTGAAAGTCATGAGACTTTTGCTTATGCCGATAGCCTCTCCGATGTACCGTTGCTCTCTTTGGCAGATCACCCAACCGCCACTTACCCAGACAGTGGCTTGGCGGCATTGGTCGCGGAGCGAGGCTGGGCAACGATTGATACTTAGGCCGGGCTGGGAGCCGTGTTGCCAAGATTGGGATGATCTTTAGGGTCGTCTCCGCGCAAGCTAGATTCTGAAACTGCGGCGGAGCGATCATCGGTGGGGCTATTATTCTCTGGTACGGCACGTCCCTCCATGAGTGCGATAAACTCAGATCGGTCAATTGTCTCAACTTCCAATAGACGTTCTGCGATCGCTGTCAGTTTGTCCCGTTGGGCCACGATAAGCTCATGTGCTTGTTGATAAGCCGCCGCAACAATGCCACGAACCTCTTGATCTATCTCCTCAGCTACGGCCTCACTGTAGTCACGTTGCTCGGAGATTTCACGTCCCAGAAAAACCATTTCCTCTTTCTGGCCGTACATCACAGGGCCGAGCTTCTTACTCATGCCGAATTGCGCGACCATTGCCCTGGCGATGCTTGTTACACGCTGGATGTCATTTGATGCCCCTGTAGTAATCTCGCCAAAGACAACTTCCTCCGCAACCCGCCCACCTAGTAACATGACAATCTGTTCCCGGAGTCGCGACCGAGTTTCCATCGTGAGTTCCTCGATTGGTAGGTTCATTGTGATGCCATTGGCGCGTCCGCGTGGAATAATGGTGATCTTGTGAACTGGATCGGTATGGGGAAGTAAGTGGCCGACAACAGCATGGCCCGCCTCATGGTAAGCGGTAATGCGTTGTTCTTGTTTGCTCATGATGCGGCTCTTACGTTCTGGGCCGAGCCTGACGCGTTCTATGGCCTCTTCGAGATCATCCATTTCAATAACTTTCTTGTCTTTGCGTGCGGCCAGGATTGCGCCTTCGTTAACCATATTTTCGAGGTCTGCACCCACAAACCCCGGTGTTGCCCGGGCAAGTGTGTGCAACTCGACAGTTTTCGACAACGGTTTGCCGCGCACATGTACTGCAAGAATTGCCTCACGTCCGCGCATGTCTGGACGATCAATGATGACACGGCGGTCGAAACGTCCGGGCCGCATGAGTGCTGGGTCCAGAATATCCGGGCGATTGGTCGCAGCAATCACGATAATGTTGGTGTCTGTGTCGAAGCCGTCCATCTCCACGAGAATTTGGTTGAGCGTTTGTTCTCGTTCGTCGTGGCTACCCCCAAGGCCCGCGCCGCGTTGACGTCCTACGGCATCTATTTCATCCACGAAGATGATCGCAGGGGAGTGACGTTTTGCCTGCTCAAATAGGTCACGTACCCGGCTAGCACCCACGCCAACAAACATCTCCACGAACTCGGAACCTGAGATGCTCAAGAAGGGAACCCCAGCTTCCCCCGCAACGGCCTTTGACAAAAGCGTCTTCCCTGTTCCAGGTGGGCCGACCATCAATACCCCCTTGGGAATACGTGCGCCAAGCTGCACGAATTTCCCCGGCTCCTTTAAAAATTCCACAATTTCTGCAAGTTCCTGTTTTGCCTCGTCGCATCCGGCGACATCAGTGAAAGTCACGGCGGGGTGGTCGCTGTTGAACATCCGCGCACGGCTTTTACCGAAAGACATTGCCTGGTTGTTGGCCCCCTGTGACTGCCGGAACACGAACAGGATGAGGCCGCCAATCACTAGAATCGGCAACAATGTGGTGATAATCGTCAGGGTGATGCTACCTGCATTGCTGGGACGGCGGTTTTCCCACCTAATTTCGCTCAGGCGCTCGGTCGAAACCCCCAGGGCGCTGAGTTGTTGGTAGATGTCCGTTTCAGTGCTCTTGACAGTGGTTGCTTGCGTCTCGTCCTGAAATGTAATGGTAAGGCGGTTCCCTACGACCAATATCTGCTGGACATCACCACCCTGTGCGCGGCGCACCAGCTCACTGAAGGTAATCTCCGAAGTAGCGTTTGTTGTGTTCTGGAAAACAACCAGCGTGAGAGCAACGACCAGGGTAAAGGCCAGTGCCAGCGCGATATTTCGTACTCTTGGGTGGCTCAAGCGAACCCTCCAGGCGATAACTTCCAAGCGATTACATTCTGTTGAATTATATACCCGGTGGAGGGCATTTGTGCCAGCTTACTAACGGTAATCCTTTTTTTCCTGTCTTTTGTCGTTAAACTATATGCTGTAAACGGTCGCCAGAAACGGGAAATACATGAGTTCTGTCCAACAACTCAACGAGCGCATTCAACGCGAGGCACGCTTTACCCAGGATATTCTGACAGAAGTACGCCGTGTACTGGTCGGGCAGGACAAGCTCATCAATCGCTTGTTGATTGCAATCCTCGCTGATGGGCATATTTTGATCGAGGGGGTGCCGGGTCTTGCGAAGACGTTAGCCGCACGTACCCTCGCAGCAACGCTGGATGTCCAGTTCCAGCGTATCCAGTTCACCCCGGACTTGCTTCCTGCACATCTCATCGGTACCGAGATCTACAATCCACAACGTGATGAGTTTGTGCCGAAGCCTGGCCCCATTTTCAGCAATATTGTCCTGGCGGATGAGATTAACCGTGCGCCCGCCAAGGTGCAGTCTGCATTGTTGGAGGCGATGGAGGAGAAGCAAATCACGATTGGGGACCAAACATACCCGCTGCAATCGCCATTTATGGTGTTGGCGACTCAGAACCCGGTAGAGCAAGAGGGGACATACCCGCTACCAGAGGCGCAACTCGACCGCTTTATGCTCAAGGTGATCGTGAAATACCCAACACGTAAAGAGGAACGGGTCATAATCGACCGTATGGCTGGCGAACGCCCGGAACCCCCACAACCCGTCGTAGACCCCGAGGTGATACTGCGAGCGCGGCAGGTGATTAACACCATTTACGTGGATGACAAGATTAAAGACTATGTTTTGGATATTATCTTTGCGACGCGTAACCCTGCCGAAAGTGGAATGCGCGATTTAGAGCCTTTGATCGAAATAGGTGCTTCACCACGTGCAACCATCTTCGCGATAAAGGCAGCGCGGGCACATGCCTTCCTACGCGGGCGCGGCTATGTGACGCCGGATGATGTGAAACAGATTATTGCCGATGTGCTCCGCCATCGTGTGACACCATCCTTTGAGGCAGAGGCCGAAGAAGTAACTTCCGCACAGATTGTGCAACGAATCGTGAGCCGGGTTCAGGTACCTTAGATGATAACGCCAGAGACACTCCGGCGCATCCGGCAGATTGAACTCAAAACACGCCGCATTGTGGAGAGTGCCTTTGCTGGGGCCTATCACACGGCATTCAAGGGACGTGGCATTGCCTTCGACTCTGTGCGGCCCTACGAACCTGGCGATGACGTGCGCGACATAGAGTGGAATATCACGGCTCGTATGGGTGAACCATATATCAAAGAGTACACTGAGGAGCGCGAACTCACAGTGATGCTGGTGTTGGATGTGAGTGCATCGATTCTCTTTGGTACGGTGGCTCGTCAGAAGCGCGAAGTCGCTGCTGAGTTGGGGGCGGTGCTAGCGTTGTCTGCAATCTCGAATAATGATAAAGTTGGGATGGTGCTGTTTAGCGACCAGTTGGAACAGTACGTGGCACCGCGTAAGGGGCGGAAGCATGTGTTACGTCTAATTCGTGAGTTGTTAGCCGCAGAACCGTCTCAAAAGGGTACCGACCTCACATTAGCGTTGCGAACGGTGAATCGATCCCTCAAACGTCGCGCCATTATCTTTCTGATATCGGATTTTTTGGTCGATCATGTGGCTGTCTCCCGTGAGTTGATGGCGCTCAATCGAAAGCATGACGTCGTTGCAATTGTGACCAAGGACCCCATGGAACAACAATTTGCTGACGTGGGGTTGGTAGCTGTCGAGGACGCTGAGACGGGAGATATTGTCCGCGTGGATACACGCCAGGCCCGCTGGATGCGCGAGTACAACCTAGCTGCACAAGAACACGAGGCATCGCTAGATCACTTGCTGCGTCGCGCTCAGGTTGATCGTTTAGACCTCGCCGCTGATGGCGAGTATATCCCGATGCTAACAGCATTTTTCCAGCGGCGAGCGATGCGGAAACGCCGATGAGTCGCCTTGTTGTCCTGCCGTTGGTTGTTTTGTTGTGGGTTGCGGTTGTTGTTGCGCAGTCGGATCCTGATATGACACCTTCGCCAAT